>JAIPGJ010000057.1 GCA_021736185.1 Fidelibacterota bacterium | reverse complement strand
AGAGCGAAGATTTTTCAAAATGGTATACCGATGTGGTCAGACAAGCCAAGCTGGCGGACTATGGTCCTGTGAAGGGAACTATGGTCATTCGACCGTACGGATATGCGATTTGGGAGAATTTTCAGCGCATCCTGGATCAGATGTTCAAGCATACCGGACATGTAAACGCCTATTTCCCCCTGTTCATTCCAGAGCACTTTTTAAAGAAGGAAGCCGAGCATGTTGAAGGCTTTGCCCCTGAAGTAGCTGTGGTGACCCATGCCGGCGGCAAGGAGCTGGAAGAACCCCTGGTGGTCCGCCCAACTTCTGAGACCATTATCTGGCACATGTACAAGAAATGGATATCATCCTATCGGGATTTGCCCTTACTGATCAATCAATGGGCCAATGTGGTACGCTGGGAGATGCGGACACGCTTATTCCTGAGAACCACTGAGTTCTTGTGGCAAGAAGGTCATACAGCACATGCAACAGCTGAAGAAGCTGAAGAAGAGACCCTGAAAATGCTGGGTGTTTATCAACGTTTTGCAGAGGACTATATGGCTATGCCTGTCCTGACAGGTCAGAAGACTGAATCAGAAAAGTTTGCCGGTGCGGTGAGCACCTATTGCATTGAAGCCATGATGCGCGATACCAAAGCCTTACAGTCTGGTACCAGTCACTATCTGGGGCAGAACTTCGCCAAGGCATTTGAGGTCACCTTCCAGAATAAAGAGAATCAGGAAGAGCTTGTCTACGCCACGAGTTGGGGTGTGAGTACCCGTTTGGTTGGTGGTCTGATTATGTGCCACGGAGACGATAAGGGCTTAATTTTGCCTCCCAAAGTGGCACCCTATCAAGTGGTGATCATTCCCATTTTCAGGAATGAGACCAAAGAGCTCGTCATGAATCAGGTTGATGAATTGGTTGCCGATTTGAAAAAAGCAGCGGTTCGTGTCCATGTAGATGATGATGAAAAAAGTTCGCCTGGTTTCAAATTTAATGAATGGGAAATGTGTGGCGTCCCCATGCGGGTTGAAATTGGTCCCAAGGATATTGAAAAGGGACATGCTGTGGTGGTCATCAGGCATTCTGGAGAAAAACATTTTATTCAATTGACTGATCTGGTGAAATTTCTGGCTGATCAACAGGATATTGTTCAAGATGCACTCTTTCAGCGTGCTCTGGATTTCCGCGAAGCCAATACACACACCGTGGATAATTGGGATGATTTCAAAGAAACTCTGGAGAACAAAGGCGGTTTTATCAAGGCCTACTGGAATGGCTCTGCTGAGGTTGAAGAAAAGATCAAGAACGAAACGAAAGCAACGATTCGTTGTATACCCTTTGATCAACCTGAAGCTTCTGGCAAGTGTGTTTATACTGGAGAAGAGAGTTCACAACAAGTGATCTTTGCCAAAGCATATTAAGTTTTTACGAATACATCCCGGGATGAAATCAAAAGAGGTCCTCACCAAAGAGTGAGGGCCTCTTTTTTAATTCTGAATCAGCATAACCTATTGATGCATTTTACCTTCAAGGCCGAATAAATCAAAAGGCGGTCTGCTATAGAAATCATTGAATAATGTGATGATTACAATAATGTAGACGACAAAGCCCAATACAATCAACCACTGTACCTTTGATGTCTTTTGAATTTCTTGTCGATCTTTCAGCTCGCAAACTTCCCCGGGGCAGTATTGTGCCTTCTCCTTATAGATCCATGGGTAAACCTTACATCCCAGGCAAATGCCGAAGACGGATTCAAAGAACAGGAAGATGAGACAAAGAAAGCAGATGAGACCGGTAATCGGGCTGTATGAGTTCACCAGGGTGATCAAAACAAACATGACCAATGCCATAAAGATTCCGATGTACCAGGCGAATTTCTTCTGCTGAGCACCGACATATTCAGGGGTCTGGTTTCTGACAATCCATCTACCCAAAATAAGGGTAGGGGAGTATTTAGGATTAATGAAAACACGAATCAACATGTCAGTCAGGAAAAATGTGACGGCATATTTCAGTGGGGTAAAGTTCCCGGAACCCCCAGCTGCCTGAATTGAAAACAGCATGACCAGAAAAAGCATTCCTGCAGCGGCCCTGATTTCACGTTCATTTAAAACAGGGATGTTATAGCCTTCAACGTCCTCACCAAATTTGATTATTTTACTCATGTGTATTCCTTTGCTGGGTATCCATCTTGATGTTAACTGCTTTCTTGAACTATTCGTGGCGGAGTGATTCGATGGGGTCCAGTCCGGCTGCTTTGTAGGCGGGGTAGATGCCAAAAACGATTCCGATAAATGAACAGACACCCAATCCAATAAAGACCCAGTCAATGGGAATGACAGGGGCTACATTTTTCATCACCAGGGTCACCATATTTCCCACGCCGATTCCCAGTAGCACGCCGATGACACCACCGATTAATGAAAGGAAAACAGCTTCCAATAAAAATTGGAAAAGGATATTGTTGCGAGTAGCTCCAATAGCTTTGCGGACTCCAATTTCTTTGATTCGCTCACTCACAGAAACCAGCATAATATTCATGATACCAATGCCTGCTACAACCAGAGCAATGATACTCACAGCACCAGCAAAGAGCTTTATCCCTGCGGTAAAAGTACCAAAAGTATCAATGAGCGCATCATTGGAGGTCACTTCAAAATCGTTCTCGTCCATGGGTCCCAGGCCTCTAACAATACGCATCTGGTCAATCAACTCTTCCTTGATCAGATCAAAACTCTCGCTATCCGGGGCTTTAACGGAAATACCCAGAGATGTCCAACGACTACCGAAGTATTGGAGATAAGTGGTGATCGGAACAATAACAAAATTATCCTGGCTTTGTCCAAACATTTCACCCTTGTACTCTAGAGTGCCGATAACATCAAAACCAATTCCATTAATGCTGATGCTTTGATCGATGGGATCCTGAAAGGGGAATAGTTTTTGAATGACATCGCTGCCGAGTAAGACAACCCGACGATTGTATTCAATGTCTTCGGGGATAAAATTTCTACCATACTCGAGTTTATGATTCAATGCTTCCAGACCAAATTCATCTACTCCCTGGACTCCGACATTGGGGTTGGTTGATTCTTTTCTATAGCGAATCGTTTTACCCCCGGTCCCGTCTTGGCCACTGACAAATTCAGAACCTGTCATTCGATCTCTCAGCTCCAGCACCATGTCCCAGGTAATATTTGGGCGTCTCCAATATTTACGTCTACTATTATGATCACCAATCTGCAGCACAGGTGACTTCTGAACAAAAATTACATCTGAGCCAAAGATGTTTAAACCTGAATTGATGGATGATTCCAGGGTACGAATAGCGGTCATTACAGCGATAATTGCAAAGACACCAATGACGATACCCAGCAAGGTAAGGATCGAGCGCAGCAGATTGTCATGGATCGCTTCCAAGGCCATGAAAAAGGCATCGTTAAGTGTTTTTAGTGTCGTTCTTATATACATTTGTTTACTCGTATCTCAATGCTTCAATGGGATCCAGCTTGGCCCCCTTGCGGGCCGGTGCCAGGCCTGCAAAAAGACCGACGACAGCGCTCAGGGCAATGGCCATAAATGCCACGCCAAATGACATGGTCGCCGGGAATAGAAATTTGCTGATAGCCAAACTGATGAGGGTTGAAATAATGAGCCCAACCAGCCCCCCTGAAGCGGTGATGACCATAGCCTCAATCAGAAACTGTCCCTGAATCTGGCTACTTGTGGCCCCCAATGCTTTGCGCACGCCAATCTCTCTGGTTCGCTCCTTGACTGAGACAAACATGATGTTGGCAATCCCAATTCCTCCAACGAGAAGGGAGAGGGCGGTGATGATCATACCCGTCCCGCCAATGGCCATCTTGATTCCCTGATAGGATTCTCTGAAGGCGTTCTGTTGATTGATGGCGAAATTATCTGGTTCTCCAGGTTTGAGCCCGCGCAAGACCCGAACAACACCTCGTAGCTCCTCTTTGGCTTCTTCTACGAGGTGTTCCGGGACTTTTACTGTGATGCTCCTGCGCCCCCAGGGACCATGAAAAATCTTGTTAAATGTTTCGAGGGGAATGATAACCTGGGTATCATTGGAGAACGAGCCCATGAATTGTCCCATTTCAGCAAGGACCCCTATGACTCGAAAACGCTTAGATCCAGCGAAGATCATTTTGTCGATTGGATTTTCATGGGGGAATAAAGTTTTTGCCACCTCAGATCCCAGCAGCACAACCGGGGATCCTGTCCGATCCTCGGAGTCAGTAAAAAATCGGCCAAATTCCACATCAACAGTGGATACTTCAGGGTAATTGGCGGTGACACCATGAATATAAATGTTTTCAGCGGAAAGATCTTTATAGCTGAGATTAGCCGAACGTCCCCTCTCCGCCGCAACGACCAGGGCATATTGTGAACGTTCCTTGATTTCGTCAGCCATATCAAGCTCGATGCGTGGACGATTGCGTAATGTCCACCAGTCATCTCCACCGCCCATCCATGGCCATTTCTCCACATAGAGATTCCCGCGGCCCAAAAACTTCATACTTTCTTCAAACAGCCCATCTACACCATTGATAAGCGTGGACATGAGGGATACTGCGATAATTCCGATGACAATTCCGGTTCCCGTGAGGATCGATCGTGTCTTATGCCCCCATAATTCTGCTAGGGCAATGCGCAAGTTTTCCCAGAAAAAACTTTTCATCAGCTTACTTTTTCCCCCGGTGAGTGGGCTCATCTACGGCAATCTTTCCATCAAGGAGCCTGACCACTCGAGAAGCATGAGCGGCAATATGCTCCTCATGTGTAACTAGAATAATGGTGTTGCCCTGCTTGTGAAGTTCATCAAAAAGAGCCATGATTTCTTCACCTGTTTTTGAATCGAGGTTACCCGTAGGTTCGTCGGCCAAAATAATTGCTGGATTATTGACCAGGGCTCTTGCTACCGCGACACGTTGCCTCTGACCCCCTGATAGCTCGTTAGGCTTATGGTTTACTCTATCACCTAGATTCACCCTTGTGAGAGCTTTAATGGCCATATCTCTCCGGTCATGCGCTTTAATTTCGCCATTATAAATGAGAGGTAATTCAACGTTACGCAAACTGGTAGATTTTGGCAGCAGATTGAAGGTTTGAAATACAAATCCGATTTTCTTGTTACGGATATGGGCCAATTCATCATCACCCATGGTGGCCACATTGATGCCATCCATAAAAAATTCACCTGAAGTGGGTGTATCAAGACAACCCAGGAGGTTCATCAGGGTTGACTTACCCGAACCCGATGGTCCCATGATGGACAAATATTCATTTTGCTCTATGGATAAGCTGACTCCGTCAAGAGCCCGAACTTCTGTATTTCCCATCTGGTAAATTTTATAAAGGTCTTTAACCTGAATTAGTAACATAGTGTTATCCGTATTTTCAAAAGTCGTTCAAAATGGTTCATTGCCATGGATAAAGAGTGAGTACTTCCTGACTATTTTAGCTCTTCAGCATTAAACTTTTTACGCATGGTTACCTTCACTTTGTCGCCATCGTTGAGGCCACGACTGATTTCTTTATAAGGTCCCGTGACAATTTCTTCATCTAGTTCCAGACCGGAGATGATTTCAAAATCACGCTCCCCAATAATACCTGTGACTACCTCGCGTTGAACCACTTCTTTGCCTTTCCCCTTATCACTGTCTACCAGAACAAAGACTACTTCGACGGGATCCAGATCTTCATCTTCCTCATTCATGCTGCTGTCAGCACGCGAAAGCTCCTTGTCCTGCTTTTCTTTAAGTTGCTTGGGCTTTCTCATAGTGATGCTTTGAATGGGAACAAACAAAACATCATTCCGAACATCTGAGCGGATATCAACTGCCGCCGACATACCGGGGCGAATTTCTTTGGGGGGATTTAGAAGTCTGATTTGTACCTTGAAGTTGGTCACCTGGTCAAGACTTCCCTGTCCGGTGTTCTGAGCACTATGGGCAATCTCAGTCACAATACCCTGGAAGGAAGTATCCTGAAGAGCATCGATTTCAATTTCTGTGGTATCACCCAACGAGACATCCACCACATCGTTTTCATTTACGTCTACCAGGACTTCCATTTCATTCAAATCGGCAATGGTCATGATGATGTCTCGACTGAAGGCAGAACCCAGCGCCATTTCTCCGACTTCCTTGTTGACCACGGTTACCGTCCCTGACATGGGTGCAAACATTTTTGTCTTATTATAGTTATCATTGGATTGAGCCAGAGCTGCTTCGGCCTGCTTTTTTGCTGACAAGCCCTGTTGATACCGAACCAGAGCTCCCTGATATATGAGTTCACTGACTAATTTTTTTTGAAACAGTTCGTATTGCTGATTTTTTTCAAGCTCTGCCAGAGATAAAGAGGCTTCCGCAGAAGCAAGCACTTGTTCAGCACGATCTACATCCGCTGCATACCGTGTAGCGTCCAGTTGGGCCAGGAATTGTCCTTTCTGAACCCAGTCACCCTCTTTGACTGCCATGCGAATAACCCGACCAGCTACATCTGCACTGACATCCACTTCAACCACTGGTTGAATTCTACCCGAAGCGGCAACTTTATGGACAACCTGTCCACGCTGCACCTTGGCAGCTTGGATATCTTTTGTATTTCCCTGTTCTTTTTTAACGGCGAAAAAGCCAATGACCCCAATGACAATGACAGCCAGGACAATGATAATTATTTTCTTTTTGGACATGTCAACCCCTTATCGCCTTCCCATTAGCTGGAGCAATCCTGCTTCAGCTATTTTCAGATTGTGTTGCGTGCGTATCAATTCTGATTTTGCATCTTCGTAACTTGCGGTGATTCTCAACACATCCAGGATGGAAAGTGAACCGATTTTATATTGCTCCTGTGCGAGGAGAAGATCCTGTTCAGAAGCGGTGAGAATAAGTTGAGAGATATATACTGATTCCTTTAGAGCATCCATTTGCTCGAGGGTCTGCGCCAATTCCTTGCGAAGATTACGTTCTGATAATTCATAATTTTCCACGGCCAGTTTGGCGTTAATCTTTCCCTGTTCTACACTTCTACTGGTACGAGTCCCGTTAAAAAGGTTCCAGCTGAGGGAAACTCCAGCAGACTTGGTCGCAGTATTCTCCCCAAAGACATCGCCAATGGCTGCAGCTGAATTGCTATAAGAAGCGGAGAGACCCAGAGAAGGCATGTAACCCGCTTTGGCTATCTTGACGCTATATGCTGTGATCTCTTTGTTCTGCCCCAGCAACTGAAGTGACTGGTTTGATGTAAGAACCTCATCTAAAACCTGATCAAGCGCGGGGACTTCCACTGCTTGCCATACGGGTTCAGCCAGGGTGAGGGGAGCGTTGGCGTCGCGCCCTAAAATAATGTTAAGGTTACGAGATTTTGACTGTAGGTCAAGCTCTCCATTCACAATTTGCAGTCGGGCACGCTCAATATTTACTCGGGTTCTCAAGGTATCATTTTGGGAAGCAGCTCCCAATTTGAACCTTTCCAGCGTAAGCTGGTGCTGATACTCGCTGGTGTTAAGATTTTCATGGTAGACATCCAGCAATTGCTGGGTTGAAAGGTAAGTGTAATAAGCGGCTTTGATCTGATAGATGGTGTTGGTTTCATAGCTCTCATATTGGATACTGGCAGCATCCTGAGCCACTTTGGCAGATTTAAGGGTGTTCCACCAGGCACCACCATCCCAGATGTTTTGCGAGAGGCTGAGTGAGCTGGAATAGCCATTGTTCCAACCGGTACCTGATACATCTCTGGTGCTACCTGAGAGGCCAAAATTAACAACAGGCAAAACCATACCAATGTTGCTTTTCGCTTGCGAGACACTTCGGTCGGTTTCAAATCGATTTATTCTCAACGATTGATTGTGCTCTAAGCCTATGCGGATACAATCATCAAGGGTTATGGGTGAATTTGATTGACCAAACCCGGAAAGGCTGATCAGAAAAATGAGCAAAAGTTCTATGAAATATGAACGCATTGAAATTCCTATTCTAATAATTTTTTATTTGACTCTGAGTGAGCTGGTTGTTAGCCCATGGCCATGGCATTAGCTTTCATCAGGGCTGCTCCAATTGATACCAGGATGAGCCAGGGAAACCCGACGGCCATGATGCCAGTAGCTGTTGATTTGTTATATAGTTTGGCAAAGCCAAATCCCATGACCGCCATACCCCAGATACGGAATATGTCAAGCTGGTTAAGAAATTGTTTGAGGAAGGAGTCAATCTCATCAAACATGATTGCAGGACTTAAGACCAGACTGGTAGATTCTTTGATGATGATTAAGGGGGTTTTAACCAGAAGTTCCAGGGTTCCCACTCCTGGAATTGAATTCATAAAAAAGCCATTTCCACCAATGAGATAGGTTAGCATCACCATGGTGAACATCTGGAAAAATTTGACTTTCCCTCCCATTCCAAAATTTCCAACGAGTAGCAGAATGCCGGCAAAGAAGGCCGTCATGACACAAAACATGACTGGAACCAGGGCATATCCCCACATATTTCGAAGTGCCCAGGGATTTTCTCGAGCATCATCAATTTTAGCGTAGCTTTCTGATACCCTTTCAAGGATAATTGTTTTGCGTTCTTCTGGAATGTCTGGATTGTTGGCGATGGATTTTTCCGCCCGGGCGATTCGATATTCACCTTCGTCAAGGCTTATATCTCTGTAAAAAAGTGGCAATATAATTGTTCCCACAGTTACAATGATTAAGGGGTAAAGCCAATCCTTATAGCTCACCCCATCGCGAAAACCGTCAAAGGCTTTGCTTGGAGTAAAAAATAAATTTACAATCCGCTGAATAAATGAAATGTTTTCCATGAGATTGAACCCTCTTGTCGTTGGGGATCGGAATAGGTGTCATGTTATCAAGTTAAAGTGAACCGACCCAACTCACTTCAAACTTTCTTATAGGCGGCAATCTATATGCCATTTATTCAAAACAAGGGCATAACTTCCTGAAACTCGATCTCATCTGAAGCACTAACTCACTTCAGGGCGAAATGATCCTCTTGATACTTGAGGGTCTCTGCCTCCAGGACATCATACTGCATGGTAAAAATCTCATCATCATCTTCATCCAGGAGCCTGATAACAAATCTTACAATATGCCCTTCAGGACGTGACCATTCCTTGTCCCTTCTAATGGAGTCATAGATGACATTTACCAGAGAGGGAACCCCTTCTACATGGGATTCATCATAACCAAGTTTCAGGCTCAGATCCTCTCTGGCTCGAGATATCTTGGATAATGCCGGGGAATCATTGCTGTAGAACTCTTCCACCACGATCCGACTTTATGAATCTTCAGGATACGCGGTTGTGACCACTTTTCTGGCTTTGTGACCATTAATATTTTTTTCGTAGCCCTGGATTTCCCGAACCATTTTAGGCAGGTCATCTATATCATTATGATCTGACCCCATATCAATATGAGTTCCATGCTCATCCTTCTCCAGCGATCTCTGCTTACGAAGCTCTTCAAATGAACGGGACTCATAGCTTGCAGATTCCGGCTTGTACTCCCACTGAATCTCCTCACATAAGTTGGAGAGCGTCATATCGGTACTTTTACCATCTGATTCGCTCACCATTTTGATCAGTGCGTTATGCATCTTGATGGTCGTGTTCTCTTTTAGCTTGCAACCTGAGAGATAGCTTGATGTCAGGGTTGATATCTTGCCCACCACTGGAATCTCAATGACGGTCTTCTCCTTGATATGATATTCCTTGTCAGCCGCATAGAGGGGTAGCGTATAGGTGAAAATTCCCAGTATGAGTGCAATGATTAAAGCGGTTCTCGTTTTCATCGTAATTTCTCTTTTCCCAAAGTTATTGGGTTTTACCCCGTTGGTATATTCTTTCGATACACGTGCCATATCCCGTAGTAAAGCAAGGCGGATACCAAAACCGAAATGGCAGTGTCAAGATTAAAGATATAAGCCCAGAAATTTCCGTAAATCGGCATGCCTGAATCAAGACCCTTTTCCATCATTTGCCACTGATCGATAATGACCTGATTAAAACCCCAGATGAATCTGCCGATGGTTTTCAATAATGCAGCACTTTGGAATATGATCGCCCAGCTGATGGAGAGCAGGATAGGTGCACCGATGCCGATGATGAGTGGGCGTCCTTTCACATAACTTCCAACCAGCATCAGAAAGAGGGCCAGGGGCGCCATGTGAAGGGCCGCAAAGACGAGATATCCAAACCAATCCCAGATAAGTCTCAGATAGGATATCTGGCTCAAGACAAGACTTGCCAGGGAGGTGAAGGGTTCACCCATAATCCAGATTGCCACTTTGAGAAAGACCAGGAATTCAATGGATAGAAACAGGGTCAACCCAATCACTCCGATAAGACCCGCAGCTATCTTTGAAACGAGAAGCTGGTGATCATTAACCGGCAGACTACGATAAAAAAGAGTGCTGTTGTCTGCTCGTTCTTTGAATATGGCATCTGAGAAATAGAACATGCTGAGAAACAGGACAAAGGCAAAAGTTCCCATCATCCCAAATCGTAGACCGAAGGCAACGGGGACGGCCACTTTACGGAGCATTTGCTCAACACTTCGGGGCGTGTCATTCCCATCGATGGTGATTTCAAGATCTTTCCCGTTCATACGAATATCTAAGTCAACTTCCTCGTCATCGTTCAATTGGAAATCATCTAAAGCGAGATGACCATTATCCTCCAGTTTTTGGTGGAAAAAATGTGAACCACGTGATACAGAAAGCAGCATCAGGACATTTAAAAAGGTTATGATCAGAATAGTGCCCAGGATAACCCGTTGCCATTCCAGCCATTCACGCTTTAATAGGACGTATAAAGGTTTCATGCTTCACCTCCCATAAGGGCAACAAAAATATCGGCAACTGACGGGGTTTGGATTTCACCAAGACCGACCAGGGCCTTGCTCTCTGTATTTTCGAGTAAAAAGACCCTCCGGCCCAGAATACCATACTCGCTCATGGGCTTAAGTTGCGTTCTTAGTTCTTCTGCCTGGTCGCTTGGGATGGTCAGTTGGGTGAACCGTTCTCCCAGCTCTTCGATGCTGGCATAGAGGAGTATTTTCCCTTTATTGATGAAGATGACGTCACTGAGGATGTGTTCAACTTCTTCAATTTGATGGGTTGAAATCAAGATGGATTTTTCCTCATCGAAGTAATCTTCAAGAACACTGGTGTAGAGTTGTTTCCGGAAAAGAATATCCAGACCATGAGAGGGTTCATCCAGAATGAGTAGCCTGGTATCGGCCGACAGGGTGACTGCCAGATGGAGCTGGGTTTTCATGCCCTTGCTCAATGTTTTAATTTTTTTATCCATGGGGATTGTGGTGGACTTAAGGAAGGCCTCAGCTTTGTCACGATGAAAACCAGGGTGGATATCTTCCAGGAAATTTAGCAGTTCCTTGACCTTCATCCAGGATGGCAGAACAGCAATATCGTGAATAACGCCGGTTTTCCCCATGAGCTCTGCACGTTGGGTCCGTGGTTCATACCCCAGGACCCTGGCTTCCCCCTGATAATCCAGTTCACCGGTGAGCGCTCTGAGCAGGGTGGTTTTGCCGGCCCCATTGGGACCTACAAGACCGACTATTTTGCCTGGAGGGATTTCAAGATTCACAGCATCCAGGGCTTTAAGATCCCCGTAGGATTTGCTCACATTTTTTAATTCAATAAGGGCAGACATCAGACTTCCTCCCCATAATTATTTTGGATCAGCTCAATCAGGTCGGATTGTGAGATAGAAAGCAATTGGGCTTCATGAACCACAGCTTGAATCGTTTCATTCTTGAATCGTTCGCAGGCGCTTTGGTTGAGTTGCTTGCGGGCGCTTTTATGGACAAACATGCCCAGTCCTCTTCTTTTTTCCAAGAGACCCTCCTGAACCAGTAATTGAGTTGCATTTAATACGGTCTGAGGATTCAGTCCATACTCTACAGAAATCTGCCGAACGGAAGGTATGGCCGTTTCAGCCGGCAGTGCTCCTGAGAGAATGTCCTGTCGAATAGACTCAGCCAGTTGTTGATAGATCGGTGTTTTTTGATCAAAGTTCATATTCTTTCACCTCTTTTGGTGTTCTACAATACTATAACACTGGCACGTCATGATATGCAAGTACTTTTTACAAACTAATTCCACAGGCTTATGAACCGCTTCCTGGACCAGTATTGACGCGCATTTTAAATGAGCACTTTTTTCAATTTAAATGAACAATCCATAATCGACGCGATTCTGGCCACTCTACTCATCATCCCATAGCTCAGTATTTAAACCCTGTTTAATCGGCTCATAATTGGCGATTAATACCTCCTTGTATTCCATATCCCCATGCTTTCGCTCGATCCCTTTCTGCCTGACCATCGACTTCATCCAGTAGCCCTGGAACAGATCTCGCGCTTCCTGACAGTCATCATATGTGAGTAGCCACTTCCCTTCCATCTCTGAGAGCACGTCATACAGCATCATATGATCGAACTTCAGATCGTAGTCGTGGCCATGGAAGTAGGGTGGATCGCAGAAGAAGAAGTTCTGAGGATCATCATACTTAGTCACTAGCTCCTCGAATGACAGATGCTCGATCATAACCTTGTCCAATCGCTTACTCACCAGGTCGATCTTCTTTAGCAGGTGCTGCTGTGATTTAACTGGGGTGAGCTTGGAGGTACCGAAGTGTTCACCGATCGCTCCGAATGACCTGTGAAGCAGGAACATGAATCTGGCTTCTCTCTGAATCTCAGTGAAGCCCGGATTTGCCCTCACCTGGCCGAACAGTTCACGACTGGCCATCATATACTCATATTCCTTTAGAAGAGCCTCTGGATGGTACTTGGCAATCCTGAATACATTGACCAGGTCACTGTTAATATCATTGTACACCTCGAGCTGAGCCCACTTCGATTTATAGAACAGAAGCCATCCAGCTCCACCGAAGGGTTCAATATAGCCTTGTATGTTGTTTGGTATGTATTGGGAGATCGTCTTGCGAAGTTGTTTTTTGCCACCGACCCACGAGATCAAACTATCCTGATTTGCTGCATCCATTGCAACCTCCTCTTTCCAATTAAAAGGCGAAGGTTACTTTCTCATGATTCTTGGAATTGGAGTAGACCTTCGGGTTCTTCCTGGTTGCAGCCAGGTTGGGTTGAGGATGCCTACATCCTTGACCTACTCCATTCTTAGGAGCAGATCCCTTCAATCAATTATTCTACTGGATTCTGTTGTGCATATGTAGACTCGCCCACCTGGCCAGTGACAGCGTCACGAGCAACCAGGGAGAGTGATTCCACATATGTTTCATCACCACCTGTATTCTTGATATCGATCTGGATGGTATGTGAGACCCAGCTTGTCAGCGAAGAGATATCAAGATAGAGAGCGAAGTTTTCACCAGCCCCGCTCGAGAACTCCGGGGATTCGACGCTCAGACCACCACAGGTCAGTTTCACAAATCCTGTAAAAGCATTGATCGCCCCATTGAAGTAAAGGACCAGTTGTCGCATCTCCGGAATCTTGGGAAGCGGCATGTTCAGATAGGTCACATAATAATCCACACCGCCTCCGGGAGTGCTGATACCGCTCCCGAATGGAATCAGGTTTTGGGGTGTAGCGTCCACATATTGGAGAGTATGCAAAACCTGATAAAAACCTCCACCAGCTCCGGAAGCATCCTGGAGCTGGCGAAGCTTGCTGTCCAGGGCAGACATAAGCTGCCCAAAGGACCAACCGGAATTTATATAATTGGTGCTGGTAAAGACCTTTTTGAGTGTCAAGCGCTTCCCCGTGTTCAGCTTCATATCCTCTTCGCCATCCTCGGTGCTCAGCGCAATCCCCAGCTTATTTCCTGCGAGAGCGACCAGTCCGTCTCCGGCCTCTTTCACCGCATAGGCGTCATGGGTATGATCAGCTGCAGCCAATAGCGCCATGGCATCGACCACAGCCTGAAGTGCACTGGCGTCGGCTTTCAGAGCCAATAGCTCGCTGATCCGACTGGAACTCCAGATCGTGGCCAGGGTCGCCTGGGTGTCATCCAGTTTGTGATGCCACACCCGGGCACCGGTATCCATGGCGTCGTTGAAATGGGAAAGAGCTTCCTCATTCAAGAACACCTTATAACTGAGCTCATCCTGGGGAACAACACCGGAGCCTGCATATACGGAATAGTTGCTCATGGGAAGGCCATCCACATAATAGGAGTTATCGTTGTTCATGATGATCGTGAATGGGTAACCATCCTCCGGATTTGTGCTGGCCACGAAGGCATTCAGAACCTCATCCTTGACCTTACACGGTAGACCGGAGAAAATCTCCTCTGCGGTTTGTCCCAGTATTGCGAATGCGAAACGTGACATGGCTAACTCCTTCTAAGCTTTGCGACATTAAATGGACTGATTGCACTGATCATATTGTCCAGGGATGGACGTTTGCTGGACAGGTTGACGGCCAATACTTCAACCTTGACATTCAAGAACCGGGGGTCTCCCTGGACGGGTGAGGGCTTGACCTTTTCCAAATCCACTTGGTATCGGATGAAAGGCACATCGATGTGGGGAATCCAGGTGATATGAGCACCGCTATTAAAGGCAGCTATCAGGGTGTCAAAAATATCAGGGCTGGGTAGTGCGAATTCATATTTCCCATACCAGCGCAGCTTTTTTGCAAATTTGATCCGGGATCCAAGGACGTTCGTCACGCTCTCGGTTTCATCCTTGAAATCCTCATCCCGACTGCCCTTGATGGGTGATGGAAAATAGATCAGTTGGCCCCGGAAAATACAAGCCGGTGCTCCAGTGCCCAGCAAGCTCATATACGGACCTCCAGCTTCAACTTATCGATGGGGTTATAGAGATGCTGAGATCTCACCATCACCTGGCCATAGGATACGCCATCCATTTGAGCCTCGTTTAGCAGCGCGGCACCCGTTCTTCTAATCACCTCAACATCTGTCTTATTCAGTGATTTCTCCTGGTCAGCTTCCAGGTCATTCATGATGGCTTCATACTCGTTCTTCCGGAGCTTGATGCCCCAACTTGTGACCTTCCCGGTCTGGTCCTCCTCATAGCGTTTGATCTGAGTTACATGCTCGAGAACTTTTTCTTCTGTTTGGGTGATCGATAACAGATCCGCCTGTTGGATTATGAAGGTGGATCCCGTATGCTCCTTCTCCAGCAGGTGAACCCGATCGGCATTGTCAATCAGCCAGTACCGATTGCTGACTGCCGCTAAAAAGTTGAGAATCTCACTGGCTTTCTCATCACGAAAATGAACCTCATAGTGGTCATCATAGGTCGTCTCAAAGGAGAGTAGGAGTGTGCTTCCGGAGAGATCATTCTTCTTCTTTTGAGCCTTCACGATGGCATAGGTATTTCGCTCATCCAGATCGAAGCGGGTCAGGATCTCAGCCCGGTCCGCCTGGTAGCCTTCTTCATCCAGGAATGCCCGGATGCGAGAATGGGGAATATTGGCCGAGCTGTTCAGATTGATCACCGGTCCATAGCGCTCGGTCATTTCGCTTGCGCTCGGGTTGGCATCTGGCATCGGGAAGATAGATAAACTCTCAGTGGCCACCTGCTGCAGTCCGCCGCTGGCCAGCCGGTAGATGGTCATCTGGACACCGATGTTGGGCAGGGTCCAATCCTCTCCGGGAATGGTCCACCGGCCCCAGTCAAAAAGTGTGATATTGCTGGAGGGTACATAGATATCAAATCGGCTCCAGGAAAGCAGGAGCCCCCGCTCTATGTACAGCGATGGAGAGATATTGAGCAGGCCACCTGCAACTATCCAGAGCTTCTGGAATACCCCAAAATCCTTCTTCACCAGGTAGAAGGTTCCGTTCTTTCGCCTGAGCTGAAAACTATCCTCAGATAGCCAGCTCACCAGGGCACTTATTGGCCCCAGGAGCTTCCACCACCAGGAGGACTGATCTA
>JAIPGJ010000056.1 GCA_021736185.1 Fidelibacterota bacterium | reverse complement strand
CCCGGCTTTGAAGGGCATTATGCAAGCCAAGCGCAAACCCCTTGAGATCAAGGATATCGCGCTCGATGCCGGGGGCATTGAAATTCTGGAAATGAGTTATCCAGCCAGGAAGCCTGATGGTCGCATTGTTGGCGAAGGTCCAGAAGCTGCAGTAGAACTCATCAAATTGCTTCGTGATGAAGCTCAGGTCATATAGGAGGCATCATGAGTAATATTCTTGTTTTTGCTGAACAACGTGAGGGAAAATTAAAATCATACGCCCTTGAAGCCATTTCCGAAGGAAGCAGATTAGCTGGAAAAGCAGGGGGAACACTATCAGTCTGTGTGATAGGTTCAAATCTTGCAGATTTAAGCGCAACCATCAGTAGTTATGGGGCAGATAAAATTCTCATGGCTGATGATCCAGGCTTAGCCGTGTACAGCCCAGGGGCTTATGCAAAATTACTCCAGGATGCTCTGGTTATGAGTGCTGCAGAAGTTGTCCTGCTCAGTTCTTCAGCCATGGGCCGGGAAGTGAGTGCTCTGCTGGCTGCCAAGGTAAATGCCAGTCTCCTGAGCGATGTGGTAGCCACCTTCTGGGAAGGCGATCATCTCGTCGTCAAAAGACCTGTCTATGCCGGCAAAGCTTTCCTGAAAGTTGCTGCAAAGAAGACACCGGTTCTGGTAACCTTAAGACCCAATGTATTCGCTGCAGAAGAAAAGTCTGGTAACGGAGCCCTGGAAAACCTGACGGTTGCCTTGAGCGATGCAGATGCTCGTGTTACCGTCACAGAAACCAGCATGAAGGCCAGTTCCAGACCGGAGCTCACTGAAGCCAGTATCATCGTTTCTGGTGGTCGTGGTATGGGTGGACCAGATAATTACAAGATTATTGAAGAACTTGCAGATACGCTGGGAGCTGCTGTGGGAGCCTCTCGAGCGGCCGTTGATGCAGGCTGGCGTCCCCATGCCGATCAAGTCGGGCAGACCGGTAAGACGGTCTCACCGAACTTGTATATTGCCTGCGGTATCTCTGGTGCGATACAACATTTAGCCGGGATGAATTCTTCAAAATGCATTGTAGCAATTAATACCGATCCTGAAGCACCCATATTTAAGGTGGCAAATTATGGTATCGTTGCTGATTTATTCGATGTGGTTCCCGCGCTGAATGCCGCAGCCAAGGAACTTCTCGCTTAACTTTTTTCCATGTTCTATCCGAAAAGAGGCTGGCTTTAAGCTGGCCTCTTTTATTTTGAAGCAGCTAGATTCTTATGGCTATGTGAATAGTGGAGATTTTTTTACAACGAACGAAACGAAAGTGACGAATCTTTAAATCAGGTTTGTTAAGACTGCTTTCACTAGCGTGAGAAATGTTCAAAAATTAATGCGTGAAAATCCTCTCAAGCGGTGTAAGGATTTTGCGATCTCTGAATTGAGGAAATATGTTAAATCCCCGTGGGATTTTGTTTGATCTGGATGGCACCCTGGTTGATACCAGTCGTGATATCACTGCGAACCTAAATAGAGCTTTTGAATCCATGGGATATGAGCAATTATCTCATGAGACCATCCTGTCCCATGTTGGCAAGGGAGCTCATTATCTGGTTCAACAATGTTTGGAGGTGAACCTGCCGGGTATTAAGGTGGATGACAAACTGGTTACTTCCATTTGGGAAAGCTTCCGCGATTTCTATCGGGTTCATATTATTGATGAAGCACAACCTTATCCAGGAGTCCTTGAATTTCTCAGGACTGAAAATCGACCCATGGGTGTCATTTCAAATAAACCGGAAGAAATGGTCCTGGCCGTTCTAAGAGAACTCAACTTGTCGAAATATTTCAAGTTTAGTTGGGGTCGGGATTCTATGCCTGTCTCCAAACCCGACCCGGAAGTGATCCGTTATGGAATTTATGAACTGGGAATTGACAATCCCGGTCAGGTGTGTATGCTGGGTGATAATCCTGTGGATACCATCGCTGCCAAGGGGGCTGGTGCCATCGCCATCGCCTTATCTTATGGCTTCTCCTCTATTCAATCATTGGAGAATGAACAGCCAGATTACCTGTTTCACAGTTTTATGGAATTTTCCGGAGCCATCCAGCGTTATTGAAATGCCTGCATAGTCGCCATTTCCGTTAGAAAAACTCCATGTTTTGTGTGGCATAAGTCATTGTCTTCGTACAAACACGTTGCATCTTAAAAAGATGGAAAAGAAATTTATTAAATTTGGACATAATGTGATCTACAAAATAATAGCTGCAAGCATACTGATATCTACATTCACTCAGGGTTCCTCACCGGCAAAGCCGGGTGTCATCCCCTCTGACAGGGTCAAGCTGCAGACGGCCATGATGTCAGAATCATATACTCAGGGTGGTTTAGCCACCAAGATGCAGCGTATAAAAGCGGCTAATTTGCAGGCTGCCGAAAGTGGTACCCGCGAGCTCCGTGAAGATGTTTACATGAGCTTCCCGGTTATCATGGGATCATATAACAACTCAAATGATCAGGACACCGTGGCCAGAATGCTCCAGAAGGAATTATTTGATGGTCCCTGGCCCACCGTTACCATGGCAGAACATTATGAGCAAATGTCTTATGGTCAATTTCATCTGTCAGGGACTGTATATGGATGGTACGAACTGAGCCAAGCCAGCAGTTTTTACGAGGGCGATGATAATGGTTTTGGTTCACCACCTGGAGGTACCGGGGATTTCTTGCGTGAATCCCTTGATCTGGCTGATGTCACAGTGGACTTCTCCCAGTATGACAATGACGGTCCAGACGGCATCGCCAATTCAGGTGATGATGACGGCTATGTGGATGCGGCCTTTTTTGTTCATTCTGGACGTGGAGGAGAAGGCGGGGGACCTGGCATTTGGTCACACCGCTGGAGATATTCCGGGAATTGGGGCTCATCATATATCACCAATGATACCAGTATTACCGGGCAGGCAATTCGCGTCGAAGATTACATCATTCAACCTGCAGTCAGCGCTGGCGGCATGGGAGGGTTGATCGAAATTGGTGTTTTTTCCCACGAATTTGGTCATGCCCTGGGCTTGCCGGATCTTTATGATACGGATTACTCCTCAGAGGGTGTTGGCAACTGGTGTCTCATGGCCAGCGGTTCCTGGAGTACACCTTCCAGCCCAGTGCATTTGTCCGCCTGGTGCAAGGAAATGTTGGGTTGGACCATTCCAATCATGCCCAATCAAAACGCTGAAAACTTTGAATTCTTGAATGCTGAGGAGAACTCCTTTGCAGTCAAGTTATGGACCAATGGTGCTTTGGATCCCTATGTAGGCAATTATAGTCAGGGACAGGATGTTGGTCGGGAATACTATCTCATAGAGAACCGGCAACGTATTGGTACTGAATCGCATCTGCCAGGGACGGGTTTGCTTATCTGGCACATCGATAATTCACGATCCAACAATAATAATGACAATCATTACATGGTGGACGTGAAGGCTGCTGATGGGTATTTCAATGGATCCAATAGTGGTGATAGTTGGCCAGGCTTTACCAATAATCGCAATTTTGATTTTGAAACCACGCCCTCATCCATTGGATGGGCAGGGGTGAATACGGAAGTAGCCGTCCTGAATATCTCAGATTCTGATACCACCATGTGGGCTGATATTGAAGTGCGAGAATCCAATCCACATTTAATTATTTCAGATATGCTGCTCAGCGATTTCAATGGTGATAATATATACGCCCCGGGTGAGAATGTGTTGATCTGGCTTATTGTGGAGAATACGGGTGCCATGGCGACCAATACCACGGCCACGCTGTCTGTGGATGGCAATGCTGTGGAATTGATAGATAGCGTCGTTACTTTTAATCCAATAGATTTTCAAGCGACCAGTACATCCAATCAGCCATTCGAATTCAATATCAGTGACACCTTATCCCCCCAGTCAGTGAACTTTACAGTAAATTTTATCTCAGACGAATCAACGGGGCCGCTGCAACAACAGTTTGAATTATTATTGGGGTTACCCGATGTTGTGGTTGTCGATGACGATGGCGCTGCGAGCGGTAGTTCAGATTACCAGGCATATTTCACGGATGCCCTGGGAGCGGCAAAACTGGTACATGTGGTTTGGGATCTGGCAGAACGCGACCTTCCAGAATTGGATTGGTTGGATGATTTTTCCACCGTCATCTGGTTTAGTGGAGATAATCAGACACCTCTGGATGCAGATCGGACACTCCTCATTGCAGATTATCTGGATGGGGGTGGAAATATTATTATGACCGGTCAGAATATGGCCACTGGCGATATGACGGTGACCAATTTTGTGCATGACTATTTTGCCGTGGAGGTCATGGATAGTGATATCAATACACCCTATGTATATGGTGATCCCGGTTACGATTTTTTTGATGTTAATGATCGCTTTGCCATTGCTAATTCTGAAGCTGCTCACAATCAGACCGCATCAGATTCGTACAATATTCTTGAAGGGGGATCATCCATCTTAATGTACCCATTTCTCGGTGGAGCATCTTGTGGAGCTATAGTGAAAAATGAGACCTACTCTGCTGTCATGCTTGGTTTCGGTTTGGAGGCTTTGACCCATTTTGCAAGTGCCACAGATTATTCTCGTGGTGAAGCGATAATACATT
This sequence comes from Fidelibacterota bacterium, assembly GCA_021736185.1. GTDB lineage: Bacteria > Fidelibacterota > UBA8477 > UBA8477 > JABMPR01 > JABMPR01. The sequence goes on along the minus strand of JAIPGJ010000056.1, from coordinate 12,054 downwards.
TATTGGAATGGATGAGGACACCTACGACCTCAACTATTGAGAATACACTTTTTGTGCCCGGGACCCTGGGAATAACTTCAAGTTATCCCAATCCTTTTAATCCCACTGTCAGATTTGACATTCGCATGTCAATCGGGGATGCAGGAGTATTGCAGATTATGAATATCCGTGGAAGCCTTGTTGAGAGCATAGAACTTGAGCAGTCAGCGACCATAAGTTGGGAACCTGAAGCTAACCTGGCTGGTGGCGTCTATTTTGCCAGATTTCTCATCAACGGTAAGGTGGTCGGCGCTCTGGAAAAGATTACTTATCTGAAATAATTATCCTCGCTTCTATCAGCTGGATTTTCTTTCCAGCAGCCAGATGAAAGCATCGTCATTGACACTGATCTAATTATATTCAGCGTATGATTAGGGATATTAGCACCCATGTTTAAACGCTTCATGAATTGGCGCTACATCGGACCACTGGCCATCGTATTTGCCGCCTTTCTATGGTCAATTGATGCCCTTTTAAGACAATCCCTGTATAGTTTGCCCAGTATGTTCATTGTTTTTTCTGAACATGCCTTAGGTTTCCTGATTACCCTGCCATGGCTCATTAAGTTTTGGCCAAAAATAAAGAATCTGAGCCGTAAAACATGGATGTCCATCTTCTGGATCGCTGTGTTTGGTGGCTTGCTGGGTACCCTGGCCTATACTCGGGCGCTGAGCTATATCAACTATATTCACTTTTCCATCGTGGTCCTGCTCCAGAAACTCCAACCCATTTTTGCCATCATCCTGGCCCGGATTATTCTCAAAGAACGCTTCAAAGGTCGCTTCTATCTCTGGGCTGGAATTGCTTTGCTGGGCAGCTATTTTGTGGCTTTCCCCAACATTGTGCCTCAGTGGCAGGACGGCGGAAAAAATGTAATTGCCGGCTTGCTGGCGGTGGGGGCCGCCTTTGCCTGGGGTTCATCTACGGTTATGGGGAAGTACAGTCTCCGCGAACTGGATTCAAGGATTGTAACCCCCCTGCGGCTGGGACTTACTAGCCTTCTGAGTGGTATTTATATACTCCTGTTTATGGAGTTTGGCAGTTTTCCTCGCCTGAGTTCAGAGCAATTATTCTTCCTGATTGCCATCGTATTCTCCTCAGGTACCGTAGCTCTGTCCATTTACTATTTCGGCTTGAAAAAGGTGGAGGCCAGCCAGTCTACACTGTTGGAAATGTTCTGGCCAATTTCGGCGGTGACTATCGACTGGGTCTTTTTTGATCATGCGCTGACCTGGAGTCAGATTCTTGGTGCGATCCTCATGCTTACAGCAATTTACCGTGTCACACGGCGACACGATGAACTGCTGGAAATTCAGGAACTGCCTTAATTTAATTTTCAGATAAAGTATTCAGGGATTGGTGGCGTTGTATAGGTCGGTGCCCCATAAATTCGGTATCCCGCCAACACAGCTGCATATTCATAGCAGCTTTCCAAATCCAACAAAATTCAAACTGATTTATCAAGATGCGCTCATCATAATTCCATCAAGATCTAACAATCCATTTCTATGCTTCACGTAATCATAAGCACAGGGAAATGATTTTTATGATGGTAGAAAGAAAACCGAAAAGACAAAAAGTCAAATCCATATGGATATCGGATGTTCATCTGGGAACCAGTTTCAGTAAGGCAGTTGAATTGCTGGAATTCCTTGACTATTATCGTTCAGAACAGATTATCCTGGTCGGTGATATCATTGATATTTGGGGGATGAAATCATCCTGGAATTGGACGGCCGATCATTCCCGAGTCATTCAAAAACTAATAAAATTGAGTCAGAAGGGAGTGAGAATAATTTATATCCCTGGAAATCATGATGAGCTATTTAAGGACTACATAAATCTAAAATTTGGCGATATTGAAATCAAGGATCGGATCGATTATTTGACCAATAGTGGCCAAAGACTCCTGGTTGTCCACGGAGATGATTACGATATTTTCATGCAGGATTCATATCGTTGGCTCGCTCACTTAGGTGACCAGACTTTTCATCTTATCCAATTTATCAGTCGACAGACCCAATATGTTCGCAACTGGTTTGGACGAGATTATTGGTCATTGGCAGGATACATGAAACATCGCACAAAAAGTATTGGTCGGATCATCGGGCGCTTTGAGCAAGCACTCATCGGTGCGGCTCGGGCGGAAGGTTATGATGGCGTCATCTGCGGGCATATCCATAAGGCAGAAATCAAACTAATTGATGGCATTGTCTATATGAATTGTGGTGACTGGGTTGATGCCTGTACTGCTCTTGTTGAAGATCTATCAGGTAATTTTGTGACGATAGATTGGCTGAAAGGGCATACACATGTCGAAAAGCAACCAATAACATTGAAAACACATCAGTTGAAGGAATCGAACCATGTTTGAGACGGACACTTTGAATATCCTTTATGGAGTACAAGCCACTGGAAATGGTCATATCACTCGCTCTCGGGAGCTTGTAAGCGCACTGAAACAACGAGGCCATCAAGTACAAGTTATAGTTTCTGGACGAAAGGAGTCGGAGCTGTGGGGGATGGATGCTTTTAAACCCTACCAGCTTTTCGATGGTTTAACATTGCAGACCCGAGCAGGTCGGGTACAAAAATTAAATACCGTACTTCATGCACATCCCCTGAAAATGATGAGAGACATCAATGAATATCGTGCCGATAATATTGATCTTGTCATATGTGATTTTGAACCAATCAGCTCTCGAATTGCCAGAAAAAATAATATACCTTCAATTGGTATAGGGCATCAGTATGCTTTCCAATATCCTATCCCCATGGTTTCTTCGTTTCCACATTCAAAGATGATTTTACAAAGATTTGCACCTGTTGATTTGGGAATTGGGCTCCATTGGCACCACTATGACGCACCGATATTACCACCTATTGTTCCGTGGCAGGGCCGAACAGGAGCCTTAAATGAAGGATGTATACTGGTTTATTTACCTTTTGAAAATCACACACAATTAATAAAAGATCTGCAAAAAATCATGGATCTGAATTTCATTGTTTACTCCAGCCAGATCTCACCAGGCTATACAGCAAATATCACGGTGAAACCGCTTTCCCGCGAGACCTTTCCCAAGGATTTGCTCCAGGTTGAAGGTGTTATCTGTAATGCTGGTTTTGAGCTACCCAGCGAAGCCATAACACTGGGGAAGCAGATACTTGTAAAGCCCTTGCAAGGCCAACCCGAGCAGGAAAGTAATGCACTGTGCCTGAAGCAATTAAATTTGGGAAGATCCAGTAATCAATTGACTCCAGAAGTCATTATGGACTGGTATGTCCATAAAAAAGAAAATAGGATGATTTTTCCCAATATCGTACCTGAACTTGTGGATTGGATAGAGGCTGGGCAATGGGACAAGGCCTCGCTAGGGCTACTCTCTCAGCAGTTATGGAGTGGTGTTTCCAAGCAACTGAACAAAGACAATACATCCCATCCCGTTGACAAGAATCATTTCCCAGTACGAAATTTGAAAGCGGTGCTGGTTTAAGCGTTTGATAACTGGTGACGATTAATCTGGCCATCTACCATATATACCACATCTTCTGCAATATTTGTACAGTGGTCGGCGATTCGCTCCAGATATCTGGAAACTGCTAAAATCTCCAACCAGTTTCCTACGTGGGTTGGATCAGCTTGAATTTGATCACCCACGATCCGATACATGGAATGGTGCAGGCGATCCACGCGATCGTCCCCTCGCATGACATTTTTAGCCTTGGAGCCATCTAGATCGACCAGGGCATCCAGGGTGTCCTTCAACATTTTCTGGACCATTTCAGACATGCTGGGGATCTCTTGGGGAATGTCCAGTAGATCCTTGACAGACAGGGAGACTGCTCGCTCGGCAATATTGGTTGCCAGATCACCAATGCGCTCCAGATCATTGTTCAGCTTTAGAAAAGCGACGAGATATCTCAAGTCAACTGCAACAGGCTGATAAAGGGCAAAAATTTTCAGGCATTCCTCTTCAATCTCAACTTCAAGTTCGTCAAGAATATGATCTCTGGCTGCAACTTCCTCAGCGAGTTCCAAATCCCGTGTCATCAAGGCTTTGACGCTTTCACGTAGATTGGTCTCCACCAGACCGGCTTCTCTGATAATTTCTTTTTTTAAATATTCTATGGCTCTATGTAAATGTTGCATACTTCTCTCCTAAGCTATTATCCAAACCTGCCGGTAATATAATCTTCAGTTCTTGCCTGTGTGGGATTGGTAAAGATTTGAGGCGTTTCACCATATTCAATCAGCACCCCTTCATAGAAAAAAGCGGTATAGTCAGACACGCGGGATGCCTGTTGCATATTATGGGTTACAATTATGATTGTATATCTCTCTTTCAAGGCAGTGATGAGCTCCTCGATCTTGGCTGTGGATTTTGGATCCAGAGCTGATGCAGGTTCATCCATCAGAAGCAATTTGGGTTTGACAGCCAGGGCACGGGCGATACATAAGCGCTGTTGCTGACCTCCACTCAAACCAAGGGCACTGGTGTCAAGACGATCCTTGACTTCATCCCACAAGGCCGCATCCTGGAGACTGGATTCCACAATTGAATCGAGTTCAGCTTTATCCTTGGTGCCGTGAATGCTGGGTCCATAAGTGATATTGTCGTAGATGCTCTTGGGGAAAGGATTCGATTTCTGAAAAACCATGCCAACATCGCGACGCAGTCGGGGAACATTGGTCTCAGGGGCATATATATCTTCACCATCTATACTGATGAGTCCTGAGTGATGGGTTCCCGGGATGATATCATTCATGCGATTAAACATGCGCAGAAAGGTTGATTTTCCACATCCAGAGGGTCCGATGAGGGCAGTAACCTGTTTATCTGGGATGCTCATGGTTATATCAAATAGCGCTTGTGTTTTGCCGTAGAAAAAATCGACATGTTCAGCAAGCAATTTGATCTGTTGCTCTTTTACCATTGGATTTTCTTTCTGAAATGATTTCTTAAAAGGATGGCGGTCAGGTTCAGGAACACCACAATGACAATTAATACCAGAGCTGTTCCATATTGCATGGGGAGTACTTTTTCCGTATCAGGGTGTTGTGTGGCCAAGACATATAAGTGGTAGGGCAGAGCCATAACCTGATCAAATATTGAGCTGGGCAGACGGGGTAGAAAAAAGGCGGCGACAGTGAGCAATATGGGAGCAGTTTCACCAGCTGCACGGCCAATACCCAGGATGGATCCAGTAAACATGCCAGGCAGAGCAAAGGGGAGGACACTTTTATACACGGTTTGCCATTTTGTAGCTCCCAGAGCGAGACTGGCTTCCCGAAGTCCCATGGGGACCGCCCGTAAAGACTCCTCACTTGACACAATAATGGTGGGCAGGATCATAAATGAAAGGGTTAGACTGCCGGATAGAATGGAGGCTCCAAAACCAAAGAAAAGGACAAAAAGCCCCAGGCCGAAAAGCCCAAAGACAATGGAGGGTACACCGGCCAGCGTAATGATAGCCAGTCGAATTCCCTGATTTAATTTTCCCTGCATGGCATACTCTGATAAATAGATGGCCGTGGCCATTCCCAAGGGCAGTGCCACAGCAACGGCACCCAAAACCAGATAGAGTGTGCCCACTATGGCTGGATAAATTCCGCCCTCAGCCCCACTTTTTCTTGGCATTCCGGATAAAAAATCCCAGGAGATGGTAGGCAGGCCTTTGACGATGATATCCAAGAGGAGATATCCTACCACCACGACGATGAAATAGGTCACCACCCGTACCAAATTGACAATCAGACTCTCTTTGTTTAAGAATTTCATCGCATCTGGTACTTTTTAAGAAATTTTTGGGCGACCACATTCAGACCAAAAGTCATGATCAGCAAAAAGATTCCTACCCAGAATAGTGCCTGGTAGTGATGGCTGCCAAAAGCGACCTCACCCATTTCAGCCGCGATGGTGGCGGTCATGGTTCGTACCGAATCAAATGGATTGATAGTAAGCTTGGCAGCGTTGCCAGTGACCATAAGAACGGCCATGGTTTCTCCGATGACCCGGCCTGTTCCCAACATGATGGCTGCAATGATTCCTGGTAGAGCGGCTGGTACAATCACCCGGAAAATAGTTTGTAATTTTGAAGCTCCCAGTGCCAGAGAAGCCTCCCGATAGGCGCGTGGAACACTTTGAATGGCATCCTCACTCACGGTTATTACGGTGGGGATCGCCATGAACGCCAGCAAAATGGCACCGGTTAAACCCGTAAGACCTGTATTTAGATTAAAGATCTCTTTAATGATTGGGCTGAGCACAACCAGGCCGAAAAAGCCAATCACAACAGATGGAATACCGGCGAGTATTTCAATAAATGGTTTTAAAAAATTACGTTCACTAAGTGTCCCCATTTCAGCAATGTAAATAGCACCCAACACACCAAAGGGGACCATGATCACTACCGCTAATCCAGTCACCAACAGGGAGCCGGTTATGAGGGGGACAATGCCAAAAATCTCTTCCTTGAAAGAGACGGGGATCCATTTTGTATGAAAGAGATGCCCAAATCCGGGGTCCCAGATAAATGAAAAGGCTTCCTTCCCAAGAAAGAAGAAGATCAATAATACAATCAGGATACTGGTAGAGGCAGCCCCTACCAGTATCGTGTGTATTGCTTTATCTTGCCAGGTGTTCATTCAATTAGTTGATGGGAACGTAACCAGCTTCAAGAACGATGGCCTGACCTGCATCGGAAAGGACGAAATCAACAAAGTCTTTCGTTGTACCCGCGGGAGTTCCATTGGTGTAGAAATGGAGGGGTCTGGCAATCCCATAGCTGGCATCCTGAACGGAGGCTACAGAGGGAGCGACAGCCGGGCTGTCAGCATCGTTTTTAACATTCAGCATTTTAACCTTGTCAGCAGCCTGAACACCATATCCAAGTCCAACATAGCCAATGGCCCACATATCCTGGGTGACACTCTGGATAATAGCTGATGTGGATGGCATGAGCATGGCATTGGGTGAATAGTCTTTTTTCTTCATGACATGTTCCTGAAAGAAGACATAAGTCCCTGAACTGGACTCACGGGAAAGGATAACAATTTCGTGATCTGCACCACCGAGGTCTTTCCAATTGGTATAGACACCCGTATATATTTTGCCGATTTGTTCAATTGTGAGTTCAGAAATAGGATTCCCTGGATTCACAACCACAGCAATACCGTCGCGAGAGGTTACAATCTCGTTGGGTGATAAACCCTTCTCTTTGGCCAGAGTTATTTCTTTTGCTTTGATGCTTCTTGAAGCAATACAAATATCTGTAGTTCCGTTTAATAATGCCGCGATACCAGTTCCAGACCCACCACCTGTCACAGAAATATCAGCATCGGGGTGTGACTTCATGAAAGACTCTGCCCAGGCACTGGCGAGATGGACCATGGTGTCTGATCCTTTGATCGTGATATATTTTGCAGCAGTTTTCTGTTCTTCAGTCTTCCGGCTGCAAGTTACCATGACAAGACTTGCCAACAGAACTGTCAGCCCAAGTGTTACCATTTTTTTTAACATAACTATTCCTTTCGTTTCATGGGTCGATGGTCCTGATCCCCATAACCCACTTGGTTTGACCTCTTTATATATTAAATCGGAAACTCGCCTGATAGACCGTCTCAGCGCCACCGGTTTCAGGCATTTTCACTTTCACATTGGGTGCGATGTAAAACACCTTTTCCGGCTGATAGTTGAGACCCAGAATTAGGTAATTATATCCATCATCATTGGTATCTGTGTCAGGATCCACCAGGTCAAAACGACCAAAGCCAGCCAGCTTTTTGCTGATTTGATAGTTGCCATAAACTGAAAGCAGTTGAGCATTTTTATCAGCTTCCAGCTGCTCTGATTTCATGTCAAACTCGACACCGACACGCAATCCAGCTGCTGCGAATCCAGCAAAACCACCCAACACAATGGTGCTCCCCGTTTCAGTAGCTGTCAGAGTAATATAATCTTCAGCTTCAGTACTGACCACCACACCGGCATTCAGACCTTCTTTGAGTTTGCTCTCACCGTACAATAATTGAAGCGATACTTTTTTATAGCCATCATTTTCAGTTTTTTTATAGCCGGTTCCGTTGGTGACGAGCACACTGGGAGTCAGGACGCCAAAGGTTTTTTGCCAGCCCATACCCAGATCAGCTGAGCTTGAATATTTATTGAGATCCATGGCTGATTTTTCAATAAAGCGGTAACCCCAGGTGTTCTCCTGAGTTTTGAACATATTCATTCCTTGAAGACCAAATACCAACTTTCCAAAATCTGATTTATATGCAAGATTGGCATGCTTCAAATATACTGTGAAGTCAGAAGGACCACCACTACCAATATCTGTCTGGAATTTGTATGAGACTTGCTCATTCACTTCCTTTGAAAAAGTGAGGTAGGCTCTGCTCAGATTAAATGAGCTATTATTTTCATCTTCATAGCTATAATCAAAATGGGTATCACTATTAATTTTCATGTCACCAGCATATAAATTTGTCAAGACGCTTAGAACTAGTACTGCCAATACTATTCTTTTCATGCTTCTTTATCTCCTTCACACGTTTGAGTTTCACACACGCCAGCAACCTGCATTTCAATTGTTAGGATAATGTTAGGAAAGCATGAGAATTATGTGTGCCACCAAAATTAATACTCAGAATAAGCCGTTTAGGTGAAGGCTGAAATTTGAGTGCTCACACATTTCTAACCATTTTCAACTGAACCACTCACGAAAACTCAATTTAATTCAAACACTCCCAGGTCATTCTCATGCGTCGCAAGAAAAGCGACTGGCAAGTAACTGTGTGTAAAAAGGAAATATTAAGTTATGACTTCAAGATTAATACAAAACCTGCTCCTTTTATTCCTGCTCTCCGGGATTGTCCTGCCCCAGACTGGTGGGGATCTCTCTGGAGTCGTTGTGGATGCTGAAACCGATGAAGTACTTATCGGAGCTAATGTGATTGTGCTTGAAAGTGGGTTTGGTGCAGCCACTGATTTTAATGGAAATTACGAAATACCCGACATCAGGCCCGGCGTTTATACTCTCCGTGTTTCCTATATAGGCTATGAAATGAAAGATCTGGAAAACATCCAGATCAAAGCAGGTATCAATACCCGCAAAAATATCAGTCTGCTGATGGAATCAATCAGCGGCAAGTCTGTCGTTGTTCAAGGTGAAACCAAGCGGGGCACAACCATATCAGCGCTTCAGGAACGTCAGGAATCTGCCAACATGGAAAACTCAGTCAGCGCTGAAGAAATGTCCAGGAGTGGTGACTCCAACGCAGCCGATGCCTTGAGACGTCTGCCTGGTGTCAGTGTTCGTGAAGGCAAGTTTCCCATCGTCCGCGGTCTGGGGGAGCGCTACACCTCCACACAAATGAACAGTGCCCCCCTGCCTTCCCCTGAACCAGATAAAAAATCGGTACCCCTGGATCTTTTCCCCAGTGCGCTTCTGGAAAGCATTGTCGCCCTCAAGACCTTCACACCGGATCTCCCCGGCGTATTTGCAGGTGGAAGCATCAACATAAAAACCAAGGCCTATCCCGATGAACGTCTGGTGAATTTGAAGGCGTCCATCAGCGATCACAATTCACTCCACGGATTGGAGCACTTTTATGGGACTTACACAGGCAAGACGGACTTTTTTGGTTATGATGACGGTAGTCGGGCGCTGTCTGAAAGCATCCCGGAAAACCAGATTCTTTCCACTGCCGCTGCTTATAAACCAGAGGGTTTGGATCGTATCCAGTGGTACGGTCAAATAGGGGAGTACAGCAGGACAGCAAAACCCACTTTCGTGAACATTGGCCGCAAAGCGATGAAACCAATAAGTCTTGGTTTTGATTTGGGAGACAGATACGAAATTAATAAGAATCTCGAATATGGGTTTTTCACGAATGTGATATTTAAGAATAATTACGTCTCACAGCAAAGTGAATCCGCTCAATATGCCCTGAGTACGGGCGATGAAAGTGATGGTACCCCCTATTTATCTCCTTTTACAGAACGCACCGGCAAGGTATCTGAATATAAAACCAACCTGGGGGCCAATGTCAGTGCCGGGCTTAAATATAAGAACGCCCATAAGCTGAAATTACAGCGGATCTATACACATACCTCCAGTGATAAAAACACCATCGCAAATGGCTACACGCCCAATGTGGAATCCGGTATTTTTATCAGTAACCATTACATCGAGAAAACCATCAATAACACGAGCCTTAGCGGATCGAGTTATTTTGTTCTTGGTCCCAAGCATTTATTCGAATGGAATCTCAATGGTGGCAAGTCCACCCGTTTTGAACCGGATCATGCGACACATAACTATGGCGCTAAGACGATCTATGCTGATACGGATTCTGCCTACTCCTACTATGTCATTGATCGACAGGCTCAAAAGATAGGATATCGTGATTATACAAATGGGATTGATAAAAACAAGTCATTCGATCTCAGTTATGAAATGACAGTGCCATTATCCGGGGATTTCTCCTTAAAAATCAAAGCGGGAACTCGGATTCAGGAGAAGGGCAGGACCTTTGAAAAGCGGTCTTTCGCCATCACTAACTCATCAAGTTCCAGTTGGGATGATTCTGTGCTCAATGTGTACTCCGACATGGAATTTGGTCAGGCTTTCGCTGAAGAAAACTTCTTTCATCTGGATACAGCAAGCGGCAGCTGGACACATGGTTTGCTCATGTTGGATGAAACAGCGAAAAATGCTTTCAATGGCTATACTGCAGAGGAGAACACCCAGGCATATTTTGCCATGGCTTCTCTCCCTCTTATTATGAAAAAAGAGTGGAGTGTGTCTTTTGAAGGCGGTGCTCGTTATGAAGACTATGGGATGGATCTGGATAGTTACAATCCTGTCACTGGTGCCCCAGCCACTACCATTTATGGCGATACTGCCTCAGCCCGCTTAAGACAACAGGTTATCCTGCCATCCATCAATTTCATATATAGAAATAATAGCGACGTCATTATTCGATCAGCCTACTCAAAAACAGTGGGTCGTCCCGAGTTCAGAGAGCTGGCTCCCATCGCCTACCAGGAATTCTATCAAAGTGAGGTAGCCATAGGATATCCCTTCTTGAAAAATGCGGAGATCCAAAATTTTGATCTGCGAGGCGAGTGGTATCCATCAGCATCTGAGTTGATATCAGTAGGATTGTTTTACAAAAGCTTCGAGAATCCCATTGAAGTTTCCATGATCTCAACACCGGATCTTGATTACAAGACTTTTCAAAATGCCAGGTTCGCACGTACCCAAGGTCTTGAATTGGAGTTCAGAAAGAAATTACCCATTCCACTCACCATGGGATTCGGAACCTTCTCAATGAATTCAACCATCTCTAGCTCAGAAGTGACGGTTAACGATACGGTATATCTATTCAATGGAACCAGCTATACTAATTCATCTTCCACCTCACAGCGCCCTTTGCAGGGCCAATCAAGAGTGATGTTCAATGCTGCAATTGATTACCGTTCACCCAATGCATATACCGTTGCTCTGGCCTATAACTCATTCACAAAGCGGATCAGTTCAGTGGGTGTGGGGGAGGTAGGTGACATTTTTGAATTCCCCTTTCACTCTCTCAATCTCACTGCAGGGAAATCTCTGGGGTCAGTTAAAGTCAGTATGAAAATCAATAATATTCTTAATTCCACGGTACGTTTCGGCCATATCGAAGCTGCCAGCGGAGATTTGAAACTACGAAAAGTTTACTCGCCGGGACTGTCATTCAGCCTGGGAGTGAAATATCAATTACAACAAAAAAGGAGTTAAAACCGTGAAAAGAACGCTATTTCTGTTTTCTTTAATACTTATGCTTGCAGCAAACACGTTTGCTATTGAACACTCAGGCGAAATAACCGCAGATGAAACCTGGCGAGCCAATGATGTACATCTGCTCACCGGACAGACATTTGTTAAGTCCGGAGCTACGCTGACAATCGAAGCAGGAACCACCATCAAATCAAATGAAGATGATGGTGCTGGTTTAGCCCCCGCCCT
>JAIPGJ010000055.1 GCA_021736185.1 Fidelibacterota bacterium | reverse complement strand
GATTGAGCGACTTCTTTCCCTCCCCCTGGTGAAAGGGACAATGCAGAAGGTGCAAAATTTGTCACAACCACGCATGATGGAGATCCAGGCATTGATACCTTCTCGTCTGGCAGGAAAAAGGTCATCGTAAACTTCCATTCTGCTCAACTTGGTATCCACGGTGTTCTCTTTATTTTCAGTAGGTCTGGATATCATTTCAGGCAGTTTTCGATAGGAATCAGGACCCAGGATAATGTCCACATAAGGTTTGCTCCGTAGCAGATCCTCTTTGAGATTTTGTGCCATACAGCCCAGCAGACCTATCTTTACCTCGGGATTGCGATCCTTAAACACCTTCAGGTTTCCTAACCGTGCATGCACCTTTTCCTCGGCGTGCTCTCGAACAGAACAGGTATTCACTAAAATGAGAGAAGCATCTTCAGCCACATCAGTACGTGTATATTTTTCTTTTTCTAGGAGACCTGCGACCAGTTCTGAATCATACTCATTCATTTGACAGCCGTAAGTTTCTATATAATATTTCTTTGGATTATTAATGATAAAATCTCGCTTTCAAAAACATTGAGCCCCCAACTAACTACGATGAATATATTTTTCCCGCCAACGACCTACAAGGCTATTAAAGTGAGGAATCCGATTGATTGCTTAATGTAAAATCAGACTGCCGTCAGACTTGAATCTGGCACCGGATAGTGGAAGATCCTCGGCCGATAGAGAATCCACTAAATGACTAAATCGATGCTCAGTATCAACAAAGGGAACGCCCCAGTATTTTTGCTCTGTTGAGATGATTTTTGCACCAATCAAATCTCCAGATTGACTGAGTTCAACGTCCAGGATGGCGCCAAAACGTCGCTCTTTCTGAAGATTAAATCTGCCATAGGTGGCAAAATTAGCCAGAGAATAGGCAACCAGTTTACCCTTATATATCTCTATGGCTCTGGCAACATGGGGGCCATGCCCTACCACCAAATCTGCCCCGGCATCGATCATTTTATGGGAAAACTCCATCAAATGCCCCCGGGGTTCCCCCAGGTAATATTCCGAGCTATCCGGAAGATGCATGGCGGCCAATCCCTCAGCTCCACCATGTACAGAAACAAGAACAAGGTCGTGATCATCAGTTAAATTGGATACCATAGCTGCAGCCGTTTCCAGATCAAGAGAGCTATTGCAGTACCCTCCGCTGTGGAAAGCGATAAAGGCTACACGAACACCCCCAACATTTTTGCTTGCGTAAGTCCCAGGCCGGCCTGACCAACCTATCTCTTGATTTTCCAACGCTATTTCTGTTCTTGTAACACATTCCTGACCAAAATCTCCAATATGATTGTTCGCCAATGAAATAAAATCGAACCCTGCAGACTGTAGATCTTCACCATAGATTTCCGGCATTCGGAAGACATAACAATCCAGAGAATCTGGCTCACACTTATCTGTGCTGCCACTATCGCATAAAGTTCCCTCTAAATTTCCCAGGGTGATATCAGCGTCTTGGAGGAGAGGACGAATATATTTGAGGATACTTCCCTTTTCATCGGGACGAAGAAATCCATCAGGATGATAAGAACCCAACATGATATCTCCCACGGCCTTGATACGGATGGTTTTTTCTTCAGCAAAGCCCACGCTCACCAATAGGATTATGAGGAGAATAGGGCTGAGTCGGATGAAGGAATTCATTTTTGTTATTATTTTAAATCCAGATAAAAAAAACGTCCGGAAAATTCCGGACGCTTAAAATATTCCAAGATAAGAATTCTATAATTCGATTTTGTCAGTCAAAAAGTAATGCCTTGGATTAACCGGTACATTGTTAACTCTCACTTCATAATGCAGGTGAGGTCCAGTACTTCTACCAGTATTTCCTGAATAGGCAATGAGATCTCCACGTTTGACTTCATCCCCGGGCTTCACTGCATATCGACTCAAATGCGCAAAGATGGTCTTAATACCATATCCATGATCCAGAATAACCGTGTTACCATAACCGGTTTTACCATTTCTTGATTTTACGACACCATCAGCTGGTGCATAGACGGGGGTTCCAGATAGTACGCCAAAATCCTGACCATGGTGCATTCTACGTTTTCCCGTCCAGGGATCAGAACGTGATCCAAAAGAGGATGTCAAATAGCCACGATTTACTGGAGGAATGGAAGGGGTTTTGCGCAAGCGTTCAACATCCTGGGAAAGTTTGGAATAAATTTGCTCATAGCTATTCAGCTGCAGCGTGATTTCACGTCCTAAACTGGATAAATTACTCTCAAGCGAATTGAGGTTTAAATCAGTAGTCGGAATCAGATCATTATAATTCTGTGCATAATCATTAACGGCACCACCAGTACCCAATGCACGGACATCATCATCAACGGAGGGAAGGTCTGCGTATATACGAAGCGCTTCATCCTGATCTACAAGCTCAGTTAATTTAATTTCTGCATCATCAAGACGAATTTGCATGTCTTCCATGACGCGTACTAATTCTTTATTCTGGCTTTTCAGACTATTTACTTTTAAATCATATTCTGCACTGGATAGGCTTGCGAAAAGAAATGCACCCATTCCCATGACTGCCAGAGTCATGGTAATGCTGCCTGATAAAACCACGGGTTTTGAGAAAAACATTTCTCTCACCCGGTTCTTTTTATCGTTGATTAGGAAAAATCGAAATCCATCACCGGTATTCATTTTTATACTACTTTTCCTTCCGATCATCTTACCGATTTCTATTTCTATCCTGTTTGACTGTAAAGTATACTCCGTTGAGCAATTGATAACAAGGATTTTTGAGACGAAATATTCTAATTTCAGTCAAGGAACTCAAGGGGAAAAAGTGCCTCTTAACCCTTATCCTCGTTGCTTACTTCCAAATCTATATGCTCTGCCTGGGTTTCTTTTTTCTGAATCTCCTTATCCAGTTCTTTTATAGACTTAGCCAGGGCGAGATAGTTCTCATGCTCCGCCAGTTTTTTAAAATTCTTTTCTTCACCTAAATTGAATACGAATTCACCCAATTCAGACAGGAGTTTTGTCCTGCTGCGGTTGAGCTGATGGATATCCAATTTAATCTTGCCCTGCTTGGTGAGCTCTTCCGCTTTATCACTGGCTATTTTTCCGTATTCCTCGGCTTTGTCCATGGCTGCGGAACCGAAGTCACGTAAACCTTTGATCATATCGTTCATTAATTTTGATCTATGATCTGATTTGGATTCTTTTTTCTCAGCTTGTTTTTCTTCTCGGTCGGTTTGCTTTGGTTCTTCGGTCATTTTGATACCTCTAAAGTTTTGTCATGGACGAATAGACAGCGCGTCTATCCCTTCCCTCAATAATTAATAAAAATGTCACCCTAGAAAGTAGCACATCTTGATGGAAGAAATACTCTTTAATTTCTCAATGATCTTCCCCGTGGGAGCTGAATCACACTTGATAAGTGACAGTGCCGTATCTCCCTCCCGGCGACTCAAAGAGTATTCTGCAATATTGACTCCTGTATTCCCCAGCAAAGTACCAACTTCACCAACCACTCCGGGGACATCAGCATTTACTATCATGAGCAATGGACCATCAAGAAGTACATCGACATGAAAGTCATTAACCCGAATCAATCGCTTCCCACCACGCTGATCGATATAACCCAGTAATTCCCAGTCAGCACCATCAGCTGACTCAACTTTGACAGCAACAACGTTTTGGACCTGACTTAAATGGGGATCTGAGAGCATACTTAAAGAAATGCCTCGAGATTCTGCGATTGATTTTGCGTTGATGAGATTAATGACTCCATCAAAACGATCTTTCATCACGCCTTCAAATGCTGAATAGAGCAAAGGTGTGATATGTTCAGGGTTCCCATTATAGCTGAGTCGGATTGAATTTATTCCAGCTTTGTGCAAGGGGTGTTGTAAACTGCCCAGCTTATATGCCAACTCCAGTGCGTTGCCCATTGTTTTTAAGATGCTCATATCTGCTATGGGCAGATTAAGGGTATTACTCAGGCGATTATCCACCAGATACTCTTTGATTTGCGTGGCTATTTGGACAGCAACATTTTCACCTGCTTCACGGGTACTGGCTCCCAAATGGGGTGTAAGAACGATATGCGGGGCTCCGATCAATGGATTATCCACGGCTGGTTCAGTCGAATAAACGTCGATTGCTGCGCCGGCAATGGTTCCAGCTTCCAGAGCAGCCGCCAGGTCTGATTCATTGACCAGTCCCCCTCGGGCACAATTAATAAGCATAGCAGATGATTTCATTTTCTCAAGCTCAGACGTGCTGATAAGATTAAGCGTATCTTCGGTGCGGGGTAAGTGAAGTGAAATCACATCAGAATTCAGAAGGACCTGCTCCAGATTATGAACTTCTATGCCCTTGACAACCAGTTTCTCCTGGGATACATAGGGGTCATATCCAATCACCTTCATCTGCAGACCCAAAGCTCTCCGGGCAACTTCCTGGCCAATTCTTCCCAGCCCGATGAGGCCCAGGGTTTTTCCATTCAGCTCTGTCCCTACCAAGGCTTTGCGATTCCATAGGCCTGCTTTCATGGAACTATCTCCAGCAGGAATATTTCGAGCAAGTGACATCATGAGGGCAATAGTATGCTCAGCAGCAGAAATGGTATTACCGCCAGGGGTATTCATGACAACCACTCCATGGGACGTAGCTGCCTTAATATCAATATTATCTACCCCAACACCGGCGCGCCCAATGGCTTTGAGTGAGCTGGCCCTGGCAATATCCTCGGCTCCAATCTTCGTGCCGCTGCGGATAATCCACGCTTCGATATCGGGAAGCACCGCCTTCATTTTTTCAGTATTCTGGTCCAATATTTCTATGACTTCCAGACCAGCGGCTTTCAGAACATCTATGCCTGCCGATGAAAGTGAATCCGTAATCAGAATTTTTTTAGTCATAATGCTTCTATAACCTCATCCAGAACCATAAGCACATCGTTCATATCTTCCATTTTCAAATCACCCATATGCGCAAGGCGAAAGGTTTTACCCTTCAGATCACCATAGCCACCAGAGATGAGATAATTTCTTGATTTCATTTCGTTGGCAAGTGCAATCAGGTCGATCCCAGACTTATTGCTAAAACAGGTCAGGGTATCAGACTCGTAACCGGGTTGGGCAAAGAGTCCAAACCTATCCTTCCCCCAATCACGAACTCTTTTAGCCATTTCTCTATGTCTTGCAAATCGATTGTCCAGACCTTCAGCTTTGATTCTATCTAATTGTTTAGAGAGTCCATATAGATGTGGAATGCTGGGTGTGATCATGGTCTCGGACTTTTCTCCTGCTTTGTGCATTCTAACAAGATCAAAATAAAAACCTTTTTGGGCGTCAGGGATTGATCGACTGCGCTCCAGAGCTTTATCCGACAGGGACGTAATGGCAAAACCGGGAGGTAAGGCCCAGGCTTTTTGAACGCTGGCCAATGCCATATCAATGCCCCATTCATCAACTTTTATGGGAGCTCCCATCATACCACTGACTGCATCCACCATGAGCAGCACATCGGGATATTTTTTAAGCACTTCACCGATTTGCTCCAAGGGGTTCATCACTCCGGTGGAAGTCTCATTAAAGACCACCGTGGCCAGATCATAGTCACCTTCAGATAGTGCACGATCAACTAAATCAGCTGTAATCGCCTGCCCCCACTCTACCTCAAATACATCCTGATCCAAACCACAGATTTTAGTAATCTCAGCCTGTTTCTTTGAAAATGCACCGCAAACAAAATTGGCAACTTTCTTTTTACTGAGGTTACGTACACCCGCCTCCATGAGACCGGTAGCTGAACTGGTAGAAACCAAAACGGATTGATTGGTATATAAACATTCCTTAATTCCCGACACGACCTTGGATTGTAAATCTCGATAATCTGATGTTCTATGGCCAATGGGATATTGTGCCATGGCATCAAGCACATCTTTTTCCACGTGTGTGGGTCCTGGAATAAATAATTTTGGTTTCATTTGTTACTAGTCCTCCAATTCTCTAAAGACAATGCCAGTTGGTAATTTAGGAAAGAAATAGGTACTCTTTTGTGGGAGGCGCAACCCCCGTCCCCCTATCTCAAACAATATATTATTATCTGGATAATTCATGATCCATCCGACTTGACTCCCAGATCTCAATGCTTCCCAGAAGCTCGCAATATCTCTATGGTATTCGATGAAACGATGCTGTTCCAGATCTTCATCAGTCAAATTCAGGATACCCTTGAGAATCACCTCTTCCAGAATGACTGTATCCATTTCGGCCAGGATAGGATCGGCCAGACGATGTCGCAACTCGTTGAAGGCTTCTTCTTTCAGTCTGATGGCAATGGGGTTCCCCTGTTCATTGGCCATTATCAGGGTTCGATGGTCGTGTCCCAACTCAACATCTTCAATGTCCATTTTGAGAATATCAAAAGAATTGAAGAGTTTATCCATGAGGATTTGATATGAAAAATCAGCTAATCCCCGCAAGGTTCGATGGGTTGGATAGACCTTCAACCCCTTGTCCTGGGCGCAAGAAAAATATCCCATGATATAGTTCGCATCAATTTCTGAAAAACCGGTTTCCTCAAGACGCTGCTTCTGATACTGACTCAATGTTTCATAGCGATGATGTCCGTCTGCAATGAAGACCGGTTTACCCTTCATCATAGCCTGCACCCGTTCGATGACATCTTCATCCTCAATCAGATAACAAATATTATCCACACCTGTCGCTTCATTCTTACCATCTAATTTTAATACAGCCTTATGTAGTGATTCATCTAATAATCTGATCACAGCATTTTCAGCATCCTGATAGGTAAAAAATATCTGCGAAAAGTTGGTTTTGGTGGATGTGGTTAAACGCAGTCGGTCTTTGATAGCACCAGCATGGGTTTTTTCGTGAGCCCTGACTGTATTCGGGCCATACGGAGCCAGGGGCATCAGTGCAATAAAGCCTTTACGAATATGCTGTTCTCCATCTGGGCCTGTGAAAAATTGGTGCATGAAGTAAAGCCCGGGCTGTTCTCGTTTGCACAAGGTTCCATCTTCGTGCCATGCCTTTAATAATTCACGAGTGCCTTCGTAGAATTCATCCTCAAAATAATCACCCCTTTTTTCATCACCCAGAATGAGACGAGCACTATTAAATCGTGATCGAGAGAGAAAAAAACGTCTTTCTTCAGGTGATATTACATCATAGGGAGGGGCAATTACTTCAGATAGATTTGGAAATTTTTCAGGGTTATAAATCGTCCCGCAAAAGGGAAGGATTGACATATTAATACCTCAGATAAATAAATAAATACAACATGGCTGAAAATTTAGACGCTCCCTGCCCGTTCACAACGAGGGATTCACAAATTATTAAACTATTTAGCTAAAAAGGGCAGAACGCATGAAATTTTTAACTCTTTCATGAGAGCTTAAAATTTGAGGAGTGATCAAAACGTTTCATCGCCCTAAGGTCCTGGATATATTCCCGCGATGAATATTGTAGCCATAACTCCGAAAACACCAGCTGAAGCCATGGGTATTCAGGCTGGTGATAATTTGTTATCCATAAATGATCGCCACATAGCTGATGAAATAGATTACGCATTTTATTCAGCTGATGAAGATCTGAAAATAAAAATTTTGCGGGATGGGATTGCTCGTGAAATATTTATCTCCAAAAGCCTTGATGAGGAATTGGGTATCGTAGTTGAGCCCATGAAGATCAGATCCTGTGCCAATAACTGTGTATTCTGTTTCGCCCACCAAAACCCGCCAGGTGTCAGGGAAGCTTTGAATTTCAAAGACGGTGATTTCCGGTTCAGCTTTTTACACGGACACTATATTACCATGACCAATATGGGACCCAAACAATTGAAAAGAGTCGTTGAACAGCAGTTGAGTCCCCTTTACATCAGTGTTCATGTGACTGATCCTGAAGTACGTAGTAAAATGCTGCTTTATGGTAAGGATGATCGGCTCACTGAAAAACTTGAATATCTGACTTCCCATCGCATTCAATTACATACGCAAATCGTGCTCTGTCCCGGATGGAATGACGGAGATATCCTGCTTCAGACCATCAACGATCTCATTAAATTGGCGCCTGGTGTTCAATCCATATCCATTGTCCCAGTGGGGCTGACCAAATATCGTGAGAATCAGCCTGATTTGACTTCCTATACATCGGAAACAGCCAAGGCTTTCATTCACTGGTTTGAAGTCGAACAGAAAAAATTCAGAGTACCGGGTTTCGAGAATTTTGTGCTCCTCAGTGACGAGTTCTTTATCCTCGCTGAATTGCCCATTCCCGATGACAGCTACTATGGTGATTTCTCCATGGTGGAAAACGGCGTGGGTCAATGCCGGGATTTTGCCAATCGATTTAAGGCCAGCATTCCAATGCTGCCCTCAAAATTAAACAAACCGACTCGTCTGGTGTTCGCCACAGGTATTCTGGGCTATCCTTTTCTCAAGGACACGATTGCTACCACCCTGGATGGAATCCATAACCTTGACTATGAGATTGTGCCCATCAGGAATGACTGGTTAGGAGCCGATACAGTTACCGTCACGGGGCTGGTTTCGGCTCGGGATTTGGTGACTCAACTCCTGACAGTAGCGAGGGCTGATGCCGTGTACCTGTCCTATCGCATGTTTAGCGAAGATGGAATTACTCTGGATGACCACACCCGAGAAGATATTGAAAATAAACTGGGTGTACCTGTGTATATCCATCACGAAGATATGTTGGAGATCCTGAGCCCATGGAATTAAGATTACCGGTTGTAGCCATTGTTGGACGTCCCAATGTGGGCAAATCTACCCTGTTCAATAGAATTGTTGGAAAACGTCTTTCCATCGTTCATGAGCAGGAAGGGGTCACACGTGACCGCATGGCTGTTGAGACAGATTGGGCTGGCCACTCCTTCTTCCTGGTGGATACAGGGGGTTACATTCCCTCCAGCGAAAACATCATCGACAAGGAAGTTCGTAAACAAGCGGCTATCGCCATTGATGAAGCCGATGTCATCATGTTGGTGGTGGATAGCGTGGTGGGTATCACTTTGGATGATGAAGAGATTGTTAAAAAGGCCAAAAGGGCTAAAAAACCGGTGGTCTTATGTGCCAATAAAGCCGACAATGCCGCTGTCGAAGCCCAGGCCAATATATTCTACCAATTAGGGATCGGGAAGGTCTTCCCCATCAGTGCCTTGAATGGTCGCAGTATTGGAGATGCCCTGGATCAAGTCGTCTCCACATTTGGAGAGATCAATATTGAAGAAACTATTGATGAAAATGTGATTCGATTTGCGATTGTGGGCATGCCCAATGCAGGAAAATCAAGTTTGACGAATGCCCTGCTGGGAGTAGATCGGCAAATTGTGACTGATATACCGGGCACGACTCGAGATTCTATCAATACCAGCTTTAAATATTTTGGGCAGACCTATGAGATGATTGACACGGCCGGCTTACGTCGTAAAGCCAAAGTCAGTGATTCCATTGAGTTTTACAGCTCCGTCCGTACTCAGCAAGCCATTAAAAGTGCCCATGTGGTCATCGTGCTCATTGATGCCGAGAAGGGTTTTGTATCACATGATGCACGGGTCATGGAAGAGGTGCTCGCCGCAGGGAAAGGTTTGATCGTTGGTGTGAATAAATGGGATCTGATTAAAAAAGAAACCAACACCATGCGTGATTTCAAACAAAATCTCATTGACGATATGTTTGAATTAAGGCACTACCCCATTCAGTTTATTTCAACCCTGGAACGAAAACGTATTTTTAAGATCGTAGACCTGGTTAAGCAGATTCATGAAGAACAGCAAAAACGGATTCAAACCAGACAGCTCAATCTGTTTCTGGAGGATGCGGTGGCCAGGTTACAACCTGCGTCCCCCCACGGAAAAGAAATAAAATTGAACTATTGCTCACAAGTGGCCATTGATCCGCCAGTGATCGTCATTTTTACCAATTATCCCGAGCTCATTAAAACTGCTTACAAGCGCTATATCGAAAATCGATTCCGTGATCAGTTTGGTTTTGAAGGGGTCCCCATCCGGATTGCATTCCGAAAAAAATAGTTGATGCAGCATTTTTTAGCCAGCCTCCTACTGATCTCCATCGTCTGGGGTCAATCCAATCCAGCTCAGAAGTGTGGATTTGCCACCATGCCCCAGGCTGAAACCCATGTTACCAGAAGCGGTGATCGGGATATCCCTCAATTCGATGAAACTTTGCTTGATGAGTCCATAGTCAGCCCCAAAGGTTATTTTAGAATTCATTTCACCCGAACTGGAGAAAATGCCGTGGAAAATACCGGAGATTCTGGTACTCCCACTTTTGTCCAGGAGGCGGCACTGGCTGCTGACTCGGCTTATACTTTAATTGTCAACAAACTTGGCTTTCTCCCACCCCTCCCTGATAACGGGATAGATGGCGATGAGTTGGATGTATATATTCGAAATTGGAATGGGACTTATTATGGCATGACCTATTTTGGAAATGCCGCACCGTCCATTACTTACCTTGTAATAGACAATGATTATACTGAGCAAAATTATGCTACCAATGGTCTCGCAGCGCTGCGTGTAACCATCGCCCATGAATTTTTTCATATGGTGCAGTTGAGATACGCCTATCCTTTTGAACCCGTCTCTTCAAATGCATACTGGTATGAAATCTCCAGTACCTGGATGGAAGAAAAATGTTATCCCGAAATTGATGACTATCATGCCTATGTCGCTGATAATTTCCGACAGGTGAATTTCCCAAATCTCAATGATGATAGATATGGATTCAGCTTCTCCTATGGACATGCTCTCTTTGGGCAAATTCTTGACCTGGAGTATGGTAAATCCAATGGCAGACATATCATGCTGGATATCTGGGAAAATCTTTCTGGAAAGGAAGCCACGGATAATCTTGAACAAGTTCTCAGTTCTTCCTCATGGAATTCCAGCTTAACCGATGCTTTGGGAAAATATGCACTCTATAATGTTTTCACAGGATCCCGGGCGGTGAGCAATAGGTATTATCCTGATGCTGCTGAGCTCAGTGAAGTATCTCTCCATGAATATGCTTTGCCGCTCTCCTATCCAGTAAATTTTGATTTCTTCATGAATGCGTTTGAAATATCATTTCGGAAATTCACCATCCCCAGTTATAGCGATTTTTACGTCCGGGGGAATGAGTTGACCACCGACCAACGCGTCATCCTGACTTATCACAGCTATGAAAATGGATCCTCAGTCAAATCAGCGGTTGGAGATTACTGGACACCCTGTGAAAATGTAAGTAGTCTGGATTATCTCATCTTCCCCATGGTAAATGGCGATCGTGAGTCAGATTTTACCTATCGACTCACTTTCGAGGGCAGTACTTTGCCTCTGGAAACAGTCATCCAGACCCTCTGGCCAAATCCCAGTATCCCCAGGATAGCTCAACCTCAATTAAGTTTTATGCTCGCCGAACCAGGTCGGGTGAAAATGAAGATTTTCGATCTTCGTGGAGAGCTTGTGTATTCAGAAAGCATGCTTCGCTCTGAAGGGGTTAAAGTGATTACTTTGCCGGTACCAGCATCCAGTCCTGCCGGTATCTATTTTGTGCAGCTAATCACAGATAAGGCTGTGATGAATAGAAAATTTACGGTCCTGAAATGAATGAGACAGGTTGGGTCCAGCCCGTTGAAGCGTATCAACATCAGATCAAGATAAAAGCTTCCAGGTTTATCGCTGAAATCCTGCCCCTCAAATCCGAAGATGATGTACCGGGATTGCTTACCGAGATTAAAAAGCGTGAATATACTGCCAACCATCATTGTTTTGCCTGGCGCCTGGGCGTGGGTGACGATGAAGTCTGGCGGGTTAATGATGATGGGGAACCAGCGGGCACTGCCGGGAAACCTATTTATCAAGCCTTGCTGGGGGCAAACCTGACCAATGTGCTTGCTGTAGTCACTCGCTATTTTGGTGGTACCAAGCTGGGCAAGGGTGGTTTAATGCGTGCCTATGGAGGCGTTATCCAGGAAGCGCTGCCCCTGGTGAAAAAGCGGACCTTTGTTCCCAGAGTCGCCTTGGAATGTCAATGTGATTTTGAGCATTCCAATCTGGTGTATCGATTGATTGAGACATATGAAGCTCAGTTGCTTGATCAGGACTACGGGGATCGGGTTAAAATTCGCTTGAGGATCAAGCAAGAGCGTGCCGATGCCTTTTCTTGGGATCTACATGAACTTTCACATGGACGGATCAAGGCCCATCCCTACCATCCAGCAAGCAAATGATAAAGAATTAGGCGTGGATATGGACGATAAGATTCAAGGCTTCTCCCTGTTGAGCAATGACTCCCATAAACATTGGATGGAACAGGCTTTCAGAGAAGCAGAGAAAGCCTTTGCGGCCAAGGAAGTCCCTGTAGGAGCCGTGGTGGTCTTGAACAACCAGATCATTGGCAGAGGCTATAATCAACGGGAGACACTCAAAGACCCCACAGCCCATGCTGAAATTCTGGCTATTACAGCCGCTGCCAATCATATTGAGGATTGGCGTTTGAAGGATGCGACGCTGTACGTGACCCTGGAGCCCTGCCCCATGTGTGCTGGAGCTATCCTGAATGCCCGTATTCAGCGTGTTGTCTTCGGAGCTGATGACCTTGAGCATGGCGGTTGTGGCGGATCGGTACAATTGTGCTCAGGAAAGTTTTTAAATCATAAGGTAGAAATCATTGGGGGAATCCTGGAGCGGAAATGCCAGGGAATCCTGACCAGCTTCTTTGCTGAAAGTCGTCAGATTAAAAAGTAAGCATTTCGCCTTATGGTATTGCTGGTCCAGGCGGCTTATTTATATTGGATCGTATAAAGGTTCGCTGATTTTTGTGAGTTAAGGATCGTTCTTTAGATATTGTTTCTTGTCCGCCTTCGCGCTGCCGCGCTACGGCATGACTCGTCTTCTTGCCTATTGGCAAGAAGACTCGGAGAGGTGGCAGAGTCCGGTTTAATGCACTGCACTCGAAATGCAGCGTACCTTAGGGTACCGGGGGTTCGAATCCCTCCCTCTCCGCTTTAGCTTATATCTAATTGTTTATATTATATTTATGATGCTTTAAATATATAATTGTGCCATATCTGTGCCATTGAAAAATTATGAGTCCAATCTTTCAATTATCTTGGTAGAATTTCTTAGCGGAGCTCGACCTCATCGAACAGCCTTAGATATGCCGTATATTGATATCGGCGATGACGTTTATTCCCGGTAATTTCTGAAAGTATCTCACTTTCAACAAATTTCTTGATAAGCTCATTTGCAGCAGGGAAAGAGGTATTTGTTACCGTTTTGACCTGTTCAACCGAAACCAATGGATGCTGAAATAGATAATCAAACACTTTTAAACCGTTTCCAACTACGCGTCCAAAGTTTTCCATAATCTTAAATCGCTGCATTTCCCGCAGTTCTGTAATTTTTCTCGCCGTCTCCGCTGCCTGAACACTTACTTGTGCCAGGCCATCCAGAAAAAAGAACAGCCATCCTTCCCAATCCCCCTTCTGACGAATGGCCTGCAAATGATCATAATAGGTCTGACGATGATACTTGAAGTAATGTGATAGGTAGAGAACCGGTTTTTTTAACAGACCTTGCTCGCAAAGGAGAAAGCTTATCAATAATCTCCCGACGCGACCATTACCATCAAGAAAAGGGTGTATCGTTTCAAACTGGGCATGGGCAAGGCCAATCCTTATCAGGGTCGGTAGGTCATCATCTGCATGTAAATAGCGTTCAAGGTCACCTAAGGCTTGAGCAAGCTCCTGTGGTGGCGGAGGTACGAAACTCGCCTGCGCAAGTGTGCTGCCAGCGGGTCCGATCCAATTTTGGCTTCTACGCAATTCACCGGGAGTAAGGTTCGAGCCCCTCACGCCCGCAAGAAGTCGCGCGTGGATCTCTCGAATGAGACGGATGGAAACAGGTAGCTCATTAAGTCGAATTATTCCGTAATTCATCGCATCTATGTAATTGATGACCTCTGCAACATCTCGCGGTCGATAAGGATCCAAGATTTGAGCTTCAGCAGCTAAGACATCCTGAAGAGAGCTTTGAGTTCCCTCGATCTGACTAGAGAGCACTGCCTCCTTCCGTACATACATAAAAACGAATAAATCCGGATTCGGCAAAGTCTGGATAGAAGCGTCTAATCTACTTAACACATTCTCAGCTTCAGATAATTTAGCTTGAAGATCATCAGAGAAGTCTATTTGGGGGTTTGGTGGTAACGGTGCAGGGATGAAGGCTTTATATCCGCTATCCTGTTGAATATAGCTACCGGCCCGTGTGGATTCGATCTCACTATTTGCCATATTACCTTTCATTCAACTTACCTTTAATATAAACTCTCTTGTTATCCATATTATAGCCTGCCTTTAATATATAATAATTATCTCGCTATATTAAAGGATAAAGTAATTTTTTTAGTTCAGCCTTGAATCATTGGGATAACAAAGGAAATATGGCATACGATATTGATCCTCGGTCGGCAAATACGCCGAATTCCAATGATGATCATTGTGCCAAAAATGTGTCAATGGGTCACAAATGAGTCGGAAATGCATGTCCATTACTGGATATTATTGGTAGATAATGATAGATACTGAAAGTTTTGATTCTATTGGAGATAGTCCTATCTATCTGTTATTATGATATTTATGGTGGGTATATTTGATCGCCCCCCCCCCTCTCCGCTTTTATTTCTCAGAATCATATATTTGAACCTAAATTCAGCCCTAGCTTTGCAAGAGGGTTCGATTCGGAACGAAGTTGAGAAAGATGGACGCGCAGGCGAACATCAATCCCTGTGATTCTGTTTGAATCAGTTTATGCTACAATTTGATTCTTAACACTTTACATCCGGCTCTGACGATACAGATTTCTTAAAATATTTCCTGATCTCATTCTGCCATTTAGTTTCAATTAATTCCCATTTAACAAACGGGATACCGCCAAGACTATCAAGCGTAAATGTGGAACCAAGTTCAAAAAATTTTGGATTATTCCCATTCAAACGATCCGCCACACTCCGAAATCCGTAGTCCACAAAAATTTGTTGCGCTCGATCACTCCAAAGGAATTTATTGAATTCCTCTACTAATTTCTCTTTTACCAGAGATCTTTCCTGTGGAATTTTTACCACCTTGAGTTCACAGATAATCGTGTTGGCAGGGACACTGACTTGACCGGGCATGACTTCCCTATTTGAGGAACCAAGTATTTCTGATTCATAGGTAATGATGGCATTTCCTCGACCTTTGGTATACAGGTCGCGAGCCATGAGGGCCGAGGCCGGTTTCAAGGTGACGGAGTGCCATAATTTTTTCAATTTATCCATTGCAATGGTATCGTTTGCTGTCTCAAACAGAAATGATCCATAACTTGCCATCAGTGCCCACTGACCAAGTCCTGAGTACAATGGACAGGGGTGAATGAGCTTCACTGACGCTTGAGCAAGATCCTGAAAATCTGTAATTTCACTGGTTTCTTCCGAATTGTAGAGAATGAGGATAGGCGTTTGAGCTATTGTGCCCTGGTGAGGTGATTTTCGCCAGGTCTGTTCGTTGATGATCCCTCTGTTTAATAAACCCATCGCATCTATTTCTGAAGCCAGGATGGCAACATCAGCCGTCCGTTCGCTAGCAATAGTACAGGTTAATTCAACTGACCCTGCAAAATTTGTGACAAAATTTACATCACGGTTATTTTGCGCCAGTTGCATCTCCTGGAAAGCTGGTATGATGCCTTCAACGACCACATCTTTCATTGCCGTGCAGCAGTAGAGGTTAATTTCATCATCCGAGCTCTTTGAATCACAACAAATGAGAAAAGGCAGTATCAAAAATGATAATAAAAGAGCTGGTAATATCCTTACGAGTATCGCTTTGCTTAACTTGGAACGTTTCATATTTTTCATGACACACCCCTTTCCTTGCTCATCGCATTTTCAAAAGTAAATCTACTTACTTTTATATATCTATCATTTTATTATGCATGCAAAATTTATGCCTATAAGCAGTAATTGCTACTATTACATATAGGTGCTACATTTCACCCTTAATAAAAATATATTATGCGTTAAGCATTTGATTTTTAAGTAATTACTTTTTTAAATTAAGTATCTGAAGGAACGTGACTTTTATTGAGTCAAGTTGCTGATAACTGGTATATCATCGTGATCACTTTGATAGGTTCGAACGATGCCGCAATCAGATTTCCCAGGGATCGGCTTGCTTATTCACACATTCGTTTAAGGGTGTGACTGCAGCTCAGCAGCAAGAATTACTCTCCAGAAGCCACCTAGGGGGAAGTCTATGACAGATGCCTGAACCTATCTTTTGATATAACCCTTTGCTACCATTAGTTCTGCAGTAAGAATGGCCCCACCAGCCGCCCCACGGACTGTGTTATGTGAAAGGGCCACAAATCGGATATCAAAGAATTTATCTTCATCCAGACGGCCGATGGTCACGGCCATCCCAGCCCCATTGTTGACATCCAGATGAACTTGTGGTCGATCTGCTTCTTCCTTTACGATAATGGGAGGTTCCGGCGCAGCGGGTAATTTCAACAACTGTGGTTCAGCCGTAAACTCTGACCAAATTTTCTTGATCAGTTCCACAGAAGGTACCTTTTCAGCGAAATTTAGATAAACCAGCGCGGTGTGCCCATCCACTACGGGTACTCGGGTACATAGC
>JAIPGJ010000054.1 GCA_021736185.1 Fidelibacterota bacterium | reverse complement strand
CCTTCTTTGGTCAGACCGGCAACACCAACTTCCATGGCGGAACCAAAATAGCCATAACGAACGATGACAGAGTCACCTACTTCATAACCGTTTTCGTTAATCGTTGTTGAGAAATCAGCCTTGAAGGTCAGGTCAGTTGTGTCTGCCCCTGTGAAACCGGCTGGCGGTGTATTGTTAAACCATCTCCAATACATGGTGGTATCCGTGCTACTGGTAGGCATTTCATATTGAACATCAGGATTCACGATCATATTGCCCCAATCTTCTGTTGGGTCAGCATCGGCATGATGAATCACAAATTTTACAGCAACACCATTGTTTGCATATCGGTTTGGCATATGGAGCGTGCCCGAATAGAAATTCGCTGCATTATACTGCTGGCTGCCACCATTGGCATGTGGACTTTCCTGTGTCAGGAAAAAGGTCCTGCCCCAATCCATCTCACCGGCCATAGACCAATCGCCCATATTTGAGCCACGAGCTCCAACCCACATGGTTTCAGCATTGAAATCTTCATATCCCTGAATATTTACACGGATATGGATAGCAAATGTAGAATCATTGGTTTCAAAGGGGACGTCAAATTGGGGTACATTGTTTTCGTATCCGTTTACATATTGTAAAGGAATCGTGGTGTCTGTACCGGAAAATGAACTCAAGTCCAAAGAACGGTTTGGGTCACCTTCCCAGCCACCCCAGCTGGCGTCAATGGGACCTGGCAGAGAATTCGTAAAAAACTTATACTCACCTACGGTCGCATCTGGCACTGTCATGGTTGCTGTCCAGTAATCTCCACCAACATTTTCAAAAATGACAGGGGATGTATTATCCCATGTCAATGTGGGGAGAGCACCGCGCATCTGTACAGTACTATTGGCATTAAGCGTATCCGGAACAAATGCAGTATTTGCACGGAAGGTTACGTTCACATCAGCTGATACAGAAACGATCATCATCAGTGAAAGGGTTAGTGTAGCTATTAAGCGCATTTAAACCTCCTTTGGTTATTATTGCTTATTAAAATAGAAATTCAATTCCGTAGGTGTGAATCAACCCAAAATATTCATAGGACTGCACACTATAATCGAAGCTCATCAACATTTGATTCATGGGAAGCTTAAGACCGCCTCCTGCAGAATACTGAATCAGGCTGGATTCATTCCCAATATTTTTGAGCCCTGTTCTTACAAAAACTTTATCAAAAACACTTAATTCAAGACCCGTGTTGACCACTTCCACATTATCTGAGGGAACCAGGGCATCGGCTAATAGGGAGACTTTTGTGGATGACCCCAGCGAAAGATCATAGGCAACCCCCAGGCGGAATAAGAGCGGCAGAGGATAATCATCTACTTTTAATTTGGCCACCAGGGTTTCGTTATTGCCAGTATTATCAGGATCAATATCGATTCGAGTGAGCAAATCAGCCCCATCAAGAAACATGTTAGCTCCAAAGTTGGATATGCTCATCCCGATTTGTAGCCCCTTCATCTGAGTCCTAAACAAAATCCCCACATCCAGAGCAATGGATGTGGCACTCTCATGCCAGATCTTTTGCTGAATGTATTTTCCCGTGCCGCCAATTGAAAAGCGGTCTGTTAACATCCTGGAGTAGTTTAAACTGACCGCCATATCGCTAGCATCCCAATACTGTCCAGTGCCACTTTGATTATTGACATCGGTGATTTCCTCCCGACCATAATCAAGGATGGTAAAGCTAAGACCGATAGCATCAACTGAAGAGATGTGCATCACTCCTGCTGCATATTGAAACTTCGACCCCACCAACCAGTTGCTGGTGGTGAATTGCATATGATTCTGCTTCAGTTGCGCGGTGGCTCCGGGATTCCAATAGATGGTAGATGCATCTTGTGCTCGGGCTACTTGGCTACCACCCAATGCAATTCCAACTGCACCAACATCAATACCAAGAAAGGGCGCTGCACTGGTTCCGACTTTGGCCTGACCATGAAGCATGAAGGGAATTAACAAAGAGAGGAATAAAATTGATTTCTTCATAGCAGTCACCCTACTTCACAATCGCAAGTTTACCGGTCTTGCGACCGAATGGAGTATCTACGACATAAAAATAAATTCCATAGGCAATCTCAAGATTCTCTTTGGACTTAAGATTCCAATTCACCATGGCATTCTCAATATCGCTATCATTTTCTAGCGTCCTGATATGATCACCTCGCGCAGTATAAATGTGGATCGAAGCACCATGGGGGACGTGGGTAAAAGTGACCCTGCGCTCCCCTCTTCCGCTGGTAATACCTGGTGAAAGAGGATGCTCAAAAATATTGGCAGCGACGTAAGGATTGGGGAAAACTTTGATATCATCCAGGGGATTTGAGACGTTTGCTGTCTCGATTCGTGGAATCTCTGGCTGGAAAATAAATACATCTCCCTTGCGGAAGGGCTGGGTCGTATTGATGAATACGGTGTCAGCTTCTGTAAAGGCAAAGAGGGTATCAATATCTGGATAAAGGGGTGAATCTCTGAAGACGATATTCCAGGTGTAGAAGTAGTTGTCCCCGGAGTCCTTGTCAAAGATGAGGATCACATCCCCTGAACTAAGCAGATTATTATGATCCTGGTCATCAAACAATATCTGTGGATTGTAATGACCTGTCACATTTGTGAGCTGGAAATTGACCGGCAGATTTTCATTTTGTGCACCCCCAAAGAAATCGACCATCCAAGTCGAATCATTGGCAGTATAAATTGGATCAGTATCGAAGGTAATCTGATAATTTGAAGGGTATTTTATGGGGTTAAGGACAATGCCCCCGCCCAGATTAATTGATGTGGTACCGAAAATAAAATCATATTTATCCGGGGTATTCCAACCCGTCAATGAGTCAATCAGTTTAACGTTCCAATCATTTTCGAAATACAATTCCATTCCATCGAAGATGTCACTATCAAACGCCTCATTTGCAAAGGGCGAATCATAAATATACGGACTCTTATAAACGGGATAATATTGGCCGCTGATGGTATAGTGATCATCAGCAAGACCACCACTAACAACAGCCCGAATAGCACCTGCGCTGCTCCTCATAGAATAGCTGGACGGCGGGACTATTTGGTTATTCTGATCAAATACTTCCACGCTGGATTCAACAATATTTTTTACACCAATTTGGACATACAAGGTATCCAGGGGTTCAAACTGTATTCTAAAACCTGTGCTATCTAAAACGGAGTAAGAAGTGGTAAGGCGTCTCAATTCATCCGGATCGCTAAATTCGAAATGAGGTTCGCCATTTTGAGGGAGACCATCCCCTTCTGAGCCATCTGCATCATTGGTTCCAGCAATTCCATCGCTCCCAACATCGTCATTCGCTGGATTCCAATCCTGGTCATTATCCAGCCCATCTGTGGCCTGATCTTCAAAACTGAGTACATAAACGTGATCTTTTAGCGCTTTGGGGTCGATGACATTCACGGAAACTCGCCCTGAACCAACCACAGAGACATGCTCAATATCCAGATCACCTTCTGATGATGTGTATCCCGGGGGGGTGGGTCCAGGCACAATCATCAGTGTATTTTGATCCACTGACACTTCTCCTGTTGGTGAAATAGCAATAAATTTGGTGTTTTCAGATGGAAAAATATCTGTGGCAGCATCACCCCGATCGTAAGCTACGACGGCATAGTAATAGGTACGACCATTTTGAACGTCCGTGTCGGTATAACTATGTTGAAGTCCAGAGTCATCCCCAAGATAGAAGGTATATCCATCACTTTGTGTGAAAAGATCTTCACTGGGATAGAAGGGACCGTTGTATTCATTAATTAGATCAAATTGTGCAAGAAATTCGTACCCTTCAACAACACCCAGACTATTGGTGATATTCCTGATGTCATTGAAATTGGGGTCAGTAGCACGATAAATTTTATAACCTTCGAAATCCATAATTTTCAGAACGGGGTCGATTGATCCCTCAGCTCGTCTGTCCCAGTACAGGGTCACATAGCCATCTCCAGCGACTGCCGAAACAGTTGGCTTTAGAGGGGCGGTAGGAAAGCGATAATCGCTGTCATAAATATTCTTGACGGTCGTTAAATTTTTAATCAGATCTGCTTGATCTTCTCCGTAAAGTAAACCGATCGAAAAGCGTTCTGTTTGTCCAGCCCGCAGCGGGAAATAACCAGAGCTATATACAAAATCGCCATCCTCACCAGATACGGGACGACCATTTTGGATGGAAGCAGGTACATCAAAATAGCCTGGCTCCATCATATCCCACAGGGCTTCATCATTGTGCATGGGGATATCACCAGCTGGCGTGAAATAGTTGAAGGAGGTCAATCCAATCTGATCTGACTCGTCAGGGTCGGTGGCATCAAAATTTGGTTCACCGGGATCAGGCCAACCATTGCCCTCAGTACCATCACTATCATCTGTACCAGGGACACCATC
Organism: Fidelibacterota bacterium; assembly: GCA_021736185.1. Classification (GTDB taxonomy): domain Bacteria; phylum Fidelibacterota; class UBA8477; order UBA8477; family JABMPR01; genus JABMPR01. The sequence goes on along the minus strand of JAIPGJ010000054.1, from coordinate 12,383 downwards.
GGACCCAATATCGTCAAATTCCGATGACCAGTCACCATCATTATCATCGCCATCATCACGCTTTTCATCAATCATAGGATTCAATGAGCCATTTCCGGTGATATAATTGATGAATGCAGTGGGATTCAAAATATCGAAGAGGATATTACCATCCTGATCTTTTCTCACCTGGCGATAATGCAAATAGTAGTTCTCATCGATAAGACCATCCAGATCATTGTCAATTCCATCTACGGCATTGCCATTCATAATGAGATCGCTGGGATTAGAGGCATTAGGTGCCAGGACTTCATTACCTTCAGGAAGCAGGGTATCACCTGGTGACAGGATCAGAACCAGACCTTTGGTAGCGATTGTATCAGGACCCGCACTGAGGAAGTGCGAGGAGCGATTAAATTGGTCATCGATGAGAATGAGCTCATCTCCCTGACTGAGTACACGATATTCAAAATCTTCAGCCTCAAAAATGTCAGCATCGCCATACGCTAAAGCATCACGGTCATTATCAATGCCATCAAAAGGATTCCCAGGGCTTTCAAGGAAGGCATATCCAACCATTCCCACCTCATTGCCAACCCAGTTTGAATTTCGGGAAACGTTGTTGTCGTAATCACCCGTAAAAGTCAAATCTCGCTCTACATCAAAAAATGACCAATCGTCATCATATTCACCAGGACGATCATCCGTTCCAGTAACACCAATGTAGGTACCCACCAACATTCCAAATGTAATCTGATCGTAATCAGTTGTACTGGTATTGGTCACTTCATAAAGCCAAAAAATCACATCCTGCGCCAAAAATTGGCCCCACTGCATACCTCGAACTTTTACCTCCAGTCCTAATCCATTTCGGCTGGGATTCCGACTATCAGGCTTGAAAGCAACACGGTAGTTGTTGTATTCAGGAAAGTTAAATTCTTCGTCGTTGGCATCATCCATAACATAATAACTTTCCTCCGAGGCATTGGATATCTGCCCAAAATACCCATTCCAGGTCCCGGCCCAGGTGGGATGGTCCGGCCAGATGGAAGGCCAACTGCCCGGGTTGGTGCTCATGGCGATGGAAGATTGATTGGGATTTGCGTATCCCGCAACTGGCTCAAAGCCCCACTGCTTGCCAGTTGGGCTGACTTCACTACCGCCCAATGTTGGTCGATCAACAGGTGAGACCACCACTGAATGAAACGTTCTTTGTACTCCAGAAGTATCCGTTGTTGTGATCTGAGCACCTACGAATGGGCTCACATCGCCCACATATCCATTATTCTCATGGATCCAGGCACCGCGAGGTCCCTTGTCAGCAGGTTGTCCAACCACACCCCAGTTGCCAAAAACGGTCTTTACCAGATTCCCTTTGTGGACAGCATTTTTTCGATGGACTCGTCCACTCTCGGCAATCAAGCCAGTGGATAAGATAAGCAAGGTGCAAATTATTCTGGTCGCATTCAAATTTAGTCTGGTTTTCATTAGAAATTTAGCCCCAATCCGATTTCTATGCGACGCGGTTCAGAGTAAAAGGTCTCATCTCTAAACCACTCGGTCACGGTATTTATAGACTCATCCACATGTAAATTTTCTACAAGCGCCTGGTCCGGTGTAAAATCTGCAGTGCCTGATTTAGCATAAACCCCGGTTTGGTTCAGGTGATCAAAAACATTTTGGACACGCATAAATATCTGGCTTTCTTTGCCAAAGAGATTGAATCGATAGTAGACATTCATATCCACATTAAAGGTGGCTGGCTTGGTAGCACTGTTGGTAAGGAGTGTGTTCTCTGCACTCAAATTGGGTGTATATGGCAACCCACTGCCGATGGCTGCAACCGTACTGACACCCCATTTCCTTGCATCGTAATTTGCAGACATATTAACGGTATGTCTTTGATCCCAGTTGAGTGCTCGGATATATATCCCCGGCTCTGCACCACCAGCTACTGAATTTCTGGCTTCTTCGGGATCAGAAGCTGTCCCTTCAGCCACCTGGAAGGTATAATCAACGTTAGCGGATATTCCACTTGCAGAAAAATAGTGAAGAGCCAGAACCATGCCTTTTACATAGGCAAAATCACTATTCTCGATCTTGTTATAGTAAGCTGAGCCGCCAAAAATTTCAATTTGCTGTGAATTGGTTCCAATCAAATTTCGAATATCTCTGAAATATCCCGTCACATCAATACTCACACCATCCATAATTTCCTGAGTAATACCTATTTCACCCGAAATTGTTTTCTCAGGCTTCAAGTCAGCATTCCCAATGACCCCAATATTGCCAGTGCCACTATCCAGATCATAATCAGGATTTCTGTAGAGATGTTCAAAACGAGGGATCTGTAAAAAATGACCGTATGATACATGGATCACACCTTTGTCGGTCAATGGGAAACTGGCTCCAAAGCGTGGGCTGATCTGCAGTTTGTCTTCAGCTGCTGTATACCAATAGGCACTGCGCTCTTCAATCGTTTTCTCCACATCGCCTTCGCTACCGAATACACCATCATTATCCGTGTCGTTATAGATATTGTTCAGACGGAGAGGCTCATAGATACTGGGATCTGAAGGGTCTGTTAATACACTGCCATCAGGCTTGAAATAATCCATGCGAATACCAATATTGATGATCAACTCACTCAATTCAATTTTATCCTGCAAATAGGCGGAGAACTCAATGGGATTATGAACATACTTACTATTGTAAATGGTTGAGACATCAAGAATTCGAGGATTTTCTATTCGGGGATCATCTAAGACCAAATCCAGGGTGGTCTTATCAGCAGGTGGCTGCAAGGTACTATCCTGCAGGGATAATTTATGTTGCCGATATTCAACCCCGGCTTTCATCTGGTGCAGTTTATTGAGCTGGTTTACATAATCGATTTTAATCAGACTGGTAATACTTTCACGATTAAATCGTCCATTGTCAGTTCCACCTGTGGGGAAAGCGTAGGAGTGAATACTGGCAGCTACTTCAGGATATACTACGTAATCATCTGCATTATAATGGAAATAGGACTTCTGCGCACGGGACAGGCCTACCGAATAATAGCTATTGGTGTTGAGGCTGTGGGTCAGTTTGGCAAGATAATTATAGCTCTGGGTCTCCCGAGTGAGCATGCCGTATGGATTCAATCGATATGAACGGTCGTAGTCTTGATAAATGACATTCGTGTATGAGCCTTGAAAAGCCAGCCTGAGTGCCGGGGTCAATGTCCAATTAAGTCGGCCATGATAAAATTTTCTGTGATTCCACTGCATGGGTGTAATGGCACCATCCCCAACTGAATTTGAGTGGTTCTCATGAATTTGAGTATAGGTGCTGCCAAAGATGCTATCAACTAAACTAGCATAAGTATCATCATCCATGGACCCCTGGTCGGGGACTTCTAAGACAAAGGAGGTGATCAAGCTATCAATGAGGGTATTGGCACCGATTGAGGTAGCTCCATCTGGTGTGGTCACCGGGACACTCCACGGATTAAAAAGATGTTTTCCATTTAACCAGCCCTGCCAGTACACATCGCGCAAGGAAAAACTCATGTCCAGCTTGTTTTTGATTATGGGTCCATGGAGAGAAAGATCCAGGTTCTTGATGGTGAGGGGATTGAACTCATTGATTCCCATATAGAGCTCATTATGACCACTGAGATAGTCACCGGAATAAAGTGAAAGATTGCCACCCCATTCCTTATATCCGGTTTTGGTTGTGACATTGACGATGCCAGACATTGCCTGGCCGTACTCAGCATTAAAAGCTCCAGAGATCACCTGCAATTCCTGGATCAAATCCTTGGAGACTTCAAACATTTGACCGCCATCATAGACATCGGTGACGGGTATGCCATCTATCCAGTATGCTACTTCGCCTGAGCGACCCCCGCGCATATGTCCGTCGACCATTCCAGCCTGGAGATTGATAATGTCCCCCATGTCCGTCACCGGCATGGTGGCAATTTGTTTGGACGATACGATTGAAGAAGTAGCTGTTAAATCCTTAACCACAGCCGATCTTTCAGCGACAACCACAACAACTTCACCAGACTGAATGATGGTTGGAGATAATTCAAATTCAATTGAAGTCGTTAGATCAGACCGCACCTGAACTTCACTAAGCCGCACCTGCTGATATCCGATCATACTGGCAGTTATAGAATACTCCCCAGGATCGACCCCTATGATGTAGAAGGAACCATCCAATCCGACGGAGGCTCCAAATCGAGTATTGTCAATAATAACATTACAGCCGATGAGAGCTTCACCACTATCTTTATCGCGCACAATACCGGATATTTTTCCTGTGGTACCAGGGAAAACTGATGTCGGGACGACCAAGATGATGATCAGCAGAACAAGTATTTTACGACTGGATTCTCTCATCGATATCACACGAACTCCAACTTTTTGAATTTAGTAACCCCGTTATGAGTTACGCTTCGTCAACTTATATTTCTCTAAACGGCATGTCAAGAATATTTTATGGGTGAAACAAACTCGGAAACCGAGGAAAACCTTAATTTTAGCCTCATTTCTCATGAGGATATATGAGAAGTTTTATCACTGTTTAATGAATAGATACTTTATATTATTTCTGATATATACAGCGCGGCTTTAAATAATTAAGTGATTAATCAGAAATAGTTAAGATACTGTTTTGGCCTCCGTATGGATCATCTGAGAACTCGCTGGCATTCGGATCTGCCAGCCAGATTGTGTCATTTACAACAAATTTATACACATACCTTCCTCTTTTCAAAGGAATGTCTAGCCATAAAGTATCCCCACCGCGGGTGAGGGGATAGTTTCGGGGTTGCCAGTTATTAAAATCCCCAGCTATCTGCAAATGATCGACCTTGTTTTCATCGTCGAGATAAAATAATTTTAACAATTTATAATCGCCTGACAGCCTATCCGTAAAGGCTACCCATTTCGCTAAATCAGCACTCACATCACCATCATATTTCCAGGCAGTAAGCGTATTGGGAGGCAAGCGAAGCAGCAACTCACGAGCTTCTTTGCGGATCACAGCCTCTCCATAAATTTTATGAAGTTCAGAAATCTCCAATCCCTCAGGCAGGGGAATCGATATGAATTCCTGGGTAGTAGCATTATTCAGACAAACAAGGAGATGCTCATCGCCCAGATCTCTAAGATAGGCATAGATGGACCAATCTTTATAGATTTCATGGAAGTCACCCCCATGGAAAGCGGGATATCGATTTCTCAATTCAGTAAGTTCTACAAATTCCTTTTTATAGAATAATTGCTCCTCCGAAAGGGTGCTTGGATAGGGCAAACGATTCAGATAATCCTGCGATTCACCGCGAACATCGTCCACAGCATAACCCTTCATCCCCAATTCAGTGCCGGAATAAATGACTGGCAATCCAGGGGCCGTCATCAACCATCCCAGGGCCAACAGTTGTTTTTCCCAGGCATGCTGGTTTAGATCAACATTGAAACGAGGCACATCGTGGTTGTCAATGAGCGTAGCAAAGGAGATGTCAGGTAGGTTTTCAGTATTCAGTTTATAGAATCTTGAAAAATCATCCAACCCGGCCCCTTTATTAAATGTATTCCGAATGGCATAGTACCCGGGGATGTCAAAAAGATAGTCAAAACCGATATCCTGATAGGGTTCAATTCTCCAGGACTCCCCCCAGAAGACCTCACCAAGCAACAGAAATTCTGGACCTGCCAGATTTTTAATACGAGTCGTATATTCCTGCCAAAAGCTGATGGGGATGTGCTTGACGGCGTCAAGGCGAAAACCATCACAACCGGTTTCTTCAATCCAATACTTGGAAACCTCAAACAAATACTCGCTGACTTCCGGCCTTTCCTGTGCCAGATCAGGCAGGCCATGGAGTTCACCCCATTCAATCTGCTCTTGATTCTGCCAGTCCGTAATCACATAGGGCTGGTCCTGATCATTCATATGGAACCAATTCTTTTTGCCGGGGTCATTAATCCATGGGTGATCAGCAGCCGTCTGGTTAAACGGCATATCGAAGATGATCTTCATATTTCTCGCGTGGATCGCTGTGACCAGCTTTTTTAAATCTTCGAGCGTACCAAAATGTTCATCCACCTGGTAAAAATCGATGGGGTAATAGCCATGATAAGGCCACCAACCCACGTAATCTGTATTTGAATTGTCAATAAAGGGTGAAATCCAGAGCATACTGATTCCCATCGCCTTTAAACTATCCAGGGACTGGGTAATGCCGGCCAGGTCTCCCCCCTGATACTTTTTAAGGGCTTCCGGGTTGCTGCCATCATAGGGCTCATAACTATTGGGATTGTTGCCTGTATTGTTCTCCGGGTTGCCATCCACAAAGCGATCTATAAGAATAAAGTACATGATATCAGCCGGCGCCGATTCATGGACTGGACTGCAATTGGAAAATATGAACAGGACTGAGATGGATACGAGGGTCATTTTGATTAAATAGCGCATCCATAATCATAGGACAAGTGTTCCGGAATTTCAATACTAAAACAATTTATTTATAGCAGCTTTTGGCGTTGGCAGTTCATATCTCCTGCTTATTTTCAGTAGATGACAAGAAGCTTAGAAATAAATCTGACCGCTAAAGTCAAGGCCGCTGGCTGAGCAGGTAAAATTGGTCCAGGGGACCTGGACGATATACTTTGCGGGATTGATATTCCCTCACATCCCGACCTGCTCGTAGGTATTGATCATCGTGATGACAGCTCGGTTTATAAACTGAGTGAAGAAATTGCTATGGTCCAATCCCTTGACTTTTTTACTCCCATAGTTGATGACCCCTTCACTTTTGGTCAGATCACCGCTGCGAATGCGTTTAGTGATCTTTATGCCATGGGAGCCCGCCCGGTGACCGCTTTGAATATTGTTGCCTTTCCAGTAGATGATATGGACAATTCTGTACTTCGTGATATTCTCAGAGGGGGGTTAAGTAAAATTACTGAAGCAGGGGCGGTCCTTGCCGGTGGTCACTCCATCAAGGATGACGAACTTAAATATGGACTTTCGGTGACAGGAATAGTACATCCTGACAAAATGATTTCCAATGGAGGCGCCCAACCTGGCGACGCCCTGGTTCTCACCAAGGCACTTGGCACGGGAATCGTAGCTACAGCGCTGAAGAAAAAGATAATTTCTCCAGAAGAGCTGGAAGTCATGATAAAAAGCATGGTCAAGCTCAACAAATATGCGGCTGATGTCGTTGCAGACTATACCGTTCATGCCATGACCGACGTCACGGGTTATGGTCTGATAGGACATTTACTGGAAATGTTGGATGCCAGCTCAATGGACGCGACCATCTTTGTGGACCAGCTACCCATACTGCCAGGAGCTTATAAATACGCAGAACAAAAAGTGGTTCCAGGTGGATTATTAGCCAATCGAAAATTTTACAAACCTCGGATCACTATCGGATCCGGAGTGAGCAAGCTGGATGAATTATTGGTGGTTGATCCCCAGACATCTGGTGGATTACTCATAAGTATTCCTGGAAAAGATGCAGGGGCCTTTGTTGATGATCTTCATGCAAATGGCGTGGAAGAAGCCCGAATCATAGGCGAAATCAGCCAAGCCAGTGCCCATCCACGCATTTCGCTTCAGAAATAATCCGAATAGCATCTGTGGAAAAAAGGCAATCCAGGTGAATCCTGGATTTTTTTATAGGTATAAGTGGATCTGACTCAAAATCTGTGATTCAGGATCTGATTGCATATCAGGTAAATCCAGCGTACTGCTGCGATAGCTCAATTTCATTTCAAGCCCTCGAACAGGGAAAAATTCGAACCCCAGACTGACTCTCTGGATGGCGCCAGTACTGAGATCGATGTCAGGATCAAAAAATTCGTAGCGCCCCACAATATCAAGACCTAGAAACAAGCGGTAGCTCAATTGATGAAAGGTGGCCAGATTGGTGATTTCGGATTGAATCCATCCATTCATTTGAGCCCACTCCCCCAACCATACAAGACCGTGACTGGAAACACCCCAGCTGGCCACTGCAGTGTTGATCAGCTGGTTCTCATCTAAATAGGCCAAACCAAGCTGTGCAGAGAGCAGGTTTCCAGAATAAGAATAACTCACTTTTGCTGCAGTGAAATAATTAGCATCTAGAGCCCGGTTGGAATCAATAAATGGGGTCCCCGCCATGAGCGTGAAATCAAGACCCGGGATGGGTGAACTGCCCATCTCTACAAGCTCAGGGGCTTCCATAAAAGGGGTATAGGGCATTCCTTCATGGGATAATCCCTGGAGGGTCAGGTTTCCACCTCTGGTAAAAACACTATGATCATCAATTCGCCATCCCAAAACTGGCAATTCCCTGGCCAGAGAGACCCAGCTTTCAAGGGGCAAACCTTCATAGCGTAAAGCTCCAGTGACTCGAAATTCATCAGAAATCCTGGAAATCTCTGCGTGAGCTATGAGTCTCCCGAATTCAGCACCTCCATAAAGGGCGAATTGCATGGGGAATTGTCTAAAGTCTTCATCAGACTGAGCAATCATTTGATATCTGGTATCCAGTCCAAAATATAGTGGGAATTCGCTATCATCGTTTTCCCAGGGCAAAACAATATCTTTCATGATGAGGCTTTCCCGGGCATACTCTTCACCGTAGGAGGTCCGATTTCCACCACCTCCTTGATAAGAATGACATGAACTGCAGCTCACATCCTCCATCAAGGCAAATCTGGGAAGCGCTAAAAGACTACTGGCTGTGAGGCTGAGGAGTGCCATTCGAATAAGTAATTTCAATTGTCTAATGCTCCCTGATTTATCCATGTTTCAATGTTGCCAATAGTTTCATCTGGAAGTGCAGGTCCATTCTGTGGCATCCGGGTACCAACTTCGCCTCGGAGTCTCCTGATAAGCAGGCTATTCGGACCATCCCCAATGGTTACTGTTGGACCGCTGTTGGAACCAGCCATGAGAGTCGTATATGAGCTTAAATTCAAGCCGCCGTTTGAGCCATGGCAGCCGCCACAACTTGAATTCCAGACAGGTTGGACGGATCCGGCATAACTCACAGGTGCTTCTGCCTCACCAATCAGGGAAACAACATCTGGTGTCGATGGACTATTTGAAATGATGGTCATACTGCCATCAAACACCCCGGCAACTCCGGATTGAAAGGATATGGTTATAAGCTGCGAGGCTCCAGGATTCAATTCGAGGGGTGTATTTGCATCAATGCTGTATTCACCACGATCAAAATCAATAGATGAGATCAACAAGGTGTCATTACCTGTACTGCTGAGGGTGATTTGCTGGTGGCTGCTGCTGCCAGTCAGGATAGTGCCAAAATTAAGGCTGCTGTTTGAAACAGTCAGCGCGGGTACGGGTAGCGCTGTCCCCTCCCCCGTCAAAGTGATCAAATGCTCTGGATTTTCGGGATCATCACTGCTGATGACAATTTGACCACTATAATTCAATGCGGCTGCTGGAGTAAAAATCAACTCAACCGCAAGTGTGTCTCCAGGTAGCAATAAAAATTGACCCGAGGGCTGCACGATGAATGCCGTATCATCCTGTAGCAGGCTCAGCTCCCCATGAAGTTCGCCTTCACCTCTATTGACAATCTGCAAATGTCTGGCTTGAGGGGACCCAATAGTAACGGTAGCATAATCAATCTGCGTGGTACTAATGACAATCTGCGGCAACAGCACTTCTGGGTCGCCCAAATCGCTGCAGCTTCCTAAAACAATCAGGAACAGCACGCAGCACCTGACCGCAGCCGTGTCGACATGATAGCGGCGACGTCGGCTGCAGCGATTTGATGGTCGTAACATGGCTAGATCAGATTTTTACTTTTTCGATCATGTGATTGATGACATGGCTGTGCTGTTGCTGAGGGCTGAACATGACGATCTCCGCGTCTTCGTGAACCATTACATTGTGCCCAGGTGGCCAGTAAAAGAGATCATTCGCTTTGACTGTCTCCTGTGAGCCATTCGCATCCGTCGTCGTAAGGTGTCCGCTCAAGATGAAGCCCCAGTGTGGACACTGGCACAAATCACCATCCAGTCCCTGAAACAACGGGGTGGTATCAACACCCGCCGAGAGACTGAAGTACTCGCCACTGATCTTGCCTAATCCAGTGGCGTCGCCGAACTCCGTTTGCTGACGAATCACGGCACCAGGAATCTCCATCTTAACATCTATATCTTCTTTGGCTATACGCATGTTTGTTTTTCCTTTGTTTTTTGGATGCTTTAATTTAGGTGCGCTGTATATCGCAGCATCCGTTTCAAGCGATATGCGCCGAACTGCGACCTGCATTTTTTTTCGAAAGGTTTCATCATAAGCATATTATCATGAATCATCACATCATCAAGTCTTTACATGACTTTTTTTATCACTTTTTAAGTATATTGGTATCGGATAACACAACTGGTCAGGTGACTTTACATTCTATAGTATAGAAAACAGAATGTAAAGTGAAACATGGCTCTGAAAAGTTCGTCATAAAATCAGTGCTTTGGTTAGATTTTTCAGAACAGACTATTTAGCTTAATACCGGCCATAGTAAATCATATTTTAGCCCGAGGCAAATAAACAAAGAGAGATCCCATGTCAGATATGAATCCTGGAATGAAGCCCCAAAATCACAATTACCAATTTGATGTTGAAGGCATGAGCTGCGCCGCTTGTGTGGCAAATGTCGAAACTGCCATCAAACAGTTACCCGGTGTCCAAGAGGTATCGGTGAATCTGGCAACTGAATCTGCCACAGTGACCACAACAGAGTCTATTCCCATAAATAAATTTACCCGGGCTGTTTCCAAAATGGGCTACAAACTGGAACCCCAGGGCTCGTCCTCCTTAGTCCATCGACAGCAACGCACGATCGCGAGTTGGAAACGCTTGCTCATTATTCAGGCGATCTTTGGTATTCCGCTGTTGGTGTATGCCATGCTTGAAATGATTCTGAAATTGGAACTGCTATCTGTTACCAATAACATCCTGGTGCAATTATGCCTGGCTAGCATCCTGGTTTTCAGCGGTGCTGGTTATTATCAGCGGGGCTTCAAGCATTTGTTTCTCGGCGTACCCAATATGGATACTCTGGTCGCCCTGGGAACAGGATCTGCTTACACCTATTCTCTTGTTTCAGCATTGAATCTCCAATTTGGCTGGGGAATAAATGGATTTCAAACTCTCTATTTTGAGGCAGCCGGGACCATCCTGCTGTTTATCACATTTGGTAAATGGCTGGAATCTGTGGCCAGGGGGAAAACTACCGAAGCATTGACTGGACTCATGGAGCAAATGCCCACTGAAGCACAGGTGAAGCGGGAAGGCATCTGGAGGATGCTTCCCATGAGTGAGGTTAAAAGTGGCGATGAGATCAGAGTCAATCCCCACGCCAAGATCCCCGTGGATGGTGTCATCATAGAGGGTGCCAGTCATGTGGATGAGTCCTCCATCAGCGGCGAGTCGCTCCCAGTAGAGAAGCTTCTGGGAAGCCAGGTGATTGGTGCCAGCCTGAACCTGGAATCTGCCCTGGTCATTCGAGCAGAAAAAATTGGACGTGAATCCATGTTCGGACAAATTATTGATCTGGTGGAAAAAGCCCAAATGCGGAAACCTAAAATCCAAAAACTCGTGGACAAAATTGCCTCCATCTTTGTCCCGGTGGTTTTGAGCCTGGCTATTCTTAGTGGGATCACCTGGTTTGCCTTGGGATACGGCCTGACCTTCGCCATCAATGTGATGATCTCTGTTTTGATTATAGCCTGTCCCTGTGCCCTGGGCTTGGCAACGCCTACTGCCCTGGTTGTGGGGAGCGGAATTGCGGCAAGAGGTGGAATTTTAATTAAATCCGCAGACGCTTTTCAATTATTGAGTAAAGTTGATATCATCGTTTTCGATAAGACGGGGACCATTACCGAATCCAAACCCCAGCTCATTGAAAAATTTCCTGAAGGCGATCTTAGCTACCTGGGTATCGCCATGGGTTTGGAGCAGCATAGCCAGCATCCCCTGGCAAAGGCTCTTCTGGATTATGGTACCCGAGAGTCCATCAAGACCGTGGAAATGCTTAGTATAAAAGAGGAGCCCGGTCGCGGTCTGGAAGGACGTAGCAATGGTTCGAAGTATCGCATCCGAAAAGTCGATCAAGCTGATAAATTGTCAAATGAGTATGCAAAAAAATTAGACCATTATTACTATGATGGATATATCGTTTCTGGAGTATTCAAGGAAGAGGAAATCATTGGGCTGATGGCCTTTTCCGATACTATTAAAAGCGAAAGCTCCGCCGTTATTCAAGCACTTTCCAAACGAGGTATTCAATCCTTTCTGCTGACTGGGGATAAGGAACAAGCAGCCCGTCATGTCGCTGCGGAAATTGGCATTAAAAATTATAGAGCGGAAGTGCTCCCGGT
>JAIPGJ010000053.1 GCA_021736185.1 Fidelibacterota bacterium | reverse complement strand
TCACCCCGACTAATATCCATACACTGTGCAATGGGTCCCAAACCATGGGTTGGATACAAATTACCACTATGATTCATCGAATGGTAAATTCTCCAATTTCCTTCATAGGCACTGCCCACTTTAAGATTTCGAAGATCATGGTTATAAGCTCCTTCACCATGCAATAATTCTCCAAATAGACCTTGTTTAGCCATATTGAAGATCATCATCTCGGGTTCCATATAGCAAACATTCTCCATCATTTGACAATGCTTGTTATACTTTTCGGCTGTTTCAACCAGTTGCCAGCATTCCTCAATGGTAACACAGGCAGGAACTTCTGTGGCGGCATGAGACCCGGTTTTCATCGCTTCCACCATAATGGGTGCGTGCCACTCCCAGGGCGTTGCTGTAAATACCAGATCAAGGTCCTGCTCAGCACACATCCGTTTGTAGTCTTCAGCTCCATTAAAGTAACCGACCGGTTTCTTCTTCCCTGCCTCAACAGTCCAATCCTGCATGCGCTTGACCTTGTCCTCAACGAGGTCGCATACCGCAACGATTTCTACACCGGGAATTCTCAGAAAATTTCGATAATGTTGAGATCCCTGGTTACCTACACCCACCAAAGCCATCCGTACGGTCTCAATAGGTCCTACTTTGGCAGCCCCCGGTTTTGTGTCCAGAACAACTTGTTTATCCTTGCTGCAGCTATTAATGGCCATCCCGGCGATGGCTGTGCCCAGTCCAACGGCACTCCCCATACGGATAAAATCTCGTCGACTGACGCCCCCGTGTTTACCGTCATTTTTCTCAATTGAATCTGACATGTTTATCCTTCCTATTCTTTTACGGGAATAGCTTCAAGCAGCAGTGATCCTTCAAACGTAACAGATATTTCTGCAGCATTCCCACTAACAATTCCAAAATCAATCTGGTTCACATAGTCTTTGATGGCATATTTCTGGTCAGCCTGGAGCCCCCTCAATTGAACCTTTCCACTAAAGGACTCGTTGTAAAATGAATAATACATCTTACTCCCCTTCTGGATCGCGTGGGTCTCAGGATAATCATAGCCAATATCATACAGGTCACCCCGATATTCGCCTTTGGACAACATTTTCTCTGTGTAAATGTCCAGCCACTTCACCCACTGTGCCTCTCGTTCTGGTGTTAAGGCAATATCAGATGGTTGTGGCTTGTTTTTTCTATCGTAGACCGGTTCTTCAGGTGGCCAGGTAAACTTGGTGCCAACCACACCACCCACACCCACGGTTGAGGCAAAATCTGATTTATTATCGCTCAATTCCACATGATCCCCATAATAAGGTGCATTGCGCCCCATTAGGGCTTTTAGGGTTTTACCCTTCAACCGAATCTGCCAGGAATTTAAAGGATCACTTGAAACAGGCTGATTAAAATAGGGCATGGTATGAAAGGCATAAGAGGCACCACAGGGGCAGATTTCAACGACAGCATCCGGTTTGATAGACCTGGCTGTGTCATAGATATCTTTAAAGAAGGCTGCCATTTGTTCAACAGATTCCTCAGGTCTTTCATGATGATGAGCGGGATTATAGCAGGGTGGTGCTCCATTGAGATGCTGACCGTCGATCTTTAGACCATCATATCCCCAGGTCGTGAGAATTTTCCTTACCAGATCTTTGGTGTATTCTCTCACAGGCGGGTAAGCTGGGCAAAGGTAGTAGCTATCCCACCATGATATGTCCTGGGTGCTTCCATCTTCGTTCATAAGTACATATTCTGGATGTTCCTTTAATAAATCAGTTCCAGGATCCGCAGCCAGAGGTGCCCACCAGAGCTTGGGACGGAGACCATTTTTCCGGATTTCATCGGTGAAGGCCTTCATCCCGGCATTACCATCTGGAAATTTGTCTTTGAGTAATGCCCAGTCACCCTCAGCATTGTGGTATCCATCATCCAGGACGGCCCATTTGTAGCCCATTTCAGCAACTTTTGGAAGGGTGTTATAAATCTGGTCAATCTTAAAGTTTCTCTCATATCCCCAGGCACACCAGATGGGTTCATAAGTCGTTTCCGGGAAGGGGTCAAATTTGATGCCCCGGTCTATCATCATACTGCGATACGTTTCCAGCGCAGCAAAATAGTCGCCCTTGTGGAGAGCGATAAAGGTGATAAAGGTTTTTGTGCTTTTGCCGGGTTCTAAAACCGTATCGTGGGCATACTTCACGGCAATTTTAGCACCTGACTCATTTGAATAAGATGTTGGGAAGGCCGTCAGCTTTGAAGTAAGTTCCAAATGTCCCACGGCAATACCAAAGGCAGGATTCCAGACATCGATCACTGGCGTGCCACCACCGTAATCTGTGGCATTCATGCCCATGTAGTTCGCCTGCTTAAATCCATCTTTCAGGGGAAGAATCCAATCTGCCCGACTTTCATAAGCACCACTTTGATATGCGTAAAACGGGATCTTTGCACTTTGTTTAGGATCAGTTGGAATAACATAGGCGTGGTTTTTCCAGGCTTGCACGGTGATGGGCTCAGTTCCCGTATTTGTGTAGCTCACCTGCGTAACAAAAACACCAGGATATTTTTCGAAAACCTGGAAAGAAACAGATTTTTCCAGAGAGCCATTTTGACCTTTAATCATGGTCATGGACCCCCTGCCCAATTCACCTGAAATATCAGTTGTGGCAACATTTGAAAAAGCAAAGGATGTGACCCACTTTCCACCTACCATGACTTTCTCAGAGTAGTTAAAAGGTGCTATTTCAATCCTCGAATCGCCCACTTTGATCAATCTGGTTGATAGTTCTTGATTTACTTCAAGGACGAGATCACCAGATGTTAAGTCAGCGACCACCTTCGGTGCTGTGGAACAGCTGATTAAAAAGATGCCGGTGCAAAACGCCAGCAGAATATGTAAATATTTTGTTCGATCCATGGTTACGCTCTCCTTGGAAAATGGGAAGTGCTTTAGCTTTAAATTATTCATCTCGTGCGCCTGGATCTGATTGCACCGGATAACAGGCTGCACCTATTTCTTCGAGGGCCGAACACACTTCCTGTTGACAGTCAGGCGCCAGGATGGCTATGGTTCCCCCGCCGCCCGAGCCATTGATCTTGGCTCCCAGGGCACCGACTTCAAGCGCCCGATTAATCATTAAATTTATTTTTGGTACGGTGATCTGAAGATAATCTCTCAAACGCTCATGATGTTTATTCATCAGGACGCCAATTTCATTGAGGTCCAGAGGGTCCTGGTTGAGATGCTCCAGGGCCTGCCGTGTGATCTCATGATTGGTCACGGTGGCATAAAACATGGGGATAGCCGATTCCGGCAAAAGTTTATAATAGCTCTCCAGGTCTTCTGTTCTGACATCTTTTAATTTGAATTCCGGATCAATCTTGGTTAATACGGAAATAGCTCGCTCAATCGTTGGTCGAATACGGCCATGGACTTCCAGTATCTCCTTGGGAACCATGGAGTTGGCCAGGATGAGACCGTCGATGCTCTCGCGGAGTACTTTGACCTCATAGGTCGTTGTATTGATATGGATGACACCTCCAACACTGACGGAATAATGATCCATCATGCCTCCTGGTTCACCATGTTCCACTACTTCAGATTGGTAGGCCAGCATGGCAATTTCACCGGGATCCAATTCTTTTGGGTAATCATACATTTTCACCAGCAGGCGTATCAGGCCAACAATCATGGCACTGGAACTGGATGAACCTGCTTTATAGGGAATATTTCCTGAAAATTTAATGTGACAGCCTGTATGAAAATTGACACCCTCGCGACGCAGCACTCGTATAATCGAAGCGATATAGTCCCGGGGCTTTAATACTTCAAATCGGTCCTTTAAATCAACTATTCTGGTTTGGTTGATATCGGGCATGACAATGGTCATGACCTGGTCCGTATTTAATTGACCTGTAAATTTGATATGTCGGTTGATGGCAGTTGCAATAACGGGTAAACCGAGATAATCCTGGTGTTCTCCAAAGAGACAGATTCGGCCTGGTGATGTGACCCTGAAAGTGGGTGGAGTTGTCATGTGTTCACTGTATCCTTGAAAAGATTAACCACATTGGAGCGAAAAAGGTAAAAATCGGGGAGTCTATTTTCATAGGCTCCCCGATCAAACCATGTTTTACTATTTGAGCATGATCATTTTACCGCTGGCAACACCACTGGGTGTAGTCACACGATAAACATAAACACCGGAATCAACTGACTGGTTATTGTCATTGGTTCCATTCCAGGTTACTTCATTTGCACCTGAATGTCCTAATCCATTATAAAGGCTGGCCACTTTCTGACCGAGCATGTTATAAACGTCCAGGGTTACATTGCTCGCATCACTCAACGTGAAACGAATCGTAGTACTGGGGTTGAAGGGATTGGGGTAGTTGCCGACAACAGCAAATTCTGTCGGTAGATTTGAATCCAATTCGACATCAATTGCAACTGGTTGGCCACGATTAACGCCTCCTGCTCCAAAAGTGAACAATGCAGTGGTATCACCAACAGCATTGGGGAATTCATCAGCAGACCAGTTTTCCATCTCTTCACAAAGCGCCATAAAATTCAGTGATTCGTAGAAAGTTCCCACTTCGCCTAAATCCGCACGTGGTACAGCGAATTCAACGGCATTGTCGTCACCGTTAATGGCACTGGCATAGCCATTACCAACCATGTCATAATCTTCACCATTGGGATCGTCACCCAAATGCATGAGAAGTGTATCTGTCATATTGAGAGGATGCAGCCACCAATCACAACCTGTGGCCCACCATTCCCAGGTGAGACCTGTTTCGGCTGAGACATCTGTGTCAAAGAAACACTGCAATACGCCACCAATACCATTGGCAACATCTGGGATATCTGAGAACACACCATCTTCGTTGATATCTATTCTTACATAGACATATTCATCATCATAGGCCATGTAGATGTCTTTGAGATCCAGTGAGGGATAGTCAAAATCACCGGTTTCTTCAGCATTGCCACCCTTATCAAGCATTTCAAAGCTTGACCAATCAGACATATCGCCATCGATGGTCTTGGGAGAGCTGAAGTAGTAATCCATGGTCGTGGTACCGAGATCATTGGGAAATGCATCATTGCCCCAGCTTGCGGTCTCTTCGTTCAATATCATGAGACGAAATCCTGGAGCATCATCCAAACCAAGATCGGCCCGACTGATGGCGAGTTCGTAAGCATTGTCTTCGGCATTGATCGCTGACATTGTGGCACATTCAATTAATGACCAGGTAGCACCAGCGTCTTCAGTAAAGTTAATTGAATCCTGGTTTGTAAGAGGAAATTCAATCCAGACATCAACACCCGCAGCCATATAGCCCCAGGTAAGACCTGTCTCGTTGGACATATCGGTATCCAGGAATATCTGTGGTTTTCCACTGACAGATTCCAGGTCACCAAGCACACCGTCTTCGTTGAAGTCACAGCGGATATAGATATAATCAGCATCATTGGTCATATAGACATCCTTGATATCTATTTCAACAATGGCCTGATCACCAGTTTCCTCAACAGGACCTGGTTCTACATCGACTTGCATGGCTGGTGTCCAATCGGACATATCACCATCGATTGTAATGGTCGCTCCGGATACGAATACTGCCATTAGCAGTATGCTCATCCCAACCATCATGTTTCGTAGCGTTTTAAGCATGATACAACCTCCTTAGGTTATTGTGATTATCACTTTATGGCCACTATCTTTCCTGATGAAAGAACGTGACCCTTTTCTTGGTTAACGTTTATTAATTGATACAGGTACACCCCTGACTCAATTGGATGGTTCATAATGTCATTTCCATTCCATATCAATTGGGTGCCATGAGTCAGATTCACTTCAATCACTTGAGTGAGTTTACCACTTACATCGTAGATATTTAATTGACCCTTTTCACCGGTGACTGAGGCGCTCTCCAGGCGAAAGGTCATGGATTGGTTGAATGGATTTGGATAAGTCGAGATAATGGTTTCCCGAGGTAATACTGGAAGATCAATGGACAAGCTTGATAAATCAAATCTATAACTTCGTTCCGTATAAGTATCTGGCGCAAAATCATCAGGACCCAGATCGGCATTGTCATTCACATTGAACACAAGCGCCAGAGATGTGCCTTGGATATCCAGTATATTCAGAGGGATGCTCCCTTCAAAACGATTCGTTTCCACAAAACCAGATACCAAATCTATTCCGCCGACAAACTCCCAATTCCATGAATCGTCAACACCCGTATAGCGGTGTAACGAATAGTTCTCCACCATATAATCGGCTCCAATCTGGGCCCCGGCATAATGGAAACCTGTGGATGAATCTTCATCTACATCCAAGAATACATGGTAATAATAGGTCCCCAACTGAGGTGTTTCAGCAAAACTGCATGAGAAATATAAGTTATCTGCATCCGCTGAAATCCACAGGTTCTCAAAATCGCAGGCAGGAATCGGTGCATCATTAATTAATTCTGGCACCTCCCCTGCATCATCAATATTCTGAACATTCACCCAATCAGTGAAGAAGCCATCGATGGACATCTCAAGCGGATTGTCAGGAGAAGTTGAGATAGGAACAATTCTTCTATTCTGATCGATATGAACTTCTGGCGCCCCATCAGCGGCTCTCAGAACGGCATAGTATTCTGTATCGGGAATCACATTGGAAATCGTATACTCCCAGTCATAGAATTGTGAACTGCCTGGATTCACCTGAATGAAATTCGAATTATCAGAAAAATCAGGCGGGCTGGTCTCAAAATAGAGCCGGTAAGATACGGGTTCAGTTTGATCTACCGCTGCATTCCAGTACAGTTTGATGTCACTTCCATCCAGCTCATGATAAAGAATTCCAGGCAAGCTTGGCCATGTTGGCGAATTATTGTCAATGGGGTGGTTGTGATAGGTATCATACCTGATCTCATTGAGCCAGACAGAACTCACCGCTGTTAGCCAACCCAGATCGACTTCCGTAAATTGAATTTGATTCGCCAGAAGCACGGCAT
The DNA here is from genome assembly GCA_021736185.1 of Fidelibacterota bacterium. GTDB lineage: Bacteria > Fidelibacterota > UBA8477 > UBA8477 > JABMPR01 > JABMPR01. The sequence continues at coordinate 10,035 of JAIPGJ010000053.1, read as the reverse complement.
AGTCAGGTTGATCCACATTCACATAGTCCAACGCCACGGTTGTATAACCATCAACCTTAGCAGCTTCCGTATTGATGATGGGTGCCCAGGTATCCCGGGCATTTTCGAACCAGGGACTCACATAGCCGATCTCCTGGTCCCAATCCCAGGTCAGATAATAACTTTCGTACATATAGGCATTCATGGAATTACGGATCAGATCCAGGTAGGCGTATCCAGGCAGGGCTGGATGCATGTAGAGTGATGGATTATTGCCGAACAGATACTTTTCGGGATACTGAGCGCGCAAAAAAGCAACGTAATTAGCCATCCCGGCTGTTGTCCACTCATAAGACCCACCCCAACTGGCGGGGAATGGAACACCCATGGTATCCATGAATAGACCATCGCAATTCTTGATGTAGAGGGTCTCATCCAATCTGGCAGCATTGAATTCCCACCAGGCAGAATCCCCTGCATTGACATAATAACTGGACCAGGTACCATTCTCGTCCGGCTGAGAGTCATGATCAAAATCATCCAGAAAATAGGAGGCATAGCCAGCATTCTGATAGACGGTATCTGTGCCATTGAAATAGACTGGACCTGTACCGTCCCCCACTTCATCATTATAATAGGTTTCACCTATGCTGACATACCCAAAAACCAGAACATCGTCTTCGGTTCCCAGCACATCATCAAACCCATTCCGAATATCCTGGACCTGCTCGGCACTGATCTGATTGGGCTCCAGGATAAAGAGATCAAAATATTGAGCCTGCCACACTTCAACCGGACCAAATCCACCGTAGTAGCAGAAAAAATCCATATCGGCGGTGATTCCCGGCAAAGGACCAGTTAACTGTCCATAGCACAGGGAAACCATTGATAATATGGTAAGGCTCAATTTCATTATTCTGACTTAGCTGCTCATCCTTACTTAGCGGATAACGACAAATTTCTCGTAAACATCTGGCAGCTTCGATTCATCCAGGTTACGACAATTCGTGACATATGCGATATAGACACCACTGACGATCCGCTGGTTCGAATTACTGAGCTGATCCCAGGCTTCATCACCACTACCTGAAGTATGTTCCACTGTTTTAACCAGATCCCCTGTTGCATTGTAAATATTGATGCTACAGAATGCTGGAAGATTAATGAACAGAATTTTATTCAGGTCTCCTGTGAAATTCAATTCGCCTCCAGACAGAATGTATGGATTGGGAACCACCCTGACGCTGTCATTGTGGGTCGGTGCTGGCTTGAATGAAACGGCACCAGTGGAGGTCCGATTCTGGAAATGTGAACTTTCCAGGGGTCTACCGGGAAACAAACCATCATTTTGGGTGCCATCATCAACCGTGGTCACAAAATAGCGATAATTTTCACCGCGGATAGCTGTGGTGTCCAGAAATTCAGTAATATCAGGACCTAATTCAGCAATCTTTTCGTAGACAATGCCCTTGCCAAATTCATCTTCCTTGAAGTTGACCAGTTGGGCACCCAGTTTACGATAAACATTATATCCTGCTAAATCAGGGATTCCGGTCACTGGATCGGGTACGGCACTCATGTCCTCCCACTCCAGCTTGATAAAACCACCACCACTGGTTACTTCCAGACCAGGAGATGGCAAGGGTGCTGGTACGGGGTGATCATTATTCATGCGATCCCAGGCCCATCGTGCACGGCTGAGATAATCATAGAGTGAGTCTAGACCGGTTCCAATAAAATCACGTTTGGCATCATCATCAAAGGTAGCGCCGGGTTCGTCACGATACCAACTCAGCCATTCCTGACCTTTGGTCACTGTTTCTTCATAGTCAACACCACCGACACCGACGGCATAGACGATGTCTACGTCTTCACCCATACTAAAGTCATAGGGTCCGAGACTCATGTAGATATGATCACTTTTTTTCCAATGGCTATTACCTGGATCTTCCCAATCTGGTGGATGTTGTTTTTCGCCGGTAGAGAAATACTCATAGGAAGGTTGCCCACTAAAGGTATTCGCCCAGGTTTCGAAAATATCTGCAATGGCCAGCGTTTGAGGCATGTCTGGATCATCACTGGGGTCATCGGCTGCCTTATCAGCATGGATGAGGGTATACCCGGGAAACTGATAGGAAAGGAATTGTCCCTTGATCTCATGCTGAAAGCTTGGATCTCCCGTATCATTGAAATACTTGCCACCTGATTCCAGTGTAGCCACGTCGGTATCATCTCCATCCCAGCCATAAACCAGCAGCATGTCCGAACGCTCATCGTCAATATTTGATGGGTACATGGGTGTCACTGATTCCCAATCCATCCAATCATCATAGGCATCCCCACCCCAGCGGCTGCCGTACATGATTTCTTTTTGTCCGGCAAAACTGGGGATCATGTGGTATCCAATCACAAAATAGACGTTGGATAGATCCTGTGGTGGATAGTCGGGATCCAGATCCAGAAAGTCTGAGTCCCCTGTATATTTGAAATTCAGGTGATAGATGACATAATCATCATGAAACTCATTGGCAAACGAGAAAGTCTTTTGAGTGACATAAAACCCGGGACTCGATTTCAAGACCAGATCGATTTGTACATCGGACATGAGTGAATCTGACACGACTCCGTTAAAATTATAACTATCATTGTTTGAATCGACTGTGATCGCCGGAGGTGCATAGCGTCGGTATTCATAGATACCCCAGGGTGGTCCCTGATCTGACAAATCACCCAGTGAAGTATAGGAATTGCTATACTTCTCATTGGTGACGATGGTGGTATCATGGGTGCCACCGGTTGAATCGATGAGGTAGGATAGATAGGACTCCACATTGATCAGAACTCGTGAGAACTGACAATTCTCAGAATCGTATACACCCTGAGGCCAGCTTAACACTGGTTTGGTTGGTCCTGATGTATCTAGATAGAGCGCCGTATCAATACGGTGTTTCAGCTTCCCCAAATCGTGGAAGCGACTGCCGACATAGGTTTGGGCCTGAACTATGCTGATCATCAATGTGGTGATCAGGATTAGATTTACTATTCTTAGCATTTTCATGGTTTATTCCTGAGCCTTTTTAAAATGAGAACCGCATACCGATAAAAACATCGCGTGGATTCAGGAATTGAGTCCACGAGTACCAGCCCAGCTCGAGATAATCCGCTTCATAGTCCCCGTATTTATCATTCCCATTTTGATCGCCGCTTTCGAATGGCAGCTTCAGTGATGATAGATAGGATGTGTATCGCTCAACGTTGGTCAATCGTTTCTGATTAAACAGGTTGGTGATTGAAGCATAAATGACCAGGTCATTATTGCCAATATGAGTTGCTTTTTCAATTGATAAGTCGGTATTGGTCCAGTCCACTGCTTCTACCCATTGTCTGGCTGCCAGGGAGGCGGTTTCATCCAGGATGAATTTTCCTCCATCAGACCAACCCGTGATAAAGCTGGCTCGCCAGCTTCCCAGGGGATAGATGCCTGCTATCTTTCTTCCATAATTGTGAGGAGTGGAAAAATTCAGATTTGCAGAAACTGATGGTACGGCATAGGGTTTGACCTGTTCGTACTGCAATCTTGCTTCGTATTCCAGCAACTTATCCTCATAGATACCAATTTCGCCAGTCCGGCCTCTGTCCTCAGTGGTATATTCAAATGTCGTATAGAACGTGAACCATTGGCCGCGATTTTTCTCAACCCGGAATTCCAGGCCGCGAATATCACGATATTGATTGTTGGCCCAGGTTGTGATCTGAATATCACCGGTACCGAGTTGACCATTTTTAATTTCCAGCGGCACGACTTCATTGGAAACATCTTTGTAGTAAGCGCCCAAGTGCACCAGATACTGTTTGGCAATACTGTGTTCATAGCCCACTTCATACTGAATGGTCTTGGGAAAGTCCAGGTTCAGGTTTGGAATGGTCTGGGTACCACCTGGTTTGACATTAAAGTAATATCTGGGATGGGCCACCTGATAGAAGTGTCCATAGTTAAAGTAGATTTTAGCATTCACTGAGATGGGATGAGATATTCCCAAACGGGGGCTCAACCTTAGTTTACCAGTTGACTCATCTGTTCTCAACGAGTCAAAACCATTGCCTGAACCATTAAAATATCCCGAAGTATAGTCAGAATTAAACGGATCATCCAGATTGAAGGGCGAATTTCTGGGATCGTAATAGTCAGCACGTAGGCCGAAATTAGCCACCATGCCCTCAAACTCCAGACGATCCTGAATAAAGGCGCTGCCCTTGATGGGATCTTCTGTATAATAGATCCATTGACTGGGTGCTTCTTCATAGGTGTAAACACCACCGCCACCGTTTTGCAGCTCACGCTCTCTGAATTTGGTCAGACTTAAGTCAAACCCGGCTTTGATCTGATGTCGTTTATTTACTTGAGAAACATAGGTACCGTGAAATCGAAGGCCTTCATAGGTTGAGTGATTCTGACCACGACCCAAACCACCCAGAATAGACTGATTGGGCTGATCCCATTGTTCGGCTCCATCTCCAAGATGGTTGCGAGGACCTTCATCATAACCCTTACCGGCAATGAAATGAATCAGCGTAGTATCTCTGTCGGTCATGGGTTCCTGAACCGTTTTATCCGATGAATATTCAAGTCCCAAATCCATATAGGTGGAAGGACTAAAAATGTAAGACATCTGGAGTCCACCCACGTATCTATAGTTCTGAATTGGATTAAAGGCACCTTCAGCCCACAGATAGGTTGGGGAATTCAGCAGATAGGACATGCTGTATATCGATCCAGTGCTGCCGTTGAGTACAGCAGGTGAAGCGCCATAGACACTTCCTCCACCCACACCATCTTCATAATTATACAAATTCATCAGGCGAAACTTTAATTTGTTATTCACCCGGTAAGTCAATTTGAGCTGACTGACAGAATTAAAGTATTCCTTACGACTCAATGGTAAATAGTATTGAGTATTCTCAACCCGCTGGGAATACATGAAACGTAATTTCTTGATGGGAGTTGGTCCGGTGAAAGTCAAATCAAGGACGCCATCAGGAACATTTCCATATTCAATTTCGCGATGACGCCATTTCCAGATTTCCAGGGCTTCCTGAGGGGTATAGTCGTTGGAAGCAATGTTGTCCTTGGCATTATTAAGAGCCACCTGATTCCAGCCTACAAAGGCAAAGGGGTATTCGCCGGATTCAACATCTTCTTTGGTCACACCGGTAAACGCTTTATCACCCGCATATACTTTCCAGAAAGGACCATCTGGTGCAAAGGGACTCGGACCAAAATGTTTTCTGGCAGCGGGACTAAACCTCACATCCCCATTTACTGAGATGCGATCCTTGCCTTCTTTGGTGACGATATTCACCAGACCTGAACGGACCGTACCGTATTCAGCATTAAACCCACCAGAGAGGATTTCAATTTCTTCAATGGAGGACATATTGATACTGGACATGGGTACCTGAGTACGTTCATTCATGAGTGAGACACCATCAATGATGATGTTGGTCTCATCAATACCACCACCACGAATACTGAAACCAGACCCATCAGAGCTGGACTCTGCTGAGATTCCCAATTGGGTCGAAAGGATTTCATCAATACCTTCGAGTGGCAATGATTCCACATCTTCAGCCCTGATATAATACTTACTGGCTGATACATCCTGTTTAATCACTTCTCGTTCTGCGATCACAACCACTTCTTCTCCTTCGAGACTGGCAGTTGCCATCTCAAAATTTATCGTGGTTGTGCGGTTTACAAAAACAACGACCTGTTCAACCCGCTTGTTGGCATAACCAATCATATTACAGGTAAGGGTGTAGACACCAGGAGATATATTGATGAGATAATAATCCCCTTCCATATCCGTGGCAGCACCGGCAATACGGTCAAGCGGCGTCGCAACACCACCCTCCCAACGCTCGATGAGCATGACATTTGCCCCAGGGAGGACTTCTCCGGTCACCGCATCATAGACGCGTCCGGCAACTTTCCCAGCACCTGCTGCAAATGTTATCATGGGAACCAATACCATAAAGATGATGGCATATTTTGAAATAAGACGAATGTTCATATTTAGTTTCATCATAATGTCACCTATTGTGAATATCCAGTTGAACCAACATATACTCTCTGAATCATGCCAGGCGCTTCGGCGGCAGTAACCTCCATATCGTCAGCAACATTTGAGTATACGATGACGAGATTGATACCAGACCAGGACATGAAATTGGCAGTTGGTACCACATCGCCAGGAAAGAACTCTACCAGAGATCCAGTATCCTGATTGTATTGATAAAGTGTGCTGGACCCTTCTGGGACAAAGTAAAGATTTCCGTCACTATCAAATTCCAGACAGTAGACATTGTCAAATTCATCCAGGACGACCTCGGTCTCTCCCAGGGTGTTGCCGATAATCTGATTACGACTAATGGCGGCACCCGTTTCCTGGTAAGCCTGGGTAACATAGAGATATCCATCCATGATTTTGCAGCTGGTTGGTCTGGAATATTCCATCAACATGGTAGCCAGAGAGGTATCTGAGAAGGTTCTGTTACTCATCGGTTCCAGATATATGCCTCCCTTGATGTCCGTGATGGTCGTATCAAATCGATCTTCGACGGGTGTAATCACGACTTCATAGAATCCAAGACTGGAAAAATACATATCACCGGTGGACTGATCAAATTCGATGGAACTGGGTGTCACGACGTCCTTGATCATTTTGCTAAAACTTCCTGATCCATCGCTTGGGGCCCTAGAAATCCAGCCCAAATCTCTACCACGTCGCAGATTTGATCCCCAAATGGAGTCAGATGCTGCATCGTAGATTAGATTCCCCAGAATCGTTGAAGTGCGAACGACTTCAACAGAACCGTCTGTATTCACTTTGTGAAGTCCTTTACTCCAGCCTGCGTCAGCTTGATTGACGATAAAATAGATGGTAGAATCTGGAGCGGTAACCACACCTGCTGGCCAGTAAACCGTATCAGTCAGGGCTTCCAGGGCTTGATAGAATGTGAAGGTAAGAGAATCATCGTGCAAGACACCTGCAGTGTCGGGGGTTTGACCTTCCCAATAGCCCCAGAATTCGCTGCCCTTTACCGCCACTTTTGGCAAGACCGTCTTATCGTTAATCATGGGTAGTTGAACCGTCAGTTCAGTGCTTGAAGCCTCCTTGACCACAGCCGGTATAGAACCAAAGAGTACCATATTGTCTTCCAGGGTGGTTGCAAAGTTTTCACCCGTTATGATGGCGACCGTTCCAGCAAAACCTGAATCCGGAGATACATTGGTAATGACTGGAGCAGGTCCCCCAGTTGGGTTAGGATCTACCCAGGATGAGCTTTCCTCTGTACAGGCCAACACGCTGAGAAGTGTGGAAATAACCAAGGAAAATTTTATTAGTCGTTTCATAAAGTCCCCCTTCCTATTTCACCGAGAGCCCAAATGAGAACATATGGACTGGGTTAAAAGTTGAAAAATTATTGAAAGCGTAGTCGAATTCAAATGCCATGGGACCCAGATGATGTTTAAATCCAGCCCCCAGTGTAAAGTTTTCATCATCGTAATTCGTTTTATAGCCTGTTCTAAGTGAGATCATGTCATTGAGAACATATTCAACACCCATGTGAATTCTCTCAGTATAATCTCTGGCATGTATCAGATCGATGGCCACTGTCATTTTCTGATTGCTGGAAAGATTAAGGGGAGCCAATACATCCATGGCTGTCCCCAGACGAAAAGTCAGGGGTAGTGGGAAAGATTCGGCAACATAACTCTTTTCCTGCGAAAAATTCGCCAAGGTCATCCCGATCCTTAAATCGGCATAACCAGGATAGAAGAGCGTGCCCAAATCAAAGGCAGGCACACCCAGTGTTGCATCCACTTCTGTGATTTCGTCATCTGCCAGATTCTGACTGGTATAGGCTGTACCCAGATCTTCATAGCAATATTTAAGTACCCCACCCACTGAGAATTTATTGCTGATGGCAGAAGACAGCCCCACTCCGGCAGAAAGTCCAGATGGTGAAAAGGTTCCGAGGTCAATAAAACCGCTGGCGTTATTGGCTCGCATGGTTCCATTAATGTCACCATAGTCAACGCTGACAACCTGGGCCGAGAGTACCAGACGATCACTGAATTTATAGGCACCGCTGGCAGCCATATGATTGATATCGGCTATCCAGGCAACATTGGAGAAACTGAAACCAGATCCCTCAATATGAGCCATTCCCGCAGGATTCCAGAAAACGGTGGTTAAATCCCCATCCATTGTTGTAACCGCTGCACCCATACCTATGGCACGGGCGCCAATTGGAATGGACAACCATTTAAAACCGGTCTGAGCTAATTTTTTGACAGCCCATACATTTTGTGGTAATACCATGATAAGGATCATTGTCATTACCAGTAATCGTCTGGATTTTAACATATTTGCACCTCTATGCTTTAGATACTTCATATCTTACTTTAAATAGGTTGCCTTTTGCACCATGGCTTCACTATGCGTGCTGGCACGGATAAAGTAAAGTCCGCTGGGTATGGTTTCATCGGGTGTCCATCTTGCTGTGTATTGACCGGGGAAATATTCCTCGTTTGAAATATTGGCCACTTTTTGACCCCGTTCATTAAATACTTCAAATCTTACTGGCGCTTCTTCGGTCACTTGAAAAACGATAGCATAACCACCATTAAATGGATTGGGGTAAGCCTTCAATATTTCAAATGAACCGGGTCTTAATCGTTCAGGTTCTGTTTCAATACTGGTGGTTTCTACAAATTCAAAAAATAAATCGCCGCTGTAATTCTCACCTGGAGCACTACTGCTAACTGCAAGCGTATGACCTAAATTATTATAACCCGTTTCGCTTTCCCATATGTTTTCATTGGCCAGGTGAATGGCATATTCATGGCGATAGCGCAGGGCCTCCACGGGATCAGATAGATGGAGGAACATATCATAATTGCCTTCAGGCAGATCACCGGGTATACCTGCGGTAATGTTCACATTTGTGGTCTCACCTGACATCCAGAAACGAGGATCCTCATTGCTGATTAGTGCATATTCTACCGCCGTTGCCTGATTCCGAATCACGAGTTCGCAATTTCTGGGGTTATAGGGACTGGCAAAGCCTTCGTTGTGGATGGTAAATTCGCTGGTGAGAATCCCACCTGGTTTTACTTCATTTTGAAGTTCACTTGATTCAAGTATAAATCGATACCCGAGCAGACGTTGTATCTCTGGCCAGCATCCGTTGGTTTCCCAGCCATCGAGCACACCTTGATGATAATCGCGATTCAAGACAGACCAGTGCATCCGATTTAAATCTACCAGGGAATTGGCACATTCGGAATAAGTGCTTGGGTTACAGGTTTCCCCGCCCTGCGGGACGTATCTGTTGTCAAGATTCAGATATGTTTTATCGGTCTCGACGTTGCCATAAGTTCCATAATCTGTTGCACTGGCAAGGAAACAATCATTATGCGCGCCGGTTCTTGCTCGATAGGTTTGGGAGAAGGCAGAATCCGGGGTTAAGGGTTCATTGACACCAAAAATAGCTCTTTTATATCCCGGTGTCCGCACCACAACAGCCCGTTCTGGTGACAACTCAGAAAGTTCTTTATACAGAACCGCTCTACGACTTGTGGTATTGTTTAAATTGTTGCTGGAATAATACCATTCTCCCCAGGCACCGATAAAACCGGCTTCGATATATGCAATGACATCCGCATTGGCACGCCAGATAGGACCGAGTTGCTCGATATGGGTCTCAACCCAGTCTAAAGATGCATCTGCTCCGGTTTGACTGTTGGTGTAGGCGTAGCGCATAACCAGTTTTATGCCACCTTCTCTGGCGGCGGTGAGGTCATTGTGAACTCGAGTGAGAAATGTGGTGGAAAGACTATCTGAGCGAAAACTCCCGGTATCGTAGATACGTTGAGCGACCGTCAATCCCTGACTCCGCAAAGTGGTGGCATAGCTCACTGATACGGCACTTCTTTTAGCAGCTGACAGACCCCTTTCAGGATTCAAAAACAATTCATCTGTAGGCGTA
>JAIPGJ010000052.1 GCA_021736185.1 Fidelibacterota bacterium | reverse complement strand
CCTGTCTTTGACGACAGGCTTCAAAAAGAATGACTGCAGTGGCTACGGAAACATTTAGGCTTTCTACCATACCAAACATGGGAATGATGATATTCGCATCGGACAGCTTGGTCATTTCCGATGAGACTCCCCGATTTTCATTTCCCAGTGCAATGGCAGAAGGTTGTGTCCAGTCAATATCATGAATGGACAGGGCGTCTGCGGCGAGATGGGTAGTATAGATTTTAAAACCTCTCGCCTTCAAATCTGCTGCCAGCCTGGCTGGGTCTCGATAATGATTTTTTTTAACCCACTTCCCTGCGCCTGCAGTCACTTTGGGATGCAAGGCCGGGAAACGTTCCTTGGTATAAAGCAGTTGAACTTCATCAATACCCACTGCATCGGCGGACCTGAAAATAGCGCCCACATTGTGAGGATCATGGATATTTTCGAGAATGATAGTTAAGTCGAACTGTCGATTACTGGCAATTCGTCTGATGGTATCCAGTCGCTTCGCTGTCAGGGTGCCAACGATCTCCCCCGGGGGTCTATTGGATCTCAAAATGGTGTTCTTAGAATTTTACTGCAGTACCGAAAGCCATGACTTCAGCCGTTCCCTGCATAATCATGGCAGTTGAAAACCGAACGCAGACAACGGCGTCTGCACCCATCTCCTCCGCTTTTTGCAGCATGCGCTCAATCGCCTGATTTCGGGCATGGGCCATCATTTCTGTATATTCTGGAACTTCACCTCCCACCAGGGTTCTCAGACCAGCTATGATATCTCTACCAATATTTCGTGCCCTGATCGTGCTGCCTGTGGCCACACCAATATGTTTGGATATTTGCTTTCCTGCTACCGTCTCTGTTGTATACCATGCTACCATTTTTCTCTCCTGAAGTTTTCAGTTTTTCGCATCTGGATGCGTTGAATGATTACAAAAGCTATCGCCAGCACAATCACCATGACCAGCATCGTGGCTATTAATTGTTCCAATAGAGAGATCTGCTTCCCTCTCCACAAATCCAGAAGGATACTATAAAATCCTGCACTTGCCATAAGGATCATAATAGTGACAAACACCCGGGAAAGCAGGTTTGAATTCTGCTTTTCCGCGCTATTATTCTTCATCGGGTTCGCCCAGGGCCTTTAATAGTTTCAGTGTATAAATCCCGGCGTCGTGGCGATCTGCCCAGGTGAATTGCACGGCATAATGTCCAACCCAGCGGAAAGATTGCAGCTCATAGGTTTTGGCAGATTTTAACATGGGCAATCCAAATGTTTTCTGTCCAAACAGATCACTTTCACCGGAACAATTTGCACAGGGACAGGCCTCTCTGAGTTTTTTATAATCAATCAGTGCTTCATCACCATCATCCCAGCGAATGGCGACTCCCACAGGAAGTTGGATCAGCTCTAATATTTTCATGTATATAAATCCTTTCGGGGCAAATATAAGCCTATCTATTGCGACAAAAATAATAATCGCTCATGATCAACACCAAGGGGACCTCTTCCTCCAATTTTGACAGCTAGCCCATACACAGAGGTCTCTGTCCGCAAGCCCCTTAGCTTCAAGGGTGTATGAAGGCGGAAAAAAAAAGCCCCGGAATGATCCGAGGCTTTCGTATTTCTGATATAAAATTTAATCGGTGTGCTTTACAATATAGGCAGCTTCTCGCTTCCCTTCTTCTTCATTTACAAAGCCGAAGAGGATGGCCCCAATGACAAAAAGCAGTACAACAGATCCAATGCCCCAGCGAGAGGCAATCTGGCCGATGGCCAACTGCTGTTCTGGTGTATTGGCCAAAGGTCCCAGGGTTCCCTTGATGGTCAAGCCTACAATACCAATTAATAGCGGACCGAGAATGGCGGCAAATTTTCCAAGCATATTATAGAAACCATAAAATTCACCTTCCTGCCCTTTGGGAATCAGTCTTGAGTAGTAGGACCGACTTAAAGCCTGAATACCACCCTGAACCAGTCCAATGGCGATGGCCAGGGCATAGAATTCAATGGGTTTGGTCATGAGGACACCATAAAAGGTGATGATGATGTAGGCAAATATGGCGAGGTAGATGGATTTTCTTACTCCCCATCTTTCACCCAGTCTACCAAATACAATGGCGGCAGGGAATCCCACGAATTGAGTAATCAGCAGGGCGATAATCAGGTCATTTGATTCAAAGCCAATTGACATCCCATAGTCAACCGCCATTCTGATAATGGTGTCGACACCATCGATGTAAAACCAATAAGCCAATAAGAAAATGGACACGGTCTGTAGATGTCTAATCTTTTTCCAGGTATCCAGATATTGCTTGAATCCTGCTTTGATGGCAAGCATGCCACTCAAAGTGCGTTCATGGTGATTTTCTTCCACCCAAAAAATGGTGAATAGGGTAAAAAGTCCCCACCAGATGGCCACAGACAGGAAGGAAATTCGAACCGCCTGAGCTGCACCGGAAAGTCCAAAAGTCTCAGGAAAAAGGGTCATGGCCACATTCAGCGCAAAGAGAACACCTCCTCCAAGATATCCCATGCCAAAACCGAGACCGGAAACGCGATCGACATTTTTCTCGGTGGTGACACTGGGAAGGAGTGAATCATAAAATATGTTGGCACCTGAGAATCCGATAATACCCATGATATATACGAAAATAGCCATTTGCCAATCGCCTTGCTGGACCAGGAAAAGACCTGCAGTCATCAACACGCCGAGGTAGGCAAAAAAGATCAGGAATTGCTTCTTGGCTGAACCTTTATCCGCAATGGCACCCAGGATGGGAGCCATTAAAGCGACGATGAGACTGGCGATGGAGTTGGCGGCACCCAATTGGGCAGTACTGACATTGATATCTGCTCCAGCACTCCAATAACTTTTGAAAAATATTGGGAAAAATCCGGCCATGACAGTCGTGGCGAATGCAGAATTCGCCCAATCATACATCGCCCAGCCCCAGATACCTTTTCGGGTTTTATCCATGAGTTATTCTCCTCTACACACTTACAGCTTAAGCTGCAGGTGTCATTGGTTAATTTTTTACTTCTGAGATTTTAAGACTTCGTGCTCAATATAGGCAGTTCATTGAGTTTGCGAAGTAATTTATCGTAGAACAACTCGGTGCAAGAATGCTCAAAGGTTCATGTGGGTTATCCTTGCGAAGGTTAAAAATCTTCACAAGGTCGTAACAGCTTAAACGGTAATCTTAGAGATAGTGTATTTCCATATCCAGGCAAATAGCCAGCGATACAATAATTGACTTTTCTTACCTAAGCACTCCCAGATACCTTTTTAAGATTATAGTTGATCAGAACGCCAGTAATTATACCTAGCCCTATAGTCATGAATCCTACGAGATAGTTTTTGAATATGACCTGTCCAAATCCATACAAAAATGCGTAGATGAGGACAACGCCCAATCCCCAGTTAATAAATGTTAATCCATAGCCCGTGTCCTGAATGACATCAGGTGCAAGGGCTTTGATGGGTTTCCAACCAATTCCACCAGGTCTGATTCGTTTAAAGAATGCAATCAGGTGAGCTTCATTCACAGGCCTGGTAAGATAGGTTGCGACCAACCAGACGATGGTCGTACCAAAGACGATGGGATAGAGTGTAATAGGTGATTCCAAGCCAAAACCCCAACGAGCTATCGGATAAATAACCAATGGGGCAATCATGGCTGAGATTTCTGACCAGGCATTAATACGCCACCAGAACCAACGCAGGATTAAGACGGCACCCATTCCAGCACTGGCATTAATTATAAATTCCCATGCTCCTGATACGGTGGTTAAAAATAATCGTGTAATCAATAGTGAGACAATAGTCATGAGGAAAATGGCCATACGGGACACCATGATATAGTGCTTCTCATCAGCATCACGACGCATAAACCGACGATACAAATCATTGATTAGATAGGAAGCTCCCCAGTTTAATTGGGAGGAAATGGTAGACATATACGCTGCGAGAAATACAGCGATTAGGAGTCCCAGAAGCCCGGGTGGTAAATAGCGCATCATGAGTTTGGGATACATAACCCCAGGATCAACGGTGTTTTCATATTTCTCATACATCGCTTGAAATTCCGGAGCCTCATAGGCAAGATCACCACTATGGATATTCATTTTATCATCGTAAGCCTGGACAACCTGTTGATATAAAACAGGATTCTCAACTTCGATGAGTTCCGGACTCTGGGCTCTTGGCAATATTACCAGTGCAGCCAGAGCAACAATGATCCATGGCCATGGACGCAAAGTGTAGTGTGCTACAGTAAACCACAATGTGGCGAGTTGGCTGTTCTTCTCATCTTTGGTCGACATCATGCGTTGGGCAACATATCCACCACCACCTGGATCAGATCCAGGATACCAGCTGGACCACCATTGAAGACCAATATGAGCGAAAAATGCACCCAGTGAGAGGGCAAAGATACCACCGGTAATACCTTTTGTGGTAACGGCTCCAATGTGTGGGAAAAAATTCAAAACCTGGGGCGCCAACTTTTCCTGAAGGGCTACAATTCCTCCGATTTCAGGAAGTTGAACCACGATGACTGCTAACACAATACATCCCACCATGGCGAAAATAAACTGAAAACTATCAGTCCGTGCTGTACCAAGTAAGCCAGATGCCGAGGCATAGATCGCAATGATAAAAGCAGCAATCATGACTAATAAAAAGGGATCAAATTCAGGAAGGGTTACTTTAAAAATCTTCTCCATAGCCTTGTTAACCCACCCCATAACAATAGCATTCATAAATAGGCCGAGATAAACAGCTCGAAACCCTCGCAATACGGCCGCCGCTTTCCCGGAATAACGCAATTCGACAAACTCAACATCTGTCATGATATCCGCACGACGCCAGAGTCTGGAAAAGAAGAATACGGTTAGCATACCACCGATAGCCATATTCCACCACAACCAGTTACCGGCTATTCCGTTCCGGGCAATTAATTCCGTGACGGCGAGTGGTGTATCTGCGGCAAAGGTGGTAGCGACCATAGCAGTCCCAGCGATATACCAGGGCATATTGCGACCAGATAAGAAAAATTCTTTGGTGCTCTCTCCCGCCTTGCGTGTGTAATAAGCAGCGATTCCAAAAATAATCAGGAAAAAAAGGATGATGACGCTATAGTCAATGAAGTGTAAAGATTGCATGTCTTTAATTGCCTTTCGAAGGTGTCACATTACGACTTTCAGCTAATTTTTAGGTCTTTGGAACATTTGGGAAATAATCAGCAAATATTATCGTCCAATCCAGAAATGAGAGTGCCATAAGCTATCCTTTCGTCCGAAATAATTGAGAGACTACGCCTCCGTAGCGGTCTTTTTGCCAAATTCAGAATCTATCTTAATGAAATACAATGCGATGAAGCTGGGAATCGTACATAGGATGACATAGATAAAGAAATGCTGATACCCCAGGAATTCCTGGATATATCCACTGATCATGCCAGGGATCATCATACCCAGGGCCATAAAGCCAGTGGTGATGGCAAAATGTGCCGTCTCATGTTTTCCCTGCCCGGCAACATAAAGCATATACAGCATGTATCCTGTAAAACCAAAACCATAACCAAATTGTTCAATGGCAATCATGGCATTGATGACAAAAAGATTGGATGGCATGGTATAAGACATGAATATGTAAACGGTATTGGGAATATTTATGGCCAGCGCCATCCACCAGATCCACTTTTTGAGGCCATGTCTGGAAGCCAGGATACCGCCACTCACTCCACCAATCAGGAGGGCCAATAAACCCACCGTGCCATAGGCAAAACTTTTTTCAGTGAGAGACAGTGCCAATCCACCGTTTTCTCTACCATCCAGGAGGAAAGGTGAGGCCATCTTGGTAAGCTGTGCTTCGGAAAAACGGTAGAGCAGCATAAACAGAACAGAAGCCACAATCCCTTCCTGACGGAAAAATGAGGCAAAGATCTCACCGTAGGAAGATTTCTCATCTTCGGCTTGATGAATGGTATCCCGTTGGGGCCTGGGCAGGATGTATCTGTGATAAAGGGCAAAAATGATAAAGAGACCACCCAGGAAGGCAATTGAAACTGACCATCCAAAGGGCACATCACCTGATTTAGCTTCAAAGAGGGATGAAGTTCTTTCCCGCAGATTGCTGGTGACAGTGATGATTTGTTTTTGAGGAATATTCCAGTTGGATTGGTCGAATTCCATCACTCCTGAAGTAGTCAGATGGATGTCCTGACTCCCTTTCTTCTGACCAAAAGTCACCGTCATGGCTTCTTCCGGGGGTGCCGACAGAACAATGTAGACATTGCTGGAATCAAGACGACCACTGGCGAGAGGAACGTTCACTACAGATGGAAAGACCAGAATGCGTGCGATACCATCACTTTCTTCTGGAATGATCACATCTGATTCAGTAGTGGCCTGACCAATTTCCGAAGCGGGAACCGAATTGATATTTATTCTCACTGTTTCCAAGCCCGTGCGGTCGATGATCATACCCGTGATGATGCCCAGTAGTCCCAGACCAGCAATCATGGCAAGTCGATAAAAAGTTGAGCGAATACCTGTGAAAAAGGCTTGATCGTGCTGATTCAAGCCCAGGATGTAAAAACCATCTGCGGCAATGTCATGGGTGGACGATGAAAAGGCCATACCCCAGAGAAAAAAGATGGTCATGGGAAACCACCAGGGCAGATGCAATGAGAGAGAAACCCCAAAAAACATCACAGCCAGTGCCATCTGCATCCAGAATATCCAGTTCCGTTTTGTGGAATACATATCCACAAAAGGACTCCAGAGGGGCTTGATGACCCAGGGTAAATAAAGTAATCCTGTCCATAAAGCCAAAGTGGAGTTGGGTATACCCAGTGTTTTGTACATATCGCTGGCCACAAACATGACGATGATATATGGAATCCCCTCTGCAAAATAAAGGGACGGTATCCAGGCCCAGGGTGATCGTTTTTTTGTGCTTGTCGCAGTACTCATTGCCATATCCTTCGCTCATGTGTTGTGATCATCATAAAATTTGCTTGTCTATTTTCCGTAAATCCAATATTTGGATTGAATGCTTTCAAATGCCCGCAATTCACTTTGATAGCTGTCAATGATTTCTGCCGCTGTTTTACCCTCATCAACCATCTCGCGAAGCCCTGTTCCTCCCCATAAACGGTCAGGTCCCCGGGCAGATCTCCAGCCAAAATCATCGGGATATTGTTGCTTGGTAATAACCAGGAGATGAACCAGAAAATCAATCGCTTTGAATTGATATGGATCCGTAACGACAATCTTAACTCCATGGACGACTTCACCTTCAAAGAGGGGATTCATAGCGACGCCAGGCATGTCTAGCGGGGTGTATGAAATGGGTTCCAGGGTGAATCCCTTCAAAGCGGTAGACAGCAGTTCTCTTGCCATCAGTTTCCCATCCATGTAGGGTGCGCCGATATATTCAAAGGGGTATTCAGTCCCCCGACCTTCATTAATTCTGACGCCTTCCAGAAGGCAAAGACCGGGGTAGGTCAAGGTTTCATTGGTATTGCGCATATTGGGTGAAGGGGGTATCCAATGCAGATCGGTTTCAGACCAGAACAGTTCCCCAGTCCACGCTCCGCATTCCACCACATGGAGTTCCAAATTCTCCAAACCGGGGATCATCTTCTCCCCGATAATCATACGGGCCAGTTCACCAATGGACAAACCGTATTGAATGGGAATTTTATAGCGTCCCACGAAGCTCGCAAACCCCTCATCTAGAACATTGCCATCAATACGACGCCCAATGGGATTAGGACGATCAAGAATCATCACCGGAATATTATTTTTAGCACCTGCTTCAAGAACATAGCCCATGGTTGAAATATAGGTGTAAAACCGTGTACCAACATCCTGGATGTCAAAAAGCAATACATCAATGCCTTTGAGCATCTCAGGGTTTGGCTCTTGCTGGGCCCCATACAGACTGTATATGGGTATGCCGGTAGCAGAGTCTATTCCACCGGGGATATCATCACCACCCTGTTCAGTCCCCCTGAAACCATGTTCGGGGGCAAAAATTGCTTTCACGGTTATTTCAGTATTGGAATGGAGAAGGTCTACCAGATGAACGCCTTGCCTATCAACGGCAGTATGGTTGGTAACCACACCCACACTTTTACCAATCAGGGGGTCAAAACCCATCTTTTTCAGGATGTCCAGGCCTGGATATGCAGCAATTTTTTCCTGAGGAACATCCACTTTTCCCAATTCCATCTGTTGTTCTTCATGCGGTCCAGGAATCTGTGGCTGGGGAGCCCCTGAGGGTGGGCCGGAACAACCCCACAGACTTAAAAAGAGTAATCCTACGAGTATTGGCTTTAAAACTGATTTCATGGCTTCTCCTATTTCAAGTAGGTAATTCTTTGTGTATAAAACTCCACTCCATTTTCAACCTTAAGGATGTACACTCCCGAACTGGCCGATGATGCCGTGAACCCAGTCATGCTCAAATGATTCTGTCCGGGATGAAGCTGTTGCTCATGGGTGTCAATCAACTGTCCCTTCAAATTAAAAAGGCTGATGGTCACAGGGGTGGCCTGCTGAACCTGGATATCGAAAACGAAGGCTCCGTTAAAGGGATTGGGATACACGTGTGAAACATGAAAGTCACTGGGTTGCTGGACAGGGATATCAATAGAAACTGGAGTTTCCAGGTAATCCAATACTGCCAGCATGATGGCGTTTCTTGCGCTCTCTGGATAAATCGCCTCAAATCCAACACCAAGATAGACCACGCCACCTAAAGCAGTACTTCCACTAAATCCTCCAATGTACTGAATACCAGAGCCTCCCTGCGTAGTATAATCCGCTCCATCATATCTTAAATTATTCAGCGAACCGCCAAAAGGTTTGATTCCATCAGGATAGTCAACATCATAAGTTCCATGGGTTCCATCATCGAATTGCACACCCGTCAAACCTGAAAAGATTCCTGCAGCCATGCCGTTAAGGATGTAAGACTGAGCATCATCACTGATATACTCTGCCTTGAAGTAATTGTGGTAGAAACTAATGTCTGCATCGCTGCCGCTGGCTTCCAGATCATAGCCAATTTCAGAACCTGATATGAATATTCGGCCACCCTGCTCAAGATAAGCTTGAATCCGAGTCTGCTCTGTTGGTGAGAATGATACGGTACTGGAGGCTTCCTCCCCGCTGATCCAATCGACGATATCGTATGCTGAGAGATCGATTGCATTGGATTCCACAGCATCATTGCTGGCTGAGTCAAAGAGACGCCCATTGGCGTGGACAGCAGAACCATGCTCTATGATATAGTCAAAATTATTTACCGTTCCCGCCGTTCGTTCAAATCCCTGGACAATCAGCACGCTTGATTCATGGCTTGCACTGACGGTCACTCCCAGGACTTCAGAATAATCACTGCTGCCATAAGCATTTGAATTTCGCACCTTCAGATACAACAGCTGTCCATCACCCAGATTTGAAAGCACAATCTCTGGCGTCGCGGAACTATCTGCCAAGGTGAAGCTGTCCCCATCGAGGCTCGTATATACCTTATAGTAACTTGTGAAGCGCGAATAGGCACAGTGAATGGCCACGCTGCCATTACCCTGATTTTTTGCAGAAAAATATCTCGAAGTTTGCGGAGCTGCAGTAGCACCAAAAATGTCGCTGAGCCCACCCCATATTTCGGGACGTTCCCCATCATAGCCCAAGGCCCAGATGCCAATTCCCTTGATATCCATATCTATGGCATATTGATACTTTGTGGCAAGACTGGTGGAGTCATCATACCAGACCTGATGTTGCTGGCCATTGTTATAATTGTACCAGGCTGAAGCCACTCCAGCATGATACTGCTTCCCATAGGACTGGGCACTGGTTTCAGCCGCAGGATAAAGAATCGTGGCCCCTGAGGTGTTGGCCTCGACGGGTGCGTTTACCACTGTGCTGGTGACTTGCCAATCCCGACCATACCAGGGCAGTCCCAGAATCAGTTGAGAACCGTCATTCCCTGTTTTTGTTAGATAATCATTAATAGTACGATCAATGTACCAATACGAAAAATCACCATACAGTGGGGATAGCGGACCGGCATGGTCACTGCCTGACCAATAATAACCATAGGCCATGATCATGAGGCCATCGCAGTTGTCTGAGAGATAGTTGTAGTCGTAGGCACTTGACCAATCAACCGAGGGCATGGCAATACTGACTTCGGACCCGGGAATCTGATCGTGAAAGGCTTGGGTCAAATCATGCATAAAAGTATTAAAATTGGATGTAGCCGAAGCGGGCACAAATTCAAAGTCGATATTAACACCATCTGCATTGCCCTGCAACACCCTTGAGATGAGATTGTCGATGGCATTTTGACGATAGGTCGCATTTCCCAGGAGAGTTCCAATCCCGGCATTGTCAAAATTTGTGACTGTAACAATAACCTTGACTCCATGACTGTGCGCCAGATCCACCAGACCATTCACCGGCCAGCCGTGAGCATTGGTGATGCCCCCAGAATTATTCATTTCCAATCCAAACCAGGCGACATGACTTAAAATGTCGTAGACATAGTTTTCCCAGGCCGTCCCATTCCAATAGGGATGATATCCAAAGACAACGTGGCTGGGATCCCGCAAAGCGCTCCGTTGAACCAAATCGCGTGGGTATCCCGTGAATCCCCCCTCCTGATCAATGTCAACACCGCCAAATTGTGCGGCATGTCCAGCATGGGTCTTTTCCAAAATATTCTGACTGTAGAGCATTGAACCCAACAGCAAGATGATCAGGAATGTAATTAGTTTTGGTTTTAAAATGGAGTTACCTCAGATATATGTCTATTAGTACAGCAGGTATTGCTTGCGCATTTCTGCAAATTTGTTGAGATCTTGAAGCCAATTTTGTTCCATCTCCAGTGGATCTTTGCCGGCCTTGATATCATCAAGGATCTGCTTGTCACCCATAACCTTGATAAACATCCCTAAACGATTTTTATTGGCAAAAAGATCAATTTCAGGATACAGTTCCTGGTGGACTGCCAATATTTGCAGTCCAACCAGATAAGGTTTGTATTGTTCTCGATCACTCACGTGTAACTGGACGCCGCCACAAACCTGACCCTTATAGAGGCCATAATAGGGTTTCACAAAGGTTGGCCGGAAGATGACCCCCTCACCCACCCTCGCCTGCAAGGCAGCTGCATATTCATGTGGATTTGTGATCCATGGTCCTCCCGAGAACTCAAAGGGAATGGTTATGCCTACGCCCTCAGAGAGGACGTGCAATTCACCATAAGTGCCTGTCGAGATCATGGGTAGAATGGTCGCAGCATCTGGAACATGAGGTGAAGTGGGTACCCACGGTAGCCCGGTATCTTCAAACCACATATCCCGGGTCCAACCTTCCATCTTTACCACTTCCAAATCGCAATGGATACCAAACTCGGCATTAAACAGTTGAGCCAACTCCCCCGGGGTCATCCCATGCCGGTAAGGAATCGGATAGCGACCGACGCCACTGGCGTTTTCAGGAAGCAGAATGTTACCTTCCATCTGAACACCATTTATTGGATTGGGCCGATCCAGAACAATGGCTTTTTTACCCAGGTCGGCAGCAGCTCGCATGAGATAAGACATGGAATAGATAAAGGTATATGAACGCACTCCAATATCCTGGATATCCAATAGAATGACGTCCAGATCAGCGATCATCTCCTTGATTTCATCCTGGGTTTTGAGATAGGTTGTGACCGCTTTGATGCCTGAACTTGGCTCGACTTCTTCACCAATGTCATCACCAGCATTTTCAGCACCGAAGAGTCCATGTTCCGGTGACATAATCAGAACCAGATTGATATGCTCGGGTAATAGATTGACACCATGCACCAGGTAGCGGTTGACGCTGGTTTGATTGGCCAGTAATCCGTACTTCAAATCCTGGTCCCATTCTCCCCTTTCCAGAAATACTTCCAGTCCGGTTTTAACCGTATCTAATTGCATTCTGGAAACCACTGGAGTTTGTGGTATGTCCGCTACTACAGGTGGGGCGACGCTCACACATGATTGGAGCATGAGCATTAAAAATAAGCCTACAATTACTTTCTGTGTTCCATAAGAAATGATTCGATTATACATAAGCCTCTACTCCGGATTGATGATTCAAACTAGGTTAGTTAAAAGCATTTACCAACACAAAATCGTGCCATGTTGTCCGATTACGCGAAACCATAAAAAAAAAGCTTTAACCTCTGGAGCTTTAAGCTCCAGAATAAGATCAGGGATCGATTATCTTAATAATGTCAGCAAGGTACCAGGATAGTAGTGTTTGAGTATATCTTTATATCCAACACCTTCCAGAGCCATTCCCAGAGCCCCCATCTGGCACAGGCCCACCCCATGCCCCCAACCAAGACCGCGTAACACAACCTGGTCATCTTGCATGAGAGAATCAGCATTCTTGATAACAAATGCTGAAGAGTACAGAAAGGAGTCACTGAACATCCGTCGAATACCATACTCTGATTTAACCATCTGTTCAGCTGGCTTATCATGCTCATCAAGACCCAACAGGAACAGGAACTTTATTCTGGAACTGGGGCCGCGTTCCATGATGCGAATATTATCCAATCGCTTCCATGTCAACCCGGCATATTTTTTTAAATTTTTAAGGATGGCCTGCTTGGTCATGACCTGCTCCCAGCGATAGTAGCTGCCTGAAACATCAACCTTACCCAGCATACCCGCCAGATTGACATTTTTAAATCTTTTTGAAGAACAGTAGGCTTCATCATAAGCATAATGAGCTTCAAAGTCATCCACTGCATAGCCGGATTTTTGTTCAGGGGCATCCCAGAGCGGGATGAGATAAGGCACTGCTTCCCCGTCCCAGACCGTATCATAAGCTTCGACCATTCCTCCGCAATTCTTGGAATAGCGGGCATCGATGACACGATTCTCGTAGACGAGAACCTCACCACGGGTGTTCTTGGCAGCTTTTAGAGAATGATCTGTCAGGTAAGTTGTGCCCTGATATCGCTGACAGCAATCATCATTGCATACATCATAGCCATCTGATAGGTGCTTGGCTTCAGCCAGAGCCAGAGACCAGCAGCGTGCCACAACCGTTTGTGCTGCCAGAAGATCCCCAGGGGCTTCGGAACCCATTTCTGAAGTGGCCACACAGGCAACATAAGCCTCAACGTCAACAAAGTTGATAATTTTGAGGAAGCCATCCTGGACGCTAATTTCTAGTTTCCCGGGCAAATCAACTTCAATGCGTTTTTCCCAGTGGAATCCGCGTCCGGCAACCACCGAGTTGATATGGAAACCATAGCCTGCAGATAAAGCTTCAATATTATCAGGGCAACTCAGTGAGAGCTTGGATTGGGCTGATATTTCGGGGAGATTTTTAAAGGAGAGGCCATCTTCCTCTACCTGGAGGTCAATGCTTTGAGTTGCTTTTATTTGTGATACTTTGGTCTCCAGGTGAAGCCCTGGGGGCCAGGAGATGTTAATCTCCTTGATTTCATCTTCGGGTAGAATAATTCCTACACGGATTATCTCATTGTTCAATCCACTCAAGATAGGCATGGACGGCAGCTCCTAAGGCAGGGGCATGTCTCAATTCAGAATGAATAATCAAGTCATCCCGCAGACGGTTGGTTTTGGTCAGATATTGGGATTTGACTTCAGGAGCCAATCCCGAGGAGTGTATCATGCGACCTAATTTTTCGTTCACTGGATCAAGGAGGAGTGGTGTGAAGTTTTTAAACTCCCAAATATCCCCCAGGCGTTGTCCAATAACAATCCGTTCAAAAACTTCCCCAAGATATTCATGCTCTGTCTCCAGCTTTCTGTTACCGTCGCGGAGCAAGGTTTCAGGGGCTCCCTGAGCCAGGGTCTGGATACGATGGAATAACAGCTCAGACAGAGCCTGAGCAGTGGCCCCAACGATTTCTAATGCAGCCTCTTCACCCAGGAGCGCGCGTTCATAAATCTGCCAGGGGAATACTTCTGCTTGATTCAATTCCTCCACACTGGCCCCGGTGAGTACTCCGTAGCGAGCCTGGATGCCCTTTGCAGATAACAGATTCTCATAGCTCTCAGTTTCATTTGCCATCATTTCCCAGGTTTTGGCAATCCATGATTTGCAATTATCAAAGGGAACATTTTTTCCTTTAAGCATCATGGCATCGGCAATACCGGTACCTACGCCAAAATAATAAGCCGACTCAACGTCACGCATGCCACCAGCGTCACCCCACTGTTCACCAAGCCCACAATAATCTGCATCACTGCCGATGACCTGTATGGGATGCAGCGTTGTGTAACCTTCTTTTTTGAGGGCCTTCTCCAGCTTGTCTAAAAATTTGGGCATTCGGGGACCATTGGCCATGGCCGATATACCACGTCCATCCTTGGTCTTCAGGCCTGGTAGCCCAATTCCCAGAATGACATCTTGAGTTACATCCTGGCCAAGAATTGTCCGAACCGCTTTAGTCATACTGTCCAGCATGGCTTCTTCCTGCTTCGTTTCTGATTTGCTTGGCTTAACGGCTCCATCATGATGTTCTTTGAGCTGACGGGCAAGGGCTACTGGCTTAAACGCTGTATTATAGGAGTCAGAAGTATTGTAAGCCACTTCAATAAAGGGTTTGAGGGCAATAAAGCGCATGGGGTTGATCAGGATATCAACTTTATGGACCAGGACTTTGGAAGCCCCTCCGTCGATTCCAATTAGAACAATATCATCCATTTGCGACCTCATTTATAATTTGACGTCTGTAAATTGCTTCACGACGCATTTCATCCTTGGCATTATCATTCCGGTCAACCGTGGCTCGATCTATATTATGATCGGTACCGCCACCATGCCGGACAACTTTATAGATTGGATCCCAGACACGACCAATTCGGTGGTACTCACTCATTCTGGATACAAAATCATAGTCTTCCCCATAGTTTCTGGCATAAGGGGATGTGTTCATATCGAGGTAGCCAATATCTCTGGCCGCTTCGATGTAAAATGATCGGGGTGCTCCGGCACCATTAATACGCAGAAGGTTATTGCGACCATTTTCTTCTGTCCATTCACCATGGGTAACCACTGGAATGGAATCCATACGAGACAGTTTGCCAGTGTCAGCATTTTTCTCCCACACTTCGTAAGAGCCAATAACCATGGCAATGGCATCGTCTGATTCATAAACCTGCATCACTTTTTCAACGGCATCTTCAATCAATTGATCATCAGAATCCAACTGCACATAAAATTTGCCTCGGGCGCGCTTCAGTCCAGCATTCAAACAGAGTCCAATATTATTGATGTCCAGAATAATCAGCTGTACTGCTGGTTTGTTGGCATCGTATTTTCTGCCGCCTGGCAGATATTCCTGTACCGCAGGGATGGTTGGATCCTCATCACCGCCATTTACAACGACAATGGCTTCGATATCTTGAACCGTTTGAGCAAGAATCGACTCGATGGCTGAGCCAATAAATTCAGGCCTATTATTCACAGGGATAATAACACTGGCCTTTAGCTCATATTGCTTTTTAGCGTAAGGTACTTTGGAGTAATGAGCTCCTGGAGCCAGATAGGCACCAATTCTTTTTAAATGGTCAGTGAGGATGGCTTCGAGTTCTAATTGTGAGTCTTTGCTGGCCATGAGATAATCAAATACGTTTTGTTCACCCACAGCTTTATTTACCCGATAAGGTGCGCCAGCATAACGATTGGCAATATGGACCAATTCACCGACTTCACTCAGGCGCAATCGCAATTCGTAAAAGAAATGCTGTGTGGTGGATTCAGCCAGGGGCAGGGCTTCCCTCACTTTTTCAAGGTTTAATACCCAGGCTTTGCCATAATCAATATTATCACGAACCCGGCCTATATGGTGATCCAATAAATGTTCTTCTTTGATTTGACCATGGTCATCAACTTCATAGTCTGCGTAAATGAGTGACCAATCATCAGCGGTTTCAGCCACCAGTTCATATAATTCAAGAGCAGACCTTTTAAACTCGATCTTTTCGCTCCGAGCATCAATAAAGAGAAGCATTTCGCCCTGAAAATTGAGCAATTTTTCACTGAGAGAGCTTGCTGTCAGATTTTTGGAGTTCACGGTTTCGATTTTTGATCCTGGAAATACCTTTCCAAAATCCGCGAGTTCGGGAGTTGTCTCCCCTACCATCATAAGTATATCCATGTTAAACTCCTCTTGCATTCTTACCTATAAGGCACCATCGAAAGACTCTCAAAGTCAGGGTTTACCACATCAAGATGCAGGCAAGGAGTTAAGAATATTTTCAGCAAATTCAACTAATATTTACTGCGAAAGATGGGAATTTGTACAAAATCTGAACAAACAGCTTAATGAATCAAAAAAAACCAGCTGATTTCCAGCTGTAAACGATGAAACACTCCTTTCAATAGGCGCTAAATTACGATATCCCGGTTATGGGTCACCATGAATTAAAGTGCCGAACAACCCTAATACTCGCGTCTCACCCGGGGTGAAACAGCACAACATATTTCATAAGGTATGGTGTGCAGCAGATTTGAGATGGTGTTGATCTGTATGGCAGGGTTTTCACCGCCCATGACATCGAACAGCTCACCTGTTTTCGGTTCATCCTCACCCAGATCAATCATAATATGATCCATGGTGACAGTGCCTATTACAGGATAGATTTTGCCTGCATAAGTGACCAATCCCCTATTGCTGAGGGCACGACGATAACCATCAGCATACCCTATCCGAAGGGTACCAATATTGGTTGATATCGTTGCCTGCCATTTTTCAGCGTAACTTACCGATTCTCCCCGGGCTATTCTGGCCACTCTGACAAGGGGGGCTTTGACTGTCATGGCAGGTATCAGAGAGATCTGATGTTTTCCCTGGGGCGAGGTATCATAGCCATACAATCCAATACCCAGGCGGATTGCATCGAAAGTATTTTGATCTTCATTTAAGGCGGCAGCACTATTTGCCAGATGAACCATTCCTTGAAACCCGTTTCCAGGCAATTTTTCAACCAAGCTTTTGAATTTTGCATTCTGTTGTGAGTAAATAGCTTCTGAAGGCGTGTCTGAAGAGGAAAAATGACTATAGACGCCTTCTATCTGTAGAGGTGAGCCCTTCATACGAAACAGGCTCAGGAC
>JAIPGJ010000051.1 GCA_021736185.1 Fidelibacterota bacterium | reverse complement strand
CTGTGGCCAGAATCTCGTCGATGTAGGTTCTGGAAACAGGAAGATCCTGGTAGGTTGGTCCCGTAATAGTCCCGCGCAACGCTCGGCGATCCAGAGCTCTTTGGGATAGGTGAGGAAAGTTATGGTCTGTGGGGTTGAAACCGCTCTGATCAGTCACTTCTTTGTCATTGAAGAATACCCAGTAAGGAAGATGTTCCTCATTTTCCTGGCCATAAGCATGGAGACCACAAAGTAGTGTAATGATTAAAAATGTTATATAGCGTTGCGAATCGCGCATATCCACCTCAGGTCTCGCATATAATGTAGACTAGACTGATATGAGATCAATCTTATAATTGCTTGAGTCACATACTTGCCATGATAAATTTTTGCCAAATCATGCATATCATGTAACTAGAGTGCATCCTTCATTCGTTTTAAAAAATCATCAGCATTTTCAAAGCCAGTGGAACGCAGTGAGCTGAGCTCTTCCCCATCCTTTATAAAGATATAAGACGGAACGCCCTTGATGGAATATTTCTTTAAAAAATAATTCTCGAATTCACCGGTGTCCTTGGTCATATCAATTTTTATTGCTGTGAATTTCTTGGAAAGTTGGACAACCTCTTTATCGGGGAAAGTAAATTTGTCCATCTCCTTACAGGGGATACACCAATCAGCGTAAACATCAATCATGATGGGTGCCTCAGATGCTAACAGGGCCTCGAACTCCATTTGGCTCGTAGGGTGCTCCCAGGCAATCCCCTCGCCACTCAGTTCAGGTTCCGGAACGCCCAGCCAGGTCCCGATGACAATCAGCACGATGGCAATCCCTTGTTTGATTCGATTGAAGCTGAGATTTCCTTCAGCACTTTTATCAAACATGATGAGATAGACGCCAGAGCCGATGAGAAAAATTGACATCACCAGATTTCCATATCCACCCAGAAGCGGCATGAGGAAATAAATGGCCATGGCGATCAGGACCAGGCCAAAAATAACCCTGACACCAATCATCCAGGTTCCTGAACGAGGAAGTGATGAAAGTTTGCTGGAATACATGGCCAGGAAGAGATAAGGAAGCCCCAATCCCATAGCCAGGGTGAAAAACATGGTGAAGCCCAAGATCACACTTTGTTTGGCCGCTACATAGGTCAGGAGTCCAATAACGAAAGGTCCAACACAGGGAGCTGCAACAATCCCCAGGGTCAATCCCATAAAGAAAGAGCCAAAAATGCCGGCTTTGGATTGACTGGCGGCAGTCATCAATCCCGTAGGAAGTCTAAATTCATACACACCAAACATAGAAAGTGAAAGCCCGATCAGGATGGCAGCAATTCCAATGAGCACAATAGGGTTGGTCAGCAGGGCTCCAAACAATCCGCCTCCCAAAGCGGCTACCACACCCAGGATGGAGTAGGTCACGGCAATCCCCAATACATAAGCCAGAGCCATCCAGAAGGTCCGGCCCTTGCTGGATTCCTGACCGCCAAAGAAACTGATGGTAATGGGGATTAAGGGATAGACGCAGGGTGTCAAATTCAAGGCCAGACCACCAAAGAAAATGATAAAGAAAGTCAGGAAAATACCATAATCATCAACCAGACCCGAAATTTCACCTTCCTCAGACTCTGTCTGCGGTGCCTTGTCCATTTCTGCTTCCTGAATCATTTTTGGAAAAAGCTCCAGATGGGTGGCTTCGCGCAGAGCTGGTTCAGCAACAACAGGTAGGTCATATGAGAAATTTACCGTGCTGGGGATAAGACAGGTGTTATCATCACAGGCCTGATAATAAACATCACCCTCAATGATTAGCGGATCATTTATATCCTGAGTTAACTCGAGTGTCGTATGAATAATAATGCGACCACCATACACTGCAGCCGGCTCGCTTACCCCTGCTACGGGAATCATCTCAGCTTTTGGGTAAATCCATTCTCCCACCTTGAAGGGTTTTCCTTCAGAATCAATAGACGGAGTAATTGGAATGGTAAATTCATCATTCCCCATAGGCGCGTACACATGCCAGGGATGCTGGATATCTATAATTAAAGCGACTTCCAGTGTTTCACCTGCCACAGCAGCGCTCTGGCTTGAAATAAATTCTGTGCTTACAATGTCCCCGCTTGTCGGCTGTCCCCAGAGACTCAGAGACAACAGAATCAGAAGGACAGACGCAGATAGTTTTAATGTTGGGCGCATGATGGTGAATAATCCTTACTCAATTGAGTTGCTTCCCCTATTCAACGAAGGAGATTTTTTAACCACCCCCTTATGGGGTGTTTTGTTTGATACCAGCCTTGCTCCACGGTTACGCGTCTTTTATCAAAAGCTGCGATTCCCAAGTCGATAAAAGTCTCTCTTTGCTCGTAAGCGGACCAATGCACACCAGGCATTTCTGGGAGTAAAAGTACATCTGCCTCGCGATTTAACATGTCACGGTAGTGACAAGATCGAATATTCTCACACTGACTCATAATTGCCATGGCGTTGTCCATCTCAGCGATGGGATGAATATCCTGGCCTACATCCACAGCCAGCACAAAATCAGCGCCCATCTCCCGCGCCATACGGATGGGAACCTGTTGGGAGACCCCTCCATCGACCAGGGTCTTGCCTTCAAAATAAACGGGGGGTAAAAATCCAGGGATAGCAATGGAAGCCATGACAGCTGGTAAAAGGGGACCTTCGGTAAAGTAGACATCCTCCCCAGAGTATAAATCGGTGGCCACGATGCCCAATTCAGTGCCGGAATCGGACCAGGAATCCTCGGTAACAACCACCTTAATAGCCTCTTTTACGCGATCTGCCTGAACCAGACCGGGTTTTGAGTGAGCCAGGTTGATGACAATACGATCCTGGATGGCTGCGGACACCTGATGCCAGAATGAATCTCCTCCCCGGCCTTTGACATTGATGAGATGCATTCCCAATTTTCTAAACGCTTCACTCCGGGTCATGCGATCCAATTCAGTCCAGGTTGCATCGGCACTTCCCGTTTTGATATAGGTCGCTGCCACCAGGGCTCCCATGCTGGACCCTGTGATAATATCAGGTCTGATCCCGATCTCTTCAAGGCGTTGGAGTACGCCAATATGTACAAAGCCCCTGGCTCCCCCTCCACCTAAGGCCAGTCCAAATTTGGGACGGCTCATGGCTATTTCGGTACATCCTCAGGATTGATTAGAGATGTTTTAAGGATGGTTACAGACTCAATGGGATTGTCATTTGGGTCGGTTGGGCGGGTGGCGATCTCATCTACCACATCCATCCCTTTAACGACCTTTCCAAAGACTGTGTAGTCACCATTGAGCCAGGTTGGGGTTCCGTGGCAAATATAAAACTGGCTCCCGCTGGATTTTTTCTCTGGATTATTATCTCGAGCGGCACCAAGGGAACCACGTGAATGCGGAAGACCTATTTCGGCAGGAAGTCTCTCGCCAATACTGCCACCGCCATCATCGCTACGGTCATCATTATCCCGAGTATTTGGATCTCCGGCCTGAATCATAAAGCCAGTGATCACCCGGTGAAAGTAGATTCCGTCATATGCGCCCTCAGACGATAGTTTCTTAAAATTTGCCGCGTGTACAGGTGTCTCAGCCTCAAAAAGATCAATATATATATCTCCCAGACTGGTTTCCATCTTCACATAGGCGGTTTCTGGATCAACAGCTTTTTTGCCGCAGGATACCAGCACAACCACGCCTAGAATAATGAGCAACATGCCCATGCTTAATCTTTTCATCATTTTTTCTCCACTTCGATTGGTTTAGATGGTTCATCCTGGCGCGCCAGGAAAATATTAATATCTCGCTTTTGTCTCGCGGTAACAATAGCTAAAGCCAGATCAGGATCATTATTTTTCTCGCTCAAATGGGCCAACATCACCCCATTTAGATTGCCCAGTTCAGCCAGGAGCGCAATAAATTCGGCACTGTCTGTATTGGACAAATGTCCAACTCTGCTATCAACACGCGCCTTGAGATGAGACGGATAGGGTCCATTCCAAAGCATATCACGATCGTGATTGGCCTCCATAACCAGAAAGTCAGCCTGGCGCATGGCGAGAAAATTGTCCTCAGTGACGGCACCAAGGTCAGTAAGATATCCCAAACTCACGCCACTGCTTTCCACGAGGAATCCCGTTGAACTCGCTGAATCATGCAAGGTGGGGATACTCGTAACCTTAAGTGATCCAAGCTGCATGACTTCTCTCATCTCAAAATGACGCATTCTCTCATTACCGCTAAATTTTCGATGACCCGCCCGTTTGGTTGCCGGATGCATGAGCAGTGGAACTTTATGTCTGCGGGATAGAATGCTGGCACCTTTGATGTGATCACCATGCTCGTGGGTAATAAGACAAGCTTCCAAATCATCAGGGTCAAGTCCGACTAGCCCCATCCTGCGACGGATTTCAGCACCACTGAAACCAGCATCGATGAGGATCATTGTATTTTCATTCTGGACTACACAGGCATTCCCACCACTACCGCTTCCCAGCATATACATTTTAAGCATTTATAACCGTCTATCCTTTGCAATAAGAGCGGACCAACCCATTTTTTCAAATTAGGACAGCCCTGAGCCAATTCAACTAAAAACTAACTGCATAAAAAATCTCATAGGTCGTACCACCTCTTTCACCCGGGGGTCTAAATTCTTATATTCACAAAAATAATTGGCTTCATACGGAGCACACTTTTAAACTTATACGCCATGTCACAATTGGAATTTTTCAAACCCCCTGTCAAAACACCCGTCCGATCTGAGGTCGCCCTCATCGCGGCTACCATAAATTTTCAAGTGCAACTTATCCAGGCCTTGTCGGCCAAGGATGCTGATCAAATCATCAAGATATCTCAGGGCTTGATCAAACCTTTTGGTGCTGCAACGGCCTTTACCAAAAAAACCGTCTGGAAATACTTCAACCACCCCCATACACTTCCCTTTGTTGGGGTTTTACGCGGAGAAATTATCGGGTTTCTGGTGGGGGTACCGCTGGAGAATTTTAGCGATGAGCAATGGGCGGCGCTGGATCCAACCCTTGGAGATCACGAAACGATCTATACTTACGCCTTTATTTTTGATGATAAGTATAAAGGGCTTGGATATGCGAAGATGTTAAAGAAAGTTTACCTTAATTGGCTCAAAAAGCGTGGGTATCTCTATGTTTCCGGACATGTCCGGGAAGGGATCTCCCAGCGTTTTTCCCTGCACACTCGCGTTCTCCAAAAATACCCCAATTGGCACGATACTGGCAAAGTCTTCGAATACTATCAACGCCCCCTGCGTTGAATCTCTTTGACTGTAACTGAATACTATTTCGCGGAGGTTTTGTGTTTAACAAACTGATCGTTGCTCTCATGCCCCTGGCTCCCAGGTTTATTATCAAGATGGTTTCAAAACGCTATATCGCCGGTGAAGATACGGCTGCAGCGATGGCTGCCTGCAAAAGACTCAAAGCACAGGGCTTCCTGACAACCGTGGATATTCTGGGAGAGTCGGTGACCACAGATGGCCAGGCCAGAGAGGCACGTGACTCCTATCTTGAGCTCATCAATATTGTCACTGAAAACCAGATTGAAAAAAACATTTCCTTAAAACCGACTGCCCTGGGACTGGCGCTCTCCGCAGACCTGGCCTTCGATTATATTTCTGCCATCGTTAAAAAAGCTCACGAATCAGGTGTCTTTATTCGCATTGACATGGAAAATTCCCCGTATACCGATAAAACACTTGAATTTTATGAGCGGCTAAGCGGCCAGTACCCTGGCCTGGGAACCGTCATCCAAGCCTACATGCATCGGAGCATGGACGATGTAACCAAGATAGCAGCCCGAGGCGGAAACTTGCGCATTTGTAAGGGCATTTATAAGGAATCACCCAGCATCGCCTATCAAAATGCTGAGGAAATCCGGCGAAATTATCTTAAGCTCGTTCGAGAGATGCTGGTGCAGGGGGCTTATGTCGGTATTGCAACCCATGATCAGTATTTAATCGACGAAACAGTCAAACTCATTGCTGAATTGAAAATCTCCCCGGATAAATACGAATTTCAAGCACTCCTGGGTGTTCCCATTGATAAACGACTGGAAGCGCTGGTAGCGGCAGGACACAAAGTTCGAATTTACGTCCCCTTTGGGAGTGAATGGTACGCTTATTCCAGCAGACGTCTCAAAGAAAATCCTGATGTGGCTGGCTACGTCTTGAAAAATATTTTTGTGAAAAATTAAATGAACGATCCTCATCAAATCCTCCTGGCCAGTTCAACCATCGCAGTGGTTGGGGCGTCTCCCAACCCCTCGCGACCCAGCCATTGGATCAGCAAGTATTTAATGGGCGAAGGGTATACAGTGATCCCCGTTAATCCAGGCCATAGCGAATTATTCGGGTTAAAGTGTTATCCCGATATTGAGAGTATTGATGCAGAAATAGATATCGTGAACATTTTTAGACGCTCTGATCAGGTGATTCCCATTGTCGAGAGTTCAATAAGGAAATCTGGGATAAAATTGGTCTGGATGCAGGATAATGTTTATAACGAAGCTGCTGCTCAATTGCTAAAGAATGCGGGTATCCCTGTGGTCATGGACGATTGCATCTACAGAGTTCACAACCAGATAAAATAACCAGGACTTAGCTGGAGCGTTGTCCCCAATTGAGTTTCATCCGAAGCTTATTATAGAAAGTATTACCCTGGGTCACCACCAGTTGGATACGATAAGAGCTGGGGCGAACCCGAATGCGAGTACCCCCATTGATATGTCTGGTATTTTTGCCATCAATATGGAGGTGAGCCTGGCCGTCAGGGTTACTCAATGTCACGTAGATACTCTTTTGACCTGTGAGAACAATGGGGCGAACAGAAAGCGTATGGGGAGAAATTGGCGTAATAGAGATCGCCTCCAGACTGGGGTCAATAATAGGTCCCCCTGCTGACAGGGCGTAGGCTGTAGAGCCAGTTGGTGTTGAAAAAATAAGTCCATCAGAGAGATATCTGTTGAGCAATTCCTCCCCTACTCGCACTTCTGTGGCCAGTAAATTAAAAACATCGGCTCTCTCAATGACCACATCATTTAGTGCCCAGAGGGTCTCCTCACTCCCATCCTCAAATTCAAGATGACAATTCAGTACCATGCGTTCTTCGATTTGATAGTGACCTCTCAAAATATCTTCCAGTCCAGATTGCCAGTCGCGTTCCAGGCTGGTCAGAAAACCCAGACTACCCAGATTGATCCCCAAAATAGGTATGGGTGTGCGCATCACGGCCTGTGCCGATGAAAGCAATGTGCCATCCCCGCCAATGGATATAATAAAATCTGCATCCCTGGGTATGTCATGCTCGTTGATAATATTTACTTCGCCGTTGTCGCAATCGATCATTTTGGCAAAACTATCCAGCATGAATAATTCATGCCCTTTATCCAGCAGACTGCTGAGAATCTCGCCCACATATGACTTGATCTCTGCATCGCTCTGAAAACCCCATATGGCAAATTTCATCTTATCCCCTGGTGGTGCTTTAATCCAGTGCCTGCTTTTCGAAACCACCTTCGGCAGTACGAACGAGCTTGTCAATTTTTTGTCTGGCAGAATCCAGGCGATCCCGGCAGAGGTGGATCAGTTTCAATGCACGTTCATTTTGCTTGATGGCGTCATCCAGTTTGAGATCCTGACCCTCCAGTTTGGCAACCAGAGTCTCCAGCTCTTCCATGAGATCTTCAAATGATTTGTCTTTTTCACTCATAATTAAATTTAGAAACTCCCTCTGGTTGATGTCACTTTAATTTTCTCTTTTTTACATCCCTGGCAATGGAAATGATTTCGCCATCCTTGAGACGCATGTGTAGTTCTACGCCATCTGATACTTCATCTATGGAGCGAATGACCACCCCCTTCGCGCCACTGATGACCGCATATCCTTTTTCAAGCACATGGAGCGGATTGATGGCCTCAACGGAGACAAACAGATTGTCCAGCCGGGCGGCCGCTTTAGAAATTTTATCCTGAGTTGCCCGAAGTGCCTTGTCCTCCATTTGATCCAACTTCTGGACATATTGTGCAATCATTAATTCAGGTCTTTTTAAGGCATAGGATGCTGCAATAGCATGCAGTCGCTGCTCATGCCGCTCCATTTTACGTCGCATATTTGATTGCAGGGATTGCTCAACCTGGCTAAACCACCTGATCAGCTCAAGCTGGTCAGGAACCACCAATTCAGCAGCTGCAGATGGGGTTGGTGCCCGCTGATCTGCTACAAAATCAGCAATTGTTATGTCTGTTTCATGGCCAACAGCACTGACAATGGGTATCTGTGATTGGGTAATGGCTCGAGCCACAACCTCTTCATTAAATGCCCATAAATCTTCAAGGGACCCGCCACCTCGACCGACCAGCAACACCTGACACTCATTGAGGCTGTTTAAGATCTCGATGGCTCTGGCAATCTCAACAGCAGCGCCTTCACCCTGGACCTTAACTGGCAAAAGAATCAGCCTGGCCAGGGGCCATCGACGGCTTAGAATATTAATCATATCACGAATGGCAGCCCCAGTTGGGGAGGTTATGATGCCGATGTGACTTGGGTAAGCAGGTAGTTTTTTTTTGAGTGATGGGTCGAAAAGACCTTCAGCCATAAGCTTTTTCTTCAGATTTTCAAAGGCCAGGTGCAGGTCACCCTGGCCGGCTGGCAGCATTTGGTCGACAATTAATTGATAGCGACCCTGGGGCGGATATACTGAGATTTTTCCGTGGGCAGTGACTTCCATGCCGTGAGCCGGCTCAAATCTCACGCTCTCATTCTGGTGCCGAAACATGACACTGCCCAGTTGGGCACCACTGTCCTTCAAACTGAAGTACCAGTGTCCTGAACTATGTCGGGTCAGATTTGATATTTCGCCCTTCACCCATACCGAAGAAAATCCTTTTTCTAAGGTGTGCTGGATGTGGCCCGTAATTTGGGAAACTGAAAAAGTACTGTTGAGCTCGGGTGCTTGAGCCATGAGATTTTAGAACAAAAAGAGGGTGACGGAACCAGGTCCACCACCCTCTATATAAAGTTTTAAGAAAGTCCTAACGGATTTTTTTCTTTTGACGGTTGGAGCGTAAACGCTTCTTGCGTTTATGAGTTGCGATCTTGCGCCGTTTCCGTTTTTTTCCACAAGGCATGTAGCTTCTCCTCTTTCAATGCGGCGCGAATATAAGAGCCGAACCATAGTCCACAAAGCTTTTATCTCGGTAAGCTTTTGCTATTCTCTGGCTAGAAGTGATTCATTGACCCGATCACGAAGCAGGCGGGAGGGCTTGAAAACGGGTACATAACGGGCTGGTAAGTTGACTGCTTCGCCTGTCCCTGGGTTTCTGGCTTGTTTGGGAGCTCGTTTCTTGACTCCGAAGCTACCAAACTTCCTGAACTCAACGCGACGACCATCAACCATGGATTCAGCCAGGGTTGTGAGAAAAGCGTCTATGACGGCCTCTGTCTCAACTTTGGTTAAACCGGTTCCACCTGAGATGATATCCACCATATCTGCTTTGGTCATGCTAGTCTCCTTTGTTAATAGGGGATACGATATTGCAATTTTATACTCGAGGACGATTCCCAGCCAGGAAGTGCTGAGCTCACATCATCTTTTAGAATCGTCCACCATGATCTGCGAATTTCCTGTGGGTACTGTAATTGACTGTCCAGGGGGATGCCCGCTTTGATACAGAGGGCTTCTCTGGCATCTTCAAAAGTCCCCAGAGCATCTACCAATCCAGCATGATAGGCCTGCCGACCCGTAAAGACTCTTCCATTCCCCAGGACTTGCATATTTATCTCATCAATACCCCGTTCCTGGGAAACGACTTCAGTGAATTGTTCATAAACATCATCAATGATGCTCTGAAAATAGGCTTTCTCGGAAGCACTCATTTCCCGAAAAGGTGATCCGGCATCCTTAAATTCCTGAGACTTTACCGTTCGCATACCCACTCCCACCTTCTCCATCAAGTCGGAATAGATGGGAAACTGCATAATCACACCAATGCTCCCCGTGAGGGTACCATCATTGGCAAAAATGCTGTCAGCACCAAGAGCAGCATAATATCCACCTGAAGCAGCCACACTGGACATGCTGACAAAAATTGGTTTATCACTGGTTTCGCGAACATGTTTAATGGCGTGATATAACTCTTGAGAGGGTGCTACCTGGCCGCCCGGGGAATTAATGGGTATGAGAATTCCAGCCATTCGATCGTTTTCTGCAAACTTTTTAAGCGAGGATATCCAGTTGCGGGAATTGCTTATTTCACCTTCAAGAGGTAATACGGCAATACGTTTCGCATTATCAAACCACTTGCCACTGCTCTCTTTCCTCGAAACCATTAGGAGTAAAACAGCCAAAACAGCAATGACTGCAACGCCGTAGATGCGATTCTTTTTCTTGTATTGATTATCCATTTTTATTCTTCGTATAAATGGTCAACTTTTGGCCAGGGTAAATATGCTGACCATAGCTCAAACTGTTCCAATGTCTGATTCTTTTGGCGCTGGTATTAAAATTTTCAGCAATTTCACCCAGTGTATCACCCTTTTTAACTGTATAAGTCTTTTTTGTAAAATCAGATGCAGGAGGTGAACTTGTGCTCGTGGTTTTAATGGGGGCTGCGGATGTAACGTTATTAGGAGCTGGAATCACCAGTTTTTGTCCCACCGAAAGGCGGTTCCTATTTTTTATCCGATTGGCCTGCACAAGTCTTGTCAAAGAGACATTGTACTTGTTGGCAATCACTGAAAGGGTTTCCCCCCGACGTACATAGTGGACCTGATAATCGATCTTATCTGAAGTGGGTATGGTTGCAAAGGCGTTGTTACTGACTGCCCCTTTCCCCAGAGGTACCTTTAATTGGTAAGGGGTTTTGTAGGGAGGTGTGACTCCCTGCCTCAACTCAGGATTATAGGTTTTCAGATCCTGATAATTGACTCGCAGCGCATGAGCGATCTTATCCAGATCCAGGCTCCGATCAATATCAACCACTTCATATTCCCAATTGGTGAGTTCTCCCAGTTCAAATCCGTAGCTCTCAGGATCACTGCAAATAATTGCAGCGGCCAGTACGGTGGCTACATAATTGCGGGTCTGCCGCGGCAGAGTAATCATCCGCCAGTAATCGCGGTGCCCTTCTCGTCTGATGGTCCTGCGAACACGCGCCTCGCCTGTGTTGTAGGAAGCCATAGCCAGATACCAGTCATCAAACTCATCATGGAGGTCTTTTAAATATTTTGCAGCGGCATGTGTGGATTTCACCACATCTCTGCGCTCGTCCACCCACCAGTCACGCTTTAAACCATAGCGACGACCCGTGGCGGAAATAAACTGCCAGGGACCAACAGCATGGGCGTACGAATATGCTTTCGTGTTTAATCCCGATTCAATCATAGCCAGATAAATCAGCTCCTCAGGCAAGCCGTAGGAAGCCAGGATGGGTCTGATGGTGCTGGCATAAATAGAGTAGCGATCCAACCAGATTTGAAACTCTTCATGTTTCCTGTCCTGGAAGAGCTGAATCATGGTTTTAACACGACCGTTCAAAATGAGGGGCAGATGACCATCCCGGTCATCCACTACCATGAAAGTCACATCCGTATCCAGAGAATCCAGTAAATCACTCATCCTGGATAACTGATCTTTTAATGAGGGTTGCCCGAGCAGCTCTTGTAGATCGCTGCTGATATAGCCTTTGAAGTCAGTTGAGGCTAGCTCGCTAAGACCTGAGACCATTTCTCTAATTTCCTCTGGGATGGGATCATCAATCTCTTCAATGGCTGCCAGGGTTGCAACGAGACGTTCGACTTCAAACTGAACACCCAATGTATCCTGGGCAACGACCATCAAACGACCATCAGCGTAATAACGTTTGGCTTCCTGAATAAAATACTCTAACAGGAAATCATCGTCTTCAAGGTCACTGGGAGGTTGAATCATTTGTCCCATACTCAGCATGGCGGGAACAGGCATTGGCTCAGCATAAATACTTTGAATACCGGCAAGGAAACATAAGGTTAAAACGAACATAAGCGTTCGTGAAATAGTTAGTGAATTCATAATGGGAGAGAAGATAGAATTAAGATTATTTGATAACAAGCTCAGAATCAAGCTCTTATAACTTTTATATCATCCTGTGATTTAATTGATATGTGTTAAAGCATGATGGGAATGGGTCAAAGGGCAGTTGGAGCAGAGCCCTTGACTACAATAAATATTATTCCATCTGAGAATGCCTTGTTGATCTGCAACAGACCGTATCCCTGGCAAGCCCAAACGGCGTAACATGGGTTTCTCGAGTCCATAATGTCTGAATATTTTCATCTCTTGCCATAATTCAAAACCCCAGTCCTCTCCCCGCAAGGGAGCCAGAATATTGACCAGCCACTCCCGGCAATGATTTCTTGACAGGCCAATCTCATAGAATTCAGTGAAGCTTGAATCCCAGCCTTTCCACGAGTTTTGGGAAAGGGATTCCCAATGTTCGGGCTGGAATAGTTTGGGATTATCCCGTATTCCCTGGAGCAGCCGGGCTATGCTGGGCTTGTTCTTAAAAGAAAGATTACTCCCTTTCCACAAGTTGTTGTCAGGCCAGTTTTCCAACTCCAATATTATGGCGGCTCTATGTAGTCGTTCATGGCGTGCTGCCCCGGCCATAATCATTTCAATCATCCCCAATAAAAGGGGGCTGTAGCCTTTTCCTTCCACACTTAGCAGTTTCAGGTGTCGCTCTTTGCGCTTGAATCGGATAAAAGCCTGAATTAATAACTCGCTCTGTTTGATCTTCTGCTGCGCCAAACACTGACTGGCCCCCAACCACTGACTGTCTACCACGAGTGTTGGGATATCTGGCCCCTTAGCACCACCCACAATGACATGCAGCATGACATCTTGATAACGGCTATCATTCTCATGTCCGTGACGATACCAATCCCCTGCCCGGGTATGCATTTCTACATCACCACTCATTTCAATATCATCCAGGATAATTCGCGATCTAAAAATATCTGGTCCGGGACCATCATTGCGCTGCCCAGCATCTAGAACGATGATATGCGACCCTTCAAGTGTCCAAAGATTGTCCATGTGCTGGGCTTGTCGCAACCACCACTTGACCAGATCTTCTTCACATAGGTGCCAATTGTATTGAATCCCTTCAGCAATAGCAGAATGCTGAA
Source organism: Fidelibacterota bacterium (assembly GCA_021736185.1). GTDB lineage: Bacteria > Fidelibacterota > UBA8477 > UBA8477 > JABMPR01 > JABMPR01. The sequence goes on along the minus strand of JAIPGJ010000051.1, from coordinate 4,106 downwards.
GGCAACCTTCATTATAATACATCCAATTTTCCTTGTTTGGGTCAAATCTAAGCCGAACGGGCTTTTATCAAAAGGTCAATTTAAAGTGTCAGGATCTACTCATCATTCAGGTGAAATATAATGCTGGATGAAGAGTGCTCTGGCATCCTCCAGATATTGATCTCTTGTGTCCGTGGTGTAAAGTTCTGGATTCATGGGCGGCAATACGGTCAGGTGAATGGTAGTAGCTGTTATCCGACGCTGTTTTTTGCTTTTGGCTTTGTATGCCCCGTTGAGGACCACAGGGACAATGGGTATTCCCGTTTCGAGAGAAAGGATAAACGCACCCTTTTTAAATCCCTGAAGCTGCCCATCCATGCTTCGGGTTCCCTCGGCAAAAATGACCAGAGAATGGCTTTTATCAGCTGACATCTGGAGGGCAACCTGTTCCATCACCGCCAGGGCGGCTCGATGATTTTTCCTATCGACAAAGTAATGACCAGCTGCCCACATGGCCCAGCCAAAGAAGGGCACATATTTCAACTGTTTCTTTGCCAGCATGCCATGCTTGTTCTTTAAGCCCCAATATATGGCAGGAATATCAAATGCTGACGTATGGTTGCTGATAATGATGTACTGGGCTTTTTCATCAACATTTTCGAGGCCGTCAATCTCAACCTTGACCCTGGATATTTTCAGGACACCCCAGGCCCACCTGCGCCCCAGACGGTGGGCAAGTCGACCACTTCCGTCAATAACTTTTGCCAGAATCACCAGGGGAATCCATAGGGCGGTCCACAGGGATACCGTACCGATAATCAGGAAATAGTGGAGCATACGGCTACTTGAGGTGCAATCCTGCTGAGCCCATGTAGGGTGCCAGAATCTCAGGAAGGAGTACGCTTCCATCTGCTTGCTGGTAGGTTTCCAGCAGGGCGACCAATAAGCGAGGTGTGGCCACCCCTGATCCATTCAGAGTATGTAGCAGCTGTACCTTGCCGCCCCCCTGAGGTTTATATCTGATGGCTCCTCTGCGGGCTTGGAAATCTTCAAAATTGGAACAGCTCGATACCTCCAGCCATCTTGCTTCTCCAGGTGCCCACAATTCCAGATCATAACATTTTGCTGCAGAAAACGAGAGGTCACCCGTGACCAGTTCAATGACGCGATACTCCAGTCCGAGTGCTTCCAGAATATCCTCTGCATCTCGCCTCAACTTTTCCAACTCTTCGTAAGAAGTTTCCGGGTGGGTGAATTTCACCAGTTCAACCTTATTAAACTGATGGAGTCGCAGAAATCCTCGTGTGTCTTTCCCGTAGGACCCTGCTTCACGCCGAAAGCAAGATGAGTAGGCACAATAGCGGATGGGAAGATTTTCTTCCGGAATAATTTCCCCTTGATGGATATTGGTCACGGGAACTTCCGCCGTAGGAATCAAATACAGATCATCCTGGGGAATTTTGTACATATCATCTTCGAATTTGGGTAATTGACCCGTCGTGGTCATGCTCTGGGCATTGCTGACCACCGGGGGTAATACTTCGGTATAGGCATGCTGATCTATATGGAAATCCAGCATGAAGTTGATCAGGGCGCGTTCCAGTCGAGCACCTTTGCCGGTATAGAGTGGAAATCCAGGTCCGGCAATTTTAGTACCCCGGGGAAAGTCAAATAGATCAAGTGATTCACCCAGCTCAAGATGGGTAAGCAATTTGAAATCAGGTGCATATCTCTCACCCCACTCCTTGACCACCGGATTCTCGGAAGCATCTGTACCCACAGGGGTACTTGTATGTGGAAGATTGGGAATTTGAAGCATGAGCTCGTGTAATTGAGCTTCTACCTCACGTTGCTGATCATCCAAGCCCTTGATGCGTTGACCGATCTCCCGGGTTTGATTGATTAATTCTGAAGTATCGGCTTTATTTTTCTTCCGTGAGGCAACCTCTTTTGATACCAGGTTACGATCATGCTTCAGAATTTCTACCTCAGCAATCACATCGCGACGTTCCTGATCTAATTTTAATATCTTGTCAAAATCGATCTCGACATTTTTATTCTGAATCCCCTGCTTAACCAGGTCCGGATTCTCTCTAATAATTTGGATATCTAACATTTTCTAAATCCTACCCCGATTTTATCCATCTATCAAATTCTATTTTCTAACCTCTAACCTCTAACCTCTAACCTCTAACTTATTACTTATTACTTATTACTTATTACTTATTACTTATTACTTAATCTACCTACTCCCCGACCCCGTAAACATCACATAAATAGTATACATGATAATTTTGAAATCCAGTCTCAAAGAAATATTCTCCAGATAAAAGAGATCGTATTTCAGCTTCAGACGCGAAGCTTCCAAGGTCGTATCATATCCCTGTTTAACTTGGGCCCATCCAGTGATACCAGGTTTGACCTGATGACGTCTGGGGTATAATGGGTAAAGTTCGGTGATTTTGTCAACAAAGAATTTGCGTTCCGGGCGAGGTCCCACGAGACTCATTTCATTTCTCAAGATATTGATCGCCTGGGGGATTTCGTCCAGCCTGAGATGCCTGAGGACTCGACCAATCCGGGTAATTCTGGGGTCAGCTTCTGTCGCCCAGACGGGACCCGTATCGGCTTCAGCATCCTGAATCATGGTTCGGAATTTTATTACTTTGAATATTTTCCCGTTCTTCCCGACTCGTTCCTGTGCAAATAGAACCGGTCCCTTGGAGTCCAGTTTAATGGCAATGGCGATTGCCAGCAAAAATGGTGAAAGAATGGTCAGTGCCAGTATGGCCACAAGCAGATCAAACAAGCGTTTGGCGGCCCTTTCCCACAAGGGCATATAATCCGGCATGATATCAATGAGGGGAATGCCATGCAGTTGCTGGGTTCTGGCTAATCCGGAAATAGCATCAAACATATCAGGATTGGTTTTTATCCCAACTTTATGGTCCTGCAACGAGCGAATAATCTCAATGGTTCGATCATGATGGTCGCGTTCCAGGGCCAAAATGACCTCATCAATATTCATCTCATTGATAATTCTGGAAAGATCCTTCAACTCACCGACCACAGGAATTTTAAGCTGAGAAGCTTCAATATCGTCTTCGCCTTCCATTCTGATAAAACCCACGGGTCTATATCCCGAGTGTGGATTGGGGAAAAAAGCATTCTGGACCAAGAGACCCCTGCGATTTAGACCGATGATGAGTGTCTGGGCTAAACCCTTGCCCTTTTTAAGCAAATTAAGGTGGATGGAGCGGATTACCAGACGGCCAATACTTATCGTGACCAGCAGGGTAACCCCATAGAAAATGAGAATACTTTTACCGAAGGTTACTGGGTTGTCCAGATCGACGGTTAATAGATAAATAAGAAAGATCCCTATAAAAACATATTTAGTAATATTGATCAGTTCATCAGATCTGGAGGTGGTTCGTTTAATGCGATAAAGACCATTCAGGGTAAACATGGTCAGCCAAAAAATAGAAAGCAGGACCGAGGGAAACTGCATATCCGTCCAGACCAGCTGGATGGTATTGTTATACATCCCAGATTCAAATCTGAGCAGGAAAATGACCATAAAACTCAAATTGATACTGATCAGATCAGAGACAATGAGTAAAATTCTTTCAAGCCAATGCGGCATATTAAATAATGCTTCCTTCTGCAGTGCTTAGGTGTTGATTCCCCTTGTCAGAAAAACGGAATGAATATAATCGCTCACCCTGAGATTCAAAGGTCGGGACTATGTAGGTCGAAGTTCGAAACTCCAACGAATCATCCAAATTACAATTAATTTCATACCCTATACCCTATACCCTATACCCTATACCCTATACCCTATACCCTATACCCTATACCCTATACCCTTATCTACTTCCTACTTCCTACTTCCTACTTTTCAATTTTCAATTTTCAATTTTCAATTTTCAATTTTCAATTTTCAATTTTCAATTTTAAGTAGAATACTAGTATCTTGCTAAACCATTCTTATTTTTTAAGATGAAAATTCTCGCTCTTATCCTACTCGTAACGGGCTGTATTGTTGCCCAAAATGTCATGATACATACTCAACACCCCGTTTACCATTTCCTGGAACAACAGGAGAGTTTAGGACACGTGAATTC
>JAIPGJ010000050.1 GCA_021736185.1 Fidelibacterota bacterium | reverse complement strand
ACCAATTGATTTAACCGCAGAGAGCTTAAAGGATGCGATCTCGGTATATCAGTTAACCAAGAAGTCGGAGATTGCTTCGCTGCGCTCGCAAAGACGCAAAGGCGCAAAAGCGCGGAATGGGGGAACCGCGAATTAGGCTAATTGCACGAAATGGTTAAAAACAGAGGTCTCTAACGCTGTTAGTTCGTGCAATTTGTCAAGTTCGTTGTAAAAACAAATCAGACGACAGATTAATTAACCGCTAATGACGCCAATGAGGCGATATGGTTTAAAGCGGAAGCGGCAACTGCTGTTTATTTGTTATCTTCGTTTATTTCCTCGTACATAGACATACCCGAACTTTTCCCGGTTTTTGCGGGCCAGGGAGAGTCCGCCAAAACCACTGATGATGGCCATGTAAAAGCCGAAATCATACCACCAGCCCGTATTGTTGGGGTCATAAATGCGGGTACTGTCATTAAAAAAGCCCACGATCAATGAAAGGGGTGCGATCCAGCCGTGCCAGACCCCCTTGAAAAATCCAGATGGAGTTTGTCCCATATTTTGGTCAGGATTGGGCATACAGGAGGTAAAAGCTATGAGAACCACCAGAGTGATGATGGTTATCAGGATCGTTTTGTGAGGTTTCATGATGAGCTCCTTATCTATAAGGTTTCAAAAAGCCCTTTGGCTCTATTTTTACGCACTTTATCATAGTCAAAATATTCCCCATTCATGGCGATGTAGATGCCGTGTTTCAGGGTCTGGACATAGGCCAATGCAGCGCCCATGTTAAATAGTCCATCCGAACTGCCAAACACGATGGGAATCATAGCTCCGGTAAGGATGATCGTTTTGTCCTTGACATGCTTGGCCAGATAAGTGGCTGTGTCCACCATGGTATCGGTACCATGGGTAATGACAATGCGATCAGAGCTGCTTTTCTGACAGTGGGTCAGAATGATTTCCCGGTCCTGGTCGGTCATATCCAGACTATCGATCATCATCAGGCTGCGAATATTCACATCCAGTTGCGAGCGGCTCTGTTCCAGCATTTGCTTGAGATGTGTATCTCTGAAGTATAAGTCTCCCGTGAGCTCGTTGTATTCCTTGTCAAAGGTGCCCCCCGTGATGAAAATCTGTATTTGCATGGGTCTGCCTCTCATGAATGTTGCTTATCTCCACTTCCATCACCATTTGACAGAAGCGTGCTGAGAAACTACATGCCAGGTGGGGTTGGTTTAACAAAAAAGAGCATGACTCCGTGATAAAAATGCTTAGAATAAGCTTTGATGAACCGAAGGAGCTTACATGCTTGAAAAAACTGGACGCCGGTGGCTGAGAGTCATCCATATCATCTTTATTGCTTCCCTCATGGGAGGTCTGGCCTCCATACTGGTGATCAATCACCTGATTGGGCTGGATACATCTCAACTTTTTATCGCAAATTATTCCATATATAACATCTTTAACATCGTGGTGACTTATTCCTTCTTCGGGGTTATCACCACGGGTCTGGTGTACTCTGTGTTTACCCATTGGGGTTTGACCAAATACTGGTGGATTATCGGAAAGTGGACGGGAACCGTGGCGCTCTTCCTGCTGGTCTGGATCTGGCTGGGACCCTCCATCATCGGGATGGTGGCGCTGACTGATATCGGATTCAACAGTTCACAACCACCCCCAAATTATACAAACTATCACAACACCCTGACGCCCGTGATTGCTGTTGCCTTGCTCATCATGTTCACCCTGATTGCCATTACCATTTTCAGACCCTGGGGGCAGAGAGACCAGAAATATGAGATGCGTCGGGGCCTGGTGCTGAGCCTGACGGGTATCGGCGTCGTTCTGGGTGTGGGGCTGACGGTCATGGGTCATTATGACCTGGAATCCTATCGCCAGATGGAGATCGGCAGTCCTGATTTATCCCAGGTGCCAGATGGCATCCATCGGGGATCGGTGAGTTATTCAGGTTTTGAATATACGGTAGCTGTGAAAGTAAATGGAGCAAGAATTGAGGGTGTGGGAGTGGTAAAGAATAGGGACAGCGACTACGCTCGATTTGCTGAAGGAATTATTCCCCGGGTCATCGCCAAGCAAAGTCCTGATGTGAACGGGATCACGGGAGCCACCACCACCAGTAAGTGTTTGATGAAGGCAGTAGAGACTGCTCTGGAAGGAGCTATAAAGTGAATGTAGATAAACGGGTCATCCGCAAATTTGAGAAAAAAACATGGAGTGAAGTAAAATCCAAAAATTCCTGGCAGGTTTTCCGTATCATGGCTGAATTTGTAGAAGGATTTGACGCCTTGACACAGGTGGGGCCTTCGGTCACTGTTTTTGGATCGGCACGTACCAAAGCGGACAATCCCTATTATGATATTGCCTATCAACTGGGAAAACTTTTAGCCCAGGAAGGTCTGAGCGTCATCACCGGTGGTGGTCCCGGCGTCATGGAGGCCGCTAACAAAGGTGCTATGGAGGTTGGTGGGGCTTCGGCAGGTGTGGGTGTGGAACTGCCCTTCGAGGCTTCTAATAACGCCTATATCGATGCAGATAAGAATATTACTTTTCGCTATTTCTTTGTGCGCAAGCTCATGTTTCTGAAATATTCCCAGGCTTTTGTGGCTTTCCCAGGTGGACTGGGTACCCTGGATGAATTATTTGAAGCCTTAACGCTCTCCCAAACCGACAAAACCCCCAAATTTCCCATTATCCTAGTGGGTCGTGCTTATTGGTCTGGTCTGGTCGATTGGCTCAGAGAGAAAGCCCTGGCTGAGGGCAATATCAAAGCCGATGATCTCGTGTTATTTCGTGTGGTGGATACAGCTGAAGAAGTGATGGCTTCCATCACTGGCTTTTTTGCCAAATTCCGGCAGGAGATGGTACCGAACTTTTAGGTTTTCAAAATCAATAAGTCTCACAAGTAACAAATATAGACAAGCGACTATTATGGATTCATTATGATGAATAAGTTATTTGGAAATCTGTTTATCCTCACGGGCATCTTTGCCATTGTTGGGGGAGGCTACACCTGGGGAGAAGGAAGCATTTTTAATCAGAATCAATTGATTAAGGTATGGATACCTTGGGCTGATGTCCTGCTAACAGGACCGCTATCCATTATTTGTGGAATTGGTATTTACAAAAACCTCTCATGGGCAAAGATTCTGGGTGTGGCGACGAGTGGGATTTATATATTCGGCTCTACCATGGTTTTTATAAGCATCATTTGGGATAAGAACTACTCGATCTATCTCATCATACCAGCTGTCTCTGGATTGCTGATCGGAGCAGGCTATATATTCCATTATATATTAAAATATCCAGCCGTAGATCGGGGTGCTATTGAAGCGGATAGATGAGAACCTGCAGAACGCTTAACTCAATTTTTGCTTTAGCTTGGTGACATAGCGACGGCTCATGACATAGGGTTCTTCAATGCCTTTCATGTAGACGCGATATGAATTATTGAACCACTCTTCCAGCCGATCCACAAACTCCATATTGACGATGGTGGTCCGGTGAATCCGGTTGAAAAAAGCCTGAGGCAGGCGGGTTTCCCATTCTGCCATGGATTTATGAACCAGGACCTTTTTCTTGTTGGTACACAGAACCTCAGAATAATCTCCAGCTGAAGTAATACAGATAATGGTTGAGATTTTCAGAAAGCCCAGACTGGTATCCAGTTTGAGGAGCAGTCGATCGTGATATTCCAACTCTCTAATATCCGCTTCCCCTTCATCAGGAATGAGCTCGAGACGTTCAATGGATTGCAGGAGTCGATCCGCACTGACGGGTTTGAGTAAATAATCCAGGGCATTGACTTCAAAAGCCCGCAGGGCATATTCATCAAAAGCCGTGACAAAAATAACGTGTATATCGGAGCTGATCTGTTCCAGGACATCAAAACCATTCATCCCGGGCATCTGAATATCCAGAAAAACCAGATCGGGTTCCACTTCCTTGATTAATTCTAGGGCATCATGGCCATTGGAGGCTTCACCCAGAACTTCAATATTTTTGTGATTGTTGAGGAGCAGACGTAAGTCATTACGGGCCAGACGTTCATCATCTACTACAATGGCACGATATTGTTTAGGCATGGTTTCCCTCGACGTCGCGTGAAATTGAAATTTTGATGACCACACAACCATCTTCTTCAGAAATCGTCAGGTCGTATTTGCCAGGGAATCTGTTCTCGAGGCGTTCCTTGACATTTTTCAATCCGGTGCCGGTGCCTTCGGGTCGGCTACGTCCCTCAGCATCACCAGCCAACCAGGTTCCACTATTTCTCACCGTGATGGTCAGCTCATTATCCCTGACACTGGCCTGGATTTTAATCTTCAGCGGCATACTGGACGTTTTCATTCCGTACTTGACGGCATTTTCAACCAGGGGATGCACCAGGAAGCTAGGGATAGGATATTCCTCAGCGAGGGGATCGATTTCAAAGTTCACCTGAAGATTCTCTTCATAGCGCTTTTCTTCAATGGCGAAGTAGTGCTTGATGGCCGTGATCTCGTCACTAAAGGGCACATCGCCATTATTTTTGCTGACCAGAGAATAACGCAGGAGTTCGGCCAGCTCCGTCACCATGTCCCGGGCTTTGTTCTGGTCTTCCAGGATGAGGGCCCGGATGGAATTCAGGGAATTGAACAAAAAATGCGGATTCAGCTGATAACGTAACATCTGCAGCTGAGCGCTGTGGGCCAGGAGTTCGGCTTTCTCCGTGCGGGCCAGTTGTTCGTTCCATTGTCTCCAGAAGTTGATCAGGAAGTAAAGGGTTGACCAGGTAAACAGGATAAATGAATTCCAGTAGATCTGGCTGATGTTGCTGCGCATGGTGATTTTATCCAGGGCTTGCTGAAATTTTTCAATGCCGTAGATGGGATAGGAGACCAGGCGGTCCAGATACACCCAGATCACAGCAAAAATAATGGATGTCAGAATAACAATAGCTGAGACATTGAGGATGGATCGGTGCTGATAATCCAGCTTTTGATAGATTTTGCGCATGAAGATGGTCACCACAAAGGCCACCATATAGGTCACGGCAAAGCCAATGGTGTTGGCTATACCCAGATCCTTATAGGAATAATAAATAAGGTAGTAGATGACACCGTACAGGAGCCACCCGGATATTTGGAGTACCCAGAATAGCGACAGTTTGCCAGGATCAGTTTTTGAGCTCATAAGGAAAGATAACTTTCTCGGGTTTGAATAAAATTAATATGTACAAAAAGACAGTTCATTGATGCAGAGGCCAATATAGGTAGCGAGCTCTCCAGAATTTTTTGAATTAGCCCAACGGCTCATAAATACGGCAAGCGGTTAAAATAAAAATCCAGTGAGCTGTTTAAGGTTGGCGATCAGGGGAATGGAATGAACCAGGTGGTTACTCCAGGGATTAATCGCACCGATATGCGCAATGAAAGTTGAGAGAAAAACGAGACCGTAGATAGCCATTTCTGATTGACGACTCCTCATGATCTTTTCAATATCATATGAATAGAAAAAAATGAGTGGCAGGCAGGGAACAAACCAACGAATACTATAGCTGTCTCCGCCAAAATTTGAGCTGAAGATGAAATAATAGCTCATGAGTACAAGCGTGGCGATGATGATGACTAAAGATTCGTGCTGGAACTCCCGCTTCCCTCTCACGTTCTGATAGAGCAATCCTGTGAGGACAAATAATAAGGGGTTGTACCAGAGAAACCCTCTGACCCCCAATAGACAGCTCAAGGCATATTTAATGGTGAAAAGGGGTGAGTTCGCCCCAATTCCCGAGAGCAAGGATTTCTCAATCCAGGGTGATCCAGCATAGTTAAAATATTCAGGAAATATTTGAACGGGCAAGAGTGAACCGCTAATTGTGTAATTTATCGCAAGATGGCATCCAATGGGGATGAAGGCGGCGACCCAGAACAGTGCGTTTCCCAGCGGTGATTTAAGGTCTAGATAAATCAGCACTGCAAAGCCCACGAGGAAGACTCCAGTGGGAATGTCGGCCGCCGTCGCAACACCGAAGCAGAGACCTGCCCAGAATAAAGGGGCACTTTTCAGGCTGTTTTTGGCCTGTAGATAGAACATAAATGCGATCATCAGACTGGAAGCGGCCAGGCTGTGATTGTTGAAGCTGGTTGTCCATGAAAATATCAGGGATCCAAAAGCAAAAATAAAGATGAGGAGGGGAATACGGTCCCGGCGAACCGGAGTGAATGCCAGGGCTCGGCGGAAGGCCAGAACACTGGCTATCCAAAAGACTTTGATCGTAAAAAGGATGATAAAATAATAGCTCAGATTCCAGCCATAATTCAGATTCAGCCCCAGCGCATGCAGGGGGGCGTAGATCACAGCTGCTAACAGGGACGGTAGGGCTGGTTTATCAGAATAAAAATGACCATTAATGAAGACTTTGTCTCCAGAATTCACAAATACGCTCTCGTCAATGATAAAGCTGTGCTGCTCCACCAGGGATTGGGTCAATGCCATTCTGCTGGCTTCATTCCAACCATTAATTCGAGGATTGATGGTAATCAGTGATACTGCAACCAGCAGCAGCAGTAGTAGTTTGGGAGTTTCAAGTATTGATTTCATGCTTCGGCTCGATGGCAAATTAGTCATCTGTATTTGAACTGCAAGACGCTATCCGGATTCTCACCCTGCTAAAGTTCGTCATTTTACGCTTCCACTCCTCGACCAATCTAACTAGACTGCCCAGCATGAACCTGATTTTGCTCAATCATGATGATTTCATCAGTGAGGACCGGGTGCGGCTGAAGGGTCGCAGACTGGAACACATCCGCACCATCCACAGGGCGCAAGCCGACACTCAATTACGGGTTGGACTCCTCAATGGCAAAATGGGACTGGGATTGATCACTCACATTGATAGCCATTTTGTTGAGTTGAATGTTGTGCTCACGCAGCCACCCCCGAAAAGTCTCCCCGTCACGCTCCTGTTGGCGCTTCCTCGTCCCAAAATGCTTAAACGGGTGTTGCAAAGTACCACATCCCTCGGTGTCAAGCAGATTTTCCTGATTAATAGCCACCGGGTGGAAAAGAGCTTCTGGAGCAGTCCAGTTCTTGAACCTGAGCACCTCCATGAACAGCTCCTGCTGGGCTTGGAGCAGGCTCGGGATACCATACTGCCTGAAGTCCATCTGCGTAAACTGTTTAAGCCGTTTGTTGAAGATGAATTACCAGCAATATGCAAGGGCACCAGGGCACTGGTGGCTCATCCGGCCAGCGAACAGATCGAATTGCTGGAAGCAAACCAGCCCACCACTCTGGCCATTGGCCCGGAAGGGGGCTTTATTCCCTACGAAGTCGAGAAACTGGTAGCCTGTGGCTTTAGCCCTTTCAGTCTCGGTGAAAGGATTCTACGGGTCGAAACGGCAGTAGCGGTCCTGCTATCACGACTCATGCCCATCTGATCCGAAAGTCCATTCCTACCCAGAAGTAGGATGCGAGGCTTCTCATATCCTTAACAAACCATTTGAAGAAGTGATTGACCCTTTATAGATAAATTTGTCCAGAGATGGATCGCTTTGTTAATATCTGCCACCATAAACAAAGGGAAGGACAGATCGATGCAATCTGGAGCCACTAAATCATTAAAAATTTTCACGGTCACTTTACTGGGATTCATCCTGATTAATTGCAGTGGGCTGCAAAAGGGTAAGGCGATTGTTTTTGAGCAAATCGATCGCGGGTCCCTCGTCAAAAAAGCTACGCAGGCTTATCAAGCTGGTAATTTCGCAGAAGCGGGGAAGTATTATAAGAAGTTGCTCAACTCCAATCAGGATGATGCCATTGTGGCATATAACCTGGCCTGTTGTTATGCCCTTCAAGGAGATGCCAGTCATGCTGCCAAATTTGTGACCCATGCTTTCGACAATGGGTTCAGGGGACTTGATATCCTTTCCAAGGACAAGGATTTTGACCCTGTAAGAAATAATACCGAATTTCAGCAGGCGGTAAAGAAGATTGAGGAACGCTTTCGCTCCATTGGTAACCTGGATTATGTTGAAGCCTCATCCCTCCAGCCCTATCGTATTCGTTTTCCTCAGGATTATGATGCCAGCAAAAGCTATCCCCTACTGATTGGGATGCACGGGATGGGTGGCAATGCAGAGGGATTTGTCAGTCAGTATGATCTTTTGGAAAACCCCCAGGTGATTTTTGTGGCACCAGAGGGTCAATATCCCTTATCCATGCACGTGGGTCCCCAATGGCATCGACGCAGCTGGTCCCTCACAGCTGTAGGAAAAAAGGCCTGGCAGTCCAGCGACAAAATGGTCTGTGATTATGTTCTAAACACCATCAAGAAGGTCTCGGCCGAATACAAGGTGTCAGATGTCTATCTTATGGGATTTTCTCAAGGTGCCGTTTATGCCTATACCATTGGTCTCCAGAATCCGGAAGCCATCAAAGGCGTCATCGGCTTCAGCGGCTATCTCATGGATACTGAAGCGGGTCAATCGATTCTCACTCAACAGGATATCGAGACAGGGAAAAATCTGCGACTCTATATTGCTCACGGCATTGATGATGCCGCGATCAAAGTGGAAACGGCCCGTCAGCTAAAAGCCATGTTTGAAGCCCAGGGCTATGATCTGACCTATACAGAATTCGAAGGTCATCATGGCGTGAAAGCCGATATTTTTAATGATGCCGTGAAATGGATGCAGTTATAGAATTTTCGGGGTTCATTCTAGGTTGAATGAATAAAAGAAGCCACCTGAAGGGGTGGCTTTTTTGTTGGGTATGAGTTTATGAGTTTTATGGGTATAGGCAGGCTATAGGGTGAAGTTGTTTAGGTTTGTTTGTAAGACTAGGGGAGGGGGAAACAGGGCGCTTCCTCCAGGGTTTGGCAGCCGCTAAAAAAGTAGCCGTCTCGTCTTGGGAGTCAGCCCTTATGTTTTACGAGTTGGACAGGATACTCTGTTTCAGGATTTTCTGGCAGTAGATATTCAAACTTTCATCAGCTCCCAAAGCTTTGATAGCAAGCGCTTTGTGTAGTTCTGGATCAATGCGTAAGATGAACTTTCCGGAATAGGTCTTACCTGTAGTACCAGCGGGAAGTGCTAGAGAGTCACGTTTATAGATTTCAATCCATTCATCAACAATTGTACACAATTCATGATACACTTGATTTTCATCATCCCCATGGCAGCATTTTCCAATCCAACCCGGGACCGACCCTACATAACATTGGTCCTCTTCCGACCATTCCACGATTTTAAAATACTTATCGTGATCTTTCATGAGCGTGACACCTCTATTTTCTTGGCTACCAGCTTTTCCTGATACGGTTTGGCATCTGATCCAGGGTTACCAGAAAGTGTCAAAAGAACTCCCTTCGGGTGAATAAAGTTTCGATGACTGCCTTTGCCTCCCCTGTCAATAAACCCAGCGACTTTTAATTCAGCAATGAGCTCTCTAATTTTTCTAGGCACTAGACATGATACTATAGTGATACTATATAGTCAATGATAAATTTTGTCTGAATGGGTCTCGCTGGTTGGAACCAATGACAAAAAGCCAGAGTTTATCAATGCACATTCTATGTGGCATCATTATTCCCTTTCTGACAGAGAAAATGCAGGCGTAATAGTTTCAATTCTTCGTAGCTTACTTTCTGCTCAAGGGCATCAAAAACTGGACGCAGCGCGAGTGTCCCATGCTTATTAAAAAGAGCGCTGACCGCATCCTGTTTCTTTGGAGAGAGTTGTGATAATTCGATAAAATCATCGCTTAAGCGTAGTAATTCCCCTGTACCGCAATATTTATATAGATGATCTAAAATCGTTTTGGTTTGAGACCCAAACTCTGCTTTTAGCTCGTTCACTGAAGCGCCGGCATTGTATTTTTCACCGATAACCTGGTGGCGTAACTTTCCAATCTTCCTGGCCGGGGATAATTTGCCAGCCGGCTTACGCTTTAATTTTTCGCTTAAATGGTTGGTCTCGCAATAAGCAGTAATCGCCTCAATGAACGGAAGACCATATTTGGCATATTTCACAGCACCAACGCCATGTAACTGCATCATGACTGCTTCTGAATGTGGAAAATAAATGGCCATTTCTATCAATGTTTTATCTGGGAAGATGACATACGGGGGGACCTTGAGTTTGTCGGCCATTGTCTTGCGCAACTGCCTCAATATTTGAAAAAGACTGGAATCATACTTTTGCTCTGCTTGGGGAAGAGTAGGAGCGACCTGCTGTTCCTCAAGTTTCGCCGAGGTGCTTTGCTCACCCCTTAAAACAGCCCAGGCTTTGGCGGTCAACTTGAGGCTGCCGTGCTGCATATCCTGGGTTAACAAGCCCTTTTGGACAAATTGACGGGAAAGATAGAACCATTGTGCTTTTGATAGATGCTTCCCAATGCCATATGTGGAAAGCTTTTGATGTCCAAATTTCAGCACTTTCTGCGACTTGGAACCACGCAAAATATCAATCATGTGACCCGCTCCAAAAATTTCCCCAGTATGTTTGATACAGGATAAAAATTGCTGGGCAGGAATGGTTACATCTATAGCAGGTTCGTGTTCCGTTAAACAATTGTCGCACATGCCACATTTGGCCTTGCTGTAGTCTTCTCCAAAGTATTTCAACAAGGGAATCCGACGACATGCTTCGGTCTCAGCCAGACCAACCAGGGCGTTGAGTTGGGTTGAGGCAATAACTTGTTCGGCCGGGAGCTTCTGTTGGATGAAAAATTTGATTTTTCGAATATCACCATAACTAAACAGAAACAAGCACTCTGCCCGCAGACCATCTCTGCCAGCCCGACCAATTTGCTGATAGTAGCTTTCGATATTATTGGGCATGTCGAAATGCAGAATAAACCGGACATTTGGCTTATTGATGCCCATCCCAAAGGCAATGGTTGCCACCATGATTTGAGTGTCATCACTAATAAAACTGAGCTGGTTTTGTTGCCGTACCTCAGCGGATAAGCCCGCATGGTAGGGTTTAACTGAATAACCTTCATCCTCAAGGAAATCTGCCATCTCATCGACCTGTTTACGGGATTGGCAGTAAATGATTCCAGATTGATCGGGGAATTTATCCAGAAAATTGAGGGTTTGCTGGGCAGGCTGTGATTTTTGCTTTATTTCAAGAAAGAGGTTTTCCCTATTAAAACTGGCGACAAAGCTGGACGAGGCCTCAAACTGCAGGGATTTTTGAATGTCCTGCTGGACCCGGTCTGTAGCCGTTGCCGTGAGAGCGAGGCACACGGACTCTGGGAAGCGTGTTCTAAGATGTGCAAGCTGTCTATATTCCGGGCGGAAATCATGTCCCCATTCGCTGATGCAGTGCGCTTCATCTATGGTAAAACAGGCCACTTTTTGGGAGGCTAATAGTTCAAGTGTTTTCTCCATCAATAAAGTCTCAGGGGCCAGATAAAGCAAGCGCACTTTATTTTGGCGGATGAGTTGAACATTCTCCTGATAGCTGGCAGCAGATAAAGAACTATTTAACATGACGGCCTGGATGCCATAAGCCTCAAGCTGTTTTACCTGATCATCCATCAATGAAATCAGGGGCGAGACGACAATAGTCAAGCCCTCAAACAGGAGCGCCGGAATCTGGTAACATAGAGATTTTCCTCCACCAGTAGGCATAATACACAGGGTATCATGCTTGTTGAGGACGTTTTGGATCACCTCTTTTTGTAGAGAACGGAATGCGTCATACCCGAAGGTTTCTTTGAGAATTTGTTTGGCTTTGTTGATCATACTTGATCCCCACTTAGTTGAAATCCTAAAGCAGGACAAGTACAATCGTCTTGTTTTTGATTCATCTTTGTATCCAATTGTTTTTGGGTTGAGCGAAAATATATAATTCAATCCAGGAAATCAAGAGATGAAAAATGTGACATAGCGCCGAGACTATCGGGTTGTTCCACGACCGTTTTTGGGAGCGAAGCGCGGCAATCTCCGTCTCCTGATGACAGGTTGAGGACCCCCCCCCTTTTTGTGTCTTTGCGAGCGTAAGCGAAGCAATCTCCGAATTCTTGGTTAACGGATATCCCGAGATTTAGCTCTCTTACCTTCACCATAGAGAGCTCGCGTCAGTCACTTCGTTCCTTCCCCGCTTGGCGGGGTAGCGCGAAGACGGAGGGGTTGTCTCTTTAGGTGGAGCCGATCAGTTCAGCAGGGGCCGCATCACATACTGTGCGAAAGAACCTTACGAAGGTTCTAAACCTTCGTAAGGTTAATAATCATTAATTAATCCAGCAGAGACCTCATCACGTACTGGAGGATACCCCCGTGACGATAGTATTCCAGCTCGTTGGGAGTATCTATCCTGGTCAAGGCCTTAAAGGAGAATTGACTGCCATCTGTTTTCACACACTTGACTTCCAGTTCTTTCCCTGCTTTGAGTCCCTCGGCAATTCCAGCAATAGAATAGGTTTCTTCACCGGTCAACCCAAGACTCACGCGGCCTTCGCCCTCCTTGAACTGCAGAGGCAAAACACCCATACCGATGAGGTTACTGCGGTGAATACGCTCAAAGCTTTCAGCAATGACGGCCTTCACACCCAGGAGATTTGTTCCTTTGGCGGCCCAGTCACGACTGGAGCCGGTTCCATATTCTTTCCCGGCAATCACGACCAGAGGAATGCCCTCTTTTTGATAGGCCATGGCGCCATCATAGATGGTGGTGACCTCCCCTTCAGGAAGTTTTTTAGTAAAGCCGCCTTCGGTGCCAGGTGCCAGGAGATTCCGCAGCCGGATATTGGCAAAAGTACCGCGCATCATGACTTCGTGATTCCCACGGCGACTCCCATAGGAGTTGAAATCTTTTTTCTCCGTGCCATGGGCAATCAGGTATTTACCAGCCGGTGAATTTGCACTGAAGGCACCTGCCGGTGA
Source organism: Fidelibacterota bacterium (assembly GCA_021736185.1). Taxonomy (GTDB): domain Bacteria; phylum Fidelibacterota; class UBA8477; order UBA8477; family JABMPR01; genus JABMPR01. The sequence continues at coordinate 4,812 of JAIPGJ010000050.1, read as the reverse complement.
GATATGATCCGTGGTGACAGAATCTCCCAGAAGGGCCAGAGCCCGTGCGTTACGGATGTCGCTGAGTGCTTCATGCTCTCGAGTCATGCCCTCAAAGAAAGTTGGTTTACGGATATAGGTTGAATCAGCTTCCCAGGCGAAAGTGTTGCCATCAGGAATGGTCAGACCTTTCCAGGCAGCATCTCCACTGAACACATCGGCATATTTGCTAATGAATTGTTCGGGTTTAACAGCCTGCGCTACAGCATCTGCTATTTCTGCCGAAGATGGCCAGATATCTTTCAGGAATACATCTTTGCCATTTTTATCTTGCCCAAGCGGCTCCGTTGCCAGATCAATATTCATGGTTCCTGCCAGAGCGTAAGCGACCACCATTGGCGGTGAGGCCAGATAATTGGCTTTAACATGGGGATTGACTCGACCCTCAAAATTTCGGTTTCCCGACAGTACAGAAGTAACCACCAGATCTCCAGCTTCCACTGCCGCAGCGATAGGGGCAGGTAAAGGTCCGCTATTACCAATACACGTGGTACAGCCATATCCCACCAGATTAAACTGGAGTTGATCTAGGTAGGCTGAAAGCCCTGATGCGTCCAGATAGTCGGTAACGACTTTGGATCCAGGTGCCAGGCTGGGTTTGACCCAGGGTTTGATATTCAAGCCATGTTCCACTGCTTTTTTAGCCACCAAACCAGCACCCACCATCACATTGGGGTTGGATGTATTGGTACATGAGGTAATGGCTGCGATAACCACATGGCCGTCCTTGAGCTGATAATCACTCCCGACTACATCAACGGCACCCTTGCTGGACCCTTTAAGAACCTCCAGGTCCCTGACCCATGTGGCCTTGGACTTGGTTAATTCAATGCGATCCTGGGGCCGTTTGGGTCCTGAGATAGAAGGGACAACCGTGCTCATGTCCAATTCGAGATTCGCTGAATAGACGGCGGTGTCGACACCAGCCTCATAAAACATCCCCTGGGCTTTGGTGTAAGCCTCCACAATAGCGACCTGATTATTATCACGTCCACTAAAGCGCAGATAATTAAGCGTGGCTGTATTCACGGGGAAGTAACCCATGGTGGCACCATATTCCGGAGCCATGTTGGCGATGGTAGCCTGGTCTTCCAGGCTTAGATTGGCAATACCGGCACCGTAAAATTCTACGAACTTACCGACGACACCCGCTGCCCGCAGCATCTGCACCACAGTAAGGACCAGATCGGTTGCCGTGGTTCCTTCCGCCATTGCTCCAGTCAGCTTGAATCCAACAACCTGGGGGATGAGCATGGAAATGGGTTGGCCCAGCATGACCGCTTCTGCTTCAATCCCTCCAACACCCCAGCCCAATACTCCCAATCCATTAATCATGGTTGTGTGGGAGTCAGTTCCTACTAATGAGTCAGGATAAATCTGTACGCCATCTTCAGTCTCTTTTTTGAAGACGACCTGAGCAAGGTACTCAAGGTTGATCTGATGAATAATGCCTGTATCCGGAGGCACCACGCGAAAATTCTCAAAAGCTTCCTGTCCCCAGCGTAAAAAGCCATAGCGCTCACGATTACGTTCCAATTCGATGCTGGCATTATCGGCAAAAGCGGCCAGGCTTCCGAATTTGTCTACCTGGACAGAGTGATCAATGACCAGATCAGCAGGTTGGAGGGGATTGATTTTTTCAGGATTGCCACCCAGATCAGCCATGGTATCGCGCATCACCGCCAGATCCACCACAGCAGGAACGCCGGTAAAATCCTGTAAAAGTACCCGGCTGGGTCGCAACTGAATTTCATGGGAAGGTGCCTGGTTGGCATCCCAATTCAAGATGGCTTCAATATCATCCCGTGACACCGTGAGGTTATCTTCGAAGCGCAGCATGTTTTCCAGGAGCACTTTGTGAGCAATGGGGAGCTTGCTCAATTTTTTTTCTGCGTTTAGCTTGGAGAGATCAAAATACTCGTAATCTTGTCCATTCAGATGAAGGGTTGACCGTGTCTTGAAGCTATCTAATGATTTGGTTTTGCTGGCCATAGGGGCTCCTGAAATTTATTGAATTGTTCAAAGATCTGTCACAGTAGGGGTTGATATATTTTGTCATGCTGAACATCCCGCAAACTAAGCTTTTGCATGCCAAAATCAATTATGATAAGAACTTGAATGCGGAAAAGACAGGAGCTCCCCAGGGGTCATTTTTCGTGATCACGACGCATGATGAATAGTTTCAAATTGACTGATTTATGGTCATATTTCAGCCTTCATGGATCAATCAGGGAAATAGGGGCTTTGAGTTGACGATATTATACATTGATGTTTTGTTCTGGATGCGCCAGAAGAAATGGCTGCTTATTGCATTGGCTTATGGCGCGATCATGCATTATGGAGTGACCCCCCCGCCTGATTTGAACCCAGCCGCCTTTGATGCCCTGATCATTATTTCCATTGCCCTGATTCTCATTATCACGGAACCGCTGCCCCTCCCGGCTATTGCCATGTTTATGCTGTTCATGCAGGTCATTCTGGGAATTGATACGGCCAATAATGTGGCGTCCTCCTTTATGAATGATGCTGTGTTCTTTATCATGGGTTCTCTCATGCTGGCCGTAGCCATTGTGAGTCAGGGTCTGGACAAACGACTGGCTCTGGCCATCATTACCATGACCGGTAATAAAACCTGGCGAATTATTGCCGGATTCACTGCGATCTCTGCTCTGCTGGCTTCCTTCATCGGGGAACATACCGTCGCCGCCATGATGATGCCTGTGGGACTGACGCTGGTGAGATATGCGCATAAAGATCCCAAAAAGGTGGTAGGACTCACCGCCGCTTTGCTCTTTTCCATTGCCTATGGGGCAACCATTGGATCCATTGGCACACCCTCTGGAGGTGGACGAAATGTAATCATGATGAATTATTGGGCTGAATTTGGAGCTGGCTCAGTGACTTATCTGGAATGGATAAAATATGTCTATCCCATGGTCTTGTTTCAGATACCCTTCACGGTTCTCATTCTACTCTGGACCTTTAAGCCGGAGCAGAAAACTTTGGATAGTGCTGTACGTAAGCTGGTGATTGATGTAGCCAGAGCGGGCAAGATCAAAGGTCGCGAATGGTTGGCGATTTTCCTGTTTTTTCTGGTTTTTTTGGGCTGGGTCTTCCTCAGTGAGGCCTTCGGTCTGGGAATTATCGCTCTGCTGGGAGTTTTCCTGTATCTGTCGTTCGGTCTGGTGGAATGGCAGGAGCTCAACCGAAAAACCAACTGGGGTGTCATTCTGCTCTTTGGCGCAGCCATTTCCATCGGTATCCAGATGAATGAAACCGGAGCCGCAGAATGGGTCGCCCAGGTGATTATTGTGAATCTGGGAAAGATCATTGTTGACCCGGCCATGCTTCAGGGAAGTGTTTCAGTCCTGCTCACCGGGTTCATGTCGAATATTTTGAGCAGCTCTGCCACGGTAGCGGTGGTCGGTCCCATCGTACTGGACCTGGGAGGGGATAAAATTCTCATGGGATATGCAACTGCCATTGCCTCGGCCTTTGGATATTTCACTGCAGTCGCTGCGCCGGCCTGTACCATTATCTATTCCAGCGGGCTGGTTCGATCAAAAGACTTTCTACGAGCAGGTTGGAAAATGGGGGTTTTATCCCTTGTTAGCCTGCTTGGTTTATCTTTATTATGGTGGCCAATATTATGACAAAAAAGAAACCTTTATTCGATCCCAAAGCCCTCAAGTTTCTGACTGCAGTCAGCAGTATTGAGTATTCCAAACCGACCTTAAAAATGGGAGCCCTCATTGCCTCGGTGTTTGATGCCAGCCATGGGATTGTTTATGTGGGTGAAAAAGCCAGTGAATTTCATGGCAGCTCGGTGAATCTGACCCGGCATAATCTGGACAATTGGAATATTATTCACCCCGGTCTGGAAGTCCTGGAGTGGGCTTTGGAAGAATTAAAAAAAATGTCTCCTGAAAACCAGAGTTTGGCAAAAATTCGATTCAATCCCGATCATGTCCACGAAGAAGACGGTCGTGTGCGCGTCATTCTACCGAATAGCAATGGCAGTCGTATTGAGCTGGTCCTCCGGGAAGGCGAGTTGATTGATCAGTTAAGACGTGAGATACAGCTTGAGCACTATGACCTCGCCATTATTGGGGGTAGTCAGAACAAACGCCATCTCGCTCATTCCATCATCCAGTATCTCCCATCTTCAGTTTTTGTCCTTCAAAAATTTAATCCTCGCAAGCATTACAAACTTTTGCTTTTGGTGGACGACTCTTCTGCTACCAGAAAGTCTGTTGAGTATGGCGCCTTGATTGCCAAAAAATTGGGATGGCCGGTGAGAACCCTGACAGTGTCTAAAACCAAACGCTTTGGCGAGGGTTACCTGGGGGCCGCCGATCTGGCAAAATCATATTTTCATAAACAGGGAATTGAGGTCGAACAATTTTTCCTTACTGGCGATCCGGTGACCACTTTTGTCAATTTTGCCGGCGACAATCATTTTATTATTATGGGTGCTTCAACCTTAAATCCCGTGAAACAATTTTTGTTTGGCAGCAAACCTATCAAGACACTCGAACAGACTGACGTCCCGATCCTGATCGTCCGCTAGCTGGACGACGCCCATGTTTATTACCGCTGACATGATTTTCTGGGTCCAGCAGAAACGCTGGCTCCTGATTGCTCTAGCAGTGGGAGCCATCCTGTATTTTTTTGTTCCCCACCCTCAATCACTCAGTTTGGAAGCTTATCATATTCTCATCATCATATTGATGACCCTGATCCTGATTCTGAAGGAACCCATACCCCTGCCAG
>JAIPGJ010000049.1 GCA_021736185.1 Fidelibacterota bacterium | reverse complement strand
GGGTTCCGACTTCAAGAGCATAATGGTTTGCTAAACCTACCCAGACACAGCCTGGCTGCCAGATCGGCTGGTGCGGTCGAAGTTTAATAACTTAGACCCAAGTCTTTTTGCGAAGACTGGCGGAACACTCTACTTCAAGCGATCAGGCAACAAATAGGTTGGCGAAACTTAAAACGACCGAAACCAGAATCATCAGAATGATTCTTAAACTTTAATCCCGCGATAAGTGAAACAGGCCGTAAGTTCAACTTGGCAAATCCCGAGGAATGATTAGATTTCATAAATCCAGTGTGAACTAAAATGATCGGGAGAATATGTCATGAAACGTCGTGAATTCTTAAGGACATCGGCACTTGGAACTTTAGCCATGTCCATTCCTCTCTCCAGATGGCAGGTATTCGCCCAGGAGACCAGCCTCCCCCATGCTGCATTCGTAACCAATGGTGATCCTGAGTCCCTGGTGCAGAATGCCCTTCAAGCCCTTGGTGGTATAGAGCGATTCATCCAAAAGGGTGATAAGGTTTTGCTCAAACCGAACATGGGCTGGGACCGCAGCCCTGAATTGGCAGCCAATACAAATCCAGAGCTTGTGGCCACCTTGACCACCCTCTGTTTTGCCGCAGGCGCTTCAGAGGTGAAGGTTCTGGACCGCACCTGTAACGATCCGCAGCGCTGTTATCGGAATTCGGGAATTGCTGATGCGGCCACTGCCAGAGGTGCTGAGGTGGTTCAGGTCAGACAAAATCGTTATGTGGATATGCCCTTAAATGGAAAAGTCCTCAAATCATGGCCCATTTATAAGGACTATCTCGAAGCGGATAAGGTGATCAACATTCCCATTGCCAAACACCATGGAATGGCCAAGGTGACAATGGGTTTAAAGAACCTGATGGGTGTTATGGGTGGCAGACGCGGTACTCTCCATGTGAATTTTGCCGAAAAGATGGCTGATATCACTCAACATATCATGCCCACACTCACCGTCATCGATGCCTACCGCATGCTCATGGCAAATGGGCCATCTGGTGGGAATCCTGACGATGTGCGCCTGACCAGGACCCTCATCGCCAGCCCCTGTACGGTGAGTGCTGATGTTATCGGTCTCGAGCTGTTTGGTCATTCTCTTTCAGACATAGAACAGATCAAGGTGGCTGTTGAACGTGGTTTGGCACTCTATGATACTCAAAATCTGAGCGTAGCACGCATTGATCTGGCCTGAGAGAACCCGGATGAAAATAACCCTCTCCATGCAGAACCTACGTAAGCTGGTTCAAGTTGGCTTCTTGCTCCTGTTCATCATCCTATTTCTTAATGCTCGCTATCCCTACGAATTCACCATGGGATCTGATTTTGGCCTGCGCCTTAGTCCCTTGATTCCAGTTTTCACCTTCATTGATACACTTACGATTCCCCCACTTGTCATCCCAGGATTGATCATTTTACTGCTTACCCCCTTCCTGGGTCGATTCTTTTGTTCATGGATTTGCCCACTGGGAACCTGCCTGGATGCCACGGATCACTTGATCAAAACTCCCAGGAACAGGGATGCCCAGCGCTGGGATAAATTACGCTACTTAAAATTTGCAAATTTGCTGGCCCTGGTGGTGTTGGCCATCTTCTCTGTCAACCTCTGGGGATATCTCGATCCTCTGTCCATTTTTAATCGAATGCTTACCGTGATCCTCTACCCTCTCGCCACCCTTTTTACTGAAAAATCGCTACTTCTTCTGGCAGAGGTACCCCTTCTGGAGACACCTGCATACTATCTATTTGACCTGTTCAAGGACAACATAATGCCCGAAGCACAGGCGCATTACCAGCAGGTATTACTCATTGCTCTTTTTAGTGGTGCCATCCTGGCAGGTGAGAAACTATCCAGAAGATTTTGGTGCAGATATGTATGCCCGGCGGGAGCTCTGCTTGGGTTCATGTCCCAATCCCGCTTTTATGAAAGACTGGTCGGGGAAGAGTGTCCAGCGTGCAACATGTGCATCAATGAATGCAAGATGGATGCGATTCCCAGGGATGATGTCTCAAAAACAAATAAAGTTGAATGCATCGAATGCTTTAATTGTGGTGCAGCTTGCCCGCCGAAAACCAAGGCTATCACCTATCGCTGGCGCTGGAAGCCCTACCATACTCAACTGGACATGAGTCGGCGTCAAGTGCTCACGAGTATGGTATCTGGCGTTGCTGGCCTGGGATTGCTCAGTATCGGCTTAGCCAACCGAAATCATGAACGACAGATGATCCGACCTCCAGGATCCCTGGCAGAGGCAGAATTTCAGGATAAATGCATTCGTTGTCTGGAATGTGTTCGGATCTGTGAGTCAAATGGGGGCTGTCTACAGCCAGACGCCATCCACAGCTCCATGACCCAGTTGTGGTTACCTGCTGCACAGATGCGCACGGGCTACTGCGAATACAACTGCAATCTCTGCGCAGAGGTCTGCCCCACAGATGCCATACAAGCCATCTCTCTGGAAGAAAAGCAGAAATGGGTCATGGGTGAGGCCTACTTCAGAAAGGATTTGTGCATTCCTTATGCCAGGAATGACGATTGTATCGTTTGCGAAGAACACTGCCCGACCCCTGACAAAGCCATCAAGTTTGAATTGAAGACAGTCGAACTCCCCAGCGGGGAATCTCGTGATCTCAAGATGCCCTACGTGGTTCCAGAGCTTTGCATTGGGTGCGGGATCTGCGAGTTTAAATGTCCCCTGGTCGGGGAAGCGGGCATTTTTGTTACCAAAGCCACTGATAAAACAAGTGAGATGACTTACTATAGCTAAAGGATATTGACCATGAATACGACAAAAGCTGCGATCTGGACTGACCAGATTCGAACCACATCCCTGATTGATCTGGGAATCATCCTGGCAATTTATTTGCTTCCGGGACTTACCCACGTTTTACCGGTTCCCCTTTACCTCATAGATCCCATGCGACTGTTGCTCTTCCTGACGCTCCTGACCACACACCGGATGAATGCATTGGTCCTGGCCGCCACCATCCCATTTTTGTCCACACTTTTCTCCGGGCACCCCGTCTTTCCGAAGAATATTCTGATTTCCGCTGAGTTAAGTCTCAACGTCATGGTGTTTCACTGGATCATGGGCAAGAAAGATTCCCTCATTCTGGCTGGTGCCATGTCCATATTGAGTGCGAAGGTTTTTTACTACCTTCTAAAGTATGGCTTTATCACAGCAGGTTTTTTGGGTGGTGCACTCATATCCACACCCCTTGGATATCAGCTTATTCCCCTCATGGTGCTGCCATTCATGTTATTTGGTCTGGATAAATTGAGAAACAGATAAGCCTCTAACTCATTATGAGTCAGAGGCTTATCTAATGTCTGTCGCGGTGTACCTCGCTTTGCGGGGAAGATGGGCGGAACGATAATTTTGTCATACTGTGTCATCGTTGAGGGTACATGAACGCCCTAATATTATGGCATAATATCCCCACTAATGTTTAATTCGCCACCAAGGTTGGGATTGCCAAATATGAAATATCCTCCACCGATTAATCCCAAAACGACTAGCACAATAATAATAGTTTCCAACTTTATATTTTTAGGTGCCAAATCAACACCCGTAATTTTATGGTAGCAGTCTATATAGTCAGCAATCTTCCCAGCATCATTTTCGTACATATTGACAATCATTTCATAGCTACGGACAATATGATGCTCTGCATCGTAATTTGCCATTTTGCAGGGTAAATTATCTGTCGATTCCTGCGACCATCCAAGACTCATGAGCAAAATCTGCATTATTATAAAGTAGCGAAACAGCTTTGATTGCGTATATCTAAACATGGTATCCCCTCCTTTTGATCAATGCAAATGCAAGGAGCTATTGAAATATGAGCGTGAATACACCCTTTTGAAGCAGAAGTGTTTTCTCTCCTGGTCTGAAAATGACGTCAGGTTTGGGTGTTATACTTAGGCTCACCGTATCTCCCTTAATCGCGGCTGGTAAATCAACTTCCAAAACAAAATTTTCGATTGAATCTGGCAAAAAGACGCCATTGCCAAATGGTTTAACTAAGGAATTTGCCCCAAAATCGTTCCAAATGAAACTTCCCATTGTATCAGCGACTGTGAAAGATGTGTCAGGATTCTTAAACTCGTATATTGGTATCCCATAATGATTGATTTCGGAACCTGTTGTATCAGTCACTGTACCCCAGAGTTTTTCCTTCCAATAACCTGTGCTGTCCAGCTTTGATAGCCAAAAATTTGTGGATTCTGCTAGAATGGAGTTGGGGTAATGTGTTGAGTCATCATAATCAACATGACAAGTTCCCGATAGTTTTAATGAGTGAACGCCCTCTCCATCTGGCAACAGAACATAGTGATACAAGATGATATATCCATTGTGCAGCGTATTAATTTGAACCGCCTGCCCTGTACTGGAAGATGATCCACTATCCAATGTGATGGCCCAATCGACTGCCTCTAAATTCCCTCCCCAGTCTCCTGGACCCATACTTAAACCCCAATCTGAGTCACCCCCACATTTGTAAAAGAAAACTACATATAGAACTTTGTTACGATGATGAGAAGATAGAGCGAATACTTCACGATGGCAATTATTTAAACTTCAAGGTAAATGGCACTTCTTTATAGCCTGCCTGCCAGGTCGTAGCCCCTAAGCGAAGACTGGCCTGCCTCGCCCTCCCACGACTAGCGGGGGAAGATGGACGGAACGGTATTCCTGTCATATTGTGTCATGTTCTGTCATAGTTGAAGGGTAAAAGTCAGCTAATATGGCCGATAGTGGTTAAAACAAGAAAGCCCCTAACTCGTTATGAGTCAAGGGCTTATCTTATGTCGAGGTGAGAGGATTCGAACCTCCGGCCCCCTGCTCCCAAATATCATGCTCAAATGCACGCTATATACTGTTTTCAATATACTTATGACCATATTTAGAGAAACGCGTATACTTCTTAATTGATGTCAATTTGAGGTGAACTATCGTTTTCTTTATTGGGGTTTGGTCTTGTGGGAAATAGAAACGGGAAATGTATCTATTTAATCTCTTCGCAGAAGCTCTCGCATTTCATATTCAACGCCATCTTCCAAAAGCCGAGTCCTTGAGTCTAAATCTAGAAATGCTTCTGGCACCTCTGTGTGAATTGGAATTATAGTGTGTGGGTTAATGCCTTCAATTAGTTTCACAATATCGTTTTTACCAGCATGACCACTCGTATGGATATGAGTGATAGGGATATTGTATTTCTCAGCGAGTAGTTTAATGGGCGAAGGTTTGTATGAGGTATGTTCGGGCGGATTGAGGTAACCGCTCCAAAGTGACCAGATAATATGCATTCCTTCCGTAGATGAAAACCGCTTGATGAGAAGCTCAATTAGTCGATTGCTACGCGCCATGAATACATATTTACCAGGATCTTGAATAATTTCTTCAACCTTAATTCTATATCTTGCATTACTTAGAATAAATTTTTCCTGTCCAGCTGCATCTAGTGCATCGCAATGATTTTTCCAGTAATACGTTCGAACCGAGTAGGTCCCATCGTCATGTTTCCAACCTGGCTTGGGGAAGGAATCTGATAAATTTATCAAAGATTTAATTACCCAAGCAGTATATAGATCAATTATGATTGTCTTCCCTGCATCCCGCGCAGCATTGTAGATAGTTACCCAACGATCAATGTTCTGCCCTGAGGAAAATACAAAAGTAGTGTTCTCTGATTGTTGAAACTTAGCATAGAACTTCTTCTGGATATCCTTCTCACTTGGGTAAGAATCGCTTAAGCGGCTTAAGGTGGTACCTTCTATTAGCAATAATTCAGCACCGCCATCCCCCTTTACGGATTTAATCAACCGTGCTAATGCTCCGTGCTTTCTTCCATGATTCCGAAAATCACCACTGTAGAACAACGATATGTTCATTATTTTATTCGTTATGTGAAAGGCCAAGGCGTCAGGAGCTGAATGATCTACCAAATGCGGTGTGACTAGGAATGGTCCAAATACAAAATTCTTGTCTAGTTCAATTTCCTGCACCTGTTTGGGAACAAGCGTATCTCGAATAAATATTTTGTTGGTATTTATTAACTGAATAGTTCCATGTGAAGCAAATACTTGGACATGATCTTTCACGTACCCAGCCAAGCCCCAATGATCTTGATGCGCATGAGAAATGATGATTGCTGTCGTATGTTGTGGTGAGTCGGAAAATATGTCCGGAATTTCTGGTAGAAGGGATTCAGCATTCTCTCTATCGGCATCCAAAGGCAAACCTAGATCCAGGAGTAACCTGTGCTTCCCTTCCAGAATTTCGATGCAGGTCCCACCTATTTCGTGAGAACCACGGTGGATCTTAAAGTACATTCCTGAATTGATTCACATTAGCACTGGGGTGATTTTCCTTGAGCTCAATGATGTGTTTTAAACCAAGACCAAAATAACCACCTACAACAATTATTCCCTTTACATCTTCCACTATTTCAATGCTCTCGAATTTTGGTACTTCGATAAGTCCTAATTTTTTCTTTTGCACATAATTAGTTTCAAAACAGTTTTTATACTCCTTAAAATTGTTGGAAATATGAGATACATAGAAATTTAGTTGGGAGATGACAGCATTCTTAAGCTCTTCATTTTTACCAAGTTTCACCTCGACAACTTCAAAATTGTACTTATTCCCCGTCACTTGTCTCAGAGCGAGTAAATCCATCCTTTTTCTATTCAAAACTGTATCTGTAGTTTGCCTATCAATAATAATATATTCTTCTCGATTCATATTATCGGTTATTAAGGCTTGTTCAAAATTAATCTCTTCGCCGTTATTAACCTTCCTTACCCTTGAAGAAAAATCCGATATATGATTCTTCTTAAAAAACGGATGTAGTTGCCTTGCATTCAACTTGATCTGAACTTTTTCTCCATCAGATTTTCTTAAGTAATATTTTGGGTCGTCTGCTTTTGTTCCGGTGAAAAACTTCTTGTTAATCTCAGCTGTATAAAGAGAGCTTCTGTTGGGCGTGACCTTGGCAATACTATTACCTTGGTAGTAGATGTTAAAATAGTTATCCCTGATAGCAAAATCATATTCTCCACATGATTCTCTCACCATATTGAGCATAAATTTAAAGTCTTTTGAAACTCTTTTAAGGTTATCTTCGCTAAAATATCTTCTGATTGGCATCAAGATACTCCCCTCTCGTAATCATGTTTATAATTAAAAGCTACTGTGAGTTGTTAAACACGTGAATATAGCTAGGCAAATCAATTTTTGTTCACTTTTTGAAAAAACCCACCCCACCCACCCTCGGGGCGAGCAGGGAGGGTTTTCTGAAGAATAATTGTAATTTCATTTAGAAATAATGCGGTATTTTTCCCTTATCCACCTCAAAATTAAATTTATACGACCGGCATATTTCTTTATCGATTTTTGCTACATCCATGGTCAAAAGACCACTTTTTTTGAGTTCTTCATGAACTGCCTCAAGAATGCCACGCCCACCAGACTTAAGAGTTAGGTAGTCATCATTTTCTGTAAGTCTTGTGGAGAGCACTTCATTCTCATGATCATACCTAACAGGTAGCGTCAAAATTCGATCCAAAATGGCAAAGAAATTAATTGCTTTAGATTTTGTAAATAATTCGATGACCTGAGTAAAAGGATAGAAAGTTCTTTTTTTACTGATATTCACTCCAGGCGAACATACTATTCTTGAACATATGGAATCCTTCATTTTCACTTCAAACCCAGACCGTTTACCCTGTTTATCTTCTTCGCTCCACTCGTTATAATCATTTACTAGGCAATCAATTCTACTACCTTTAGGCTCAATTGTAAAATACGATTTCGACAACTTGCTCAGACTTGCCAACGTGTTTTCTTTTAAATGAATGCCAGTTTGGTTAGTATAGCCAAAAGCATATTTTAGATCCCCATAATCGACATAAATGCTTCTAATTTTATCCATATTTGAGTTGGGGTCGATATTCGATGTTTCATCATTCTTTTTAGCTTGAGAATAACCTGCGAACAAATACTTCAAAAATACATAATCAAATTTAGTCAAGATTGGCGGTCGGTCATTAGAATCCCAAGAATAGAAAGCTGTACCTGTGCTAAATCTATCAGATCTGTCATTGTAGTAATAAAATTCTCTTTCAAGTTCCCTGTCAATGAGCGGCCTATTCTCCATAAACCAACATGATAGGGCTATCATTGGAACCCTCTCGATCATAATTGGCTCAGATGGAAGCCTCCATCTTGTATCCCTCGCCTTATCAATTTTGTGGCCTTCCACTTTTTCACTCCCTGAACTTTTTGAGTTGTGACTTCCGTGCACACATTTTATCAGAAAAATGAACATTTCGAAGGGTTTTAGGCAAATTGCCCTTTTCCGAAAAGGGTTTTCTCTAATTCTTTTCCATCAACCATCTGCCTATCCTCTTCCCTCACCGTGGATTCGAGTGAACTGAACTCACTAATCACCCAATCTATCTCTGGTCATCCCAAAATATTTTTTGTCCATACGGAAAATGCGCTGCTTGGATAGCAGGTAATGATCCTGGGATAAAAAATGGAGGTTCATATGAACCGAGCAACAAGAAAAATAAGAGTGAAAATCTCCACTAATTATGAACAATGGGTGAAATCCAGATCACCAACAAAATTCGGAGTTTTTATTCTTCGTAGAGCTAAAGATGAACCTGATTCTGTTTCAAAAAATAATGAACTAACAGAATTCAATCATCATACCAGGATTGAGAGAATGCATGGCAGCATCCAGAGCATTCACCAACCCCATGGTGAGAGCAAATGATAGCTGGGGATATGGGGCATAAATGTGATATGCTGGATTGCCCCCACAGAGTAATAGCAGATAAGTTGGCAACTTTTAGCTCACCAGAATCAAAGGTCAATATAGTTCGAGCTTTTAATCTGACAGCCTCAGCTCATGGCGGAATTTCAACCACTTTGGCTCCAACTGATAATCCAATTGCATTTATGGATAAGTTTTATTGGGTCCCTGAAAAGGCTCGACCTTATCCATTTGTAAAGACAAGAGGATTCAGGGTGGGCTTTGAATCACTGGCAGCCCATGAGCAAAGTTGGGATGACCCTGTTCAGATAATTATACTTGAGTTCGACTACACCCCCTTAACTGTCCAGGTCGAGCGAATTATGCGAATGGCCAAGGTGCTGCACACCCCTATTCTGGCGACGTATTCAGGGAATAAATCAATTCATGCTCAGATTTTCGTCCAACCATTTGCGAAAAATGGCCAAGAATACACTGATGGCTGTTTGGGCTTATTGGCTTACCTCGCGGAAGAAATGCCGAATGACTTCTATTATGCAGAAGCACTTAGCGATGTTCCACTGGAAAAGCGAAGTCTATATCCTGACCCCGCTATGTTTAGTGGTAATTCAAGATATACACGACAGCCCTGGGGCACTAATGCTAATGGGAATCGCCAATCTTGCAAAGTGATCTGGCCAAAAGAGACCGAGTTACTTGATATCCGGGAAATTATTATTCCGAAAGGGCAATTATGAAAAAGGGAGCTCTTTTGCCAAACGGTGAGTATGCTCCCCTGCAGAAAGCCAAGTATACTTTTGATTTTTCAACCCTCAAAATAAGAGAAATAGCTGCCAAGGAGACCGGAAATATGGTCAGGGGGAATGGGTTTAAAACATGCCCCATTTGTGGCCACCATGATTGTTTCAGGTTCGTTCCAAATTCTGAGGCATTTGTATGTTTCTCATCTGAATGTGGAGCCAAAGGTTCTATTGTCCACTTCATAATGTACGTCAAGAAATTCAATTATTCTCAGGCAGTTCGATATCTGCTTGACTTCTACTTTAATGATGACTCAACAAGCACGACTGCCTGAATATGATTATGACCGATCATATAGCGATTTTGATTGGAATCCCGGTAAGTACTGCCAAGCACGACCGGCAGAACTATATGATTTTAGAATATTATCTCTTCGAGATGTGGTCGCAGAATTGACCGGTTTAATTGTTAATGATGATGCTATGGACGTTTGTCCCATATGTAGTGGTACGCACTGTTTTCAATTCGTACCGAATGCAGAATATTTTATTTGCTATAGCTGCAAAAATCACGGCCACGTTCAAAGATTCGTGGCCGCCTATAAAGACATTTCAATATCCAATTCTATATCGTTTTTAATCTCAAAATACTTCATGCCTCAACATCGTAATGATGTTGAGGCAAATAATCTTACCGGGCTGGACAATGGTTGTGCAGCCCGCAATCCACAAAATCCCGAGGAGGGAAAAGTGCAAACAAACCCAAAAAATGAAACAGAAACACCAAACAAAGAGGAACAGTATGGCCTATTCTAAAAAACACGTGAACCGAGAACGTTCTCCAGAGCTTGCAGCTAAAGTGAAATCATTTATTCCAAAGAATAACGGAGTCTCAATAGTCAATTCAATTGTAGTCCGTAATGAAGGAATGATAAAAGTTGTAAATCGTGGAAAAGGTTTGGAAAGCATCTATGTATGGACTGGTGAACTCATGAGCAATCGAGAGCAAGATCAGCTACTTATTTTAACAAAAGAAGCCAATAAGATTGCTGAGTTCATCGAGCAAAACCATGATGAATTAGAGAAATTTGAAATCGATCGTGGTGAGAAGATTATTGAGAAACTATCGAATTATACATCTAGTCTGAATATTCTAAAGATGGCATCAAGCATTAATAGTATCCGGATCGAACTGGATGTATTAGATGCCTGTCCTTACCTATTACAGTTCTATACCGGAGTAGTTAATCTTCTGACACGGGAGCTATTACCTCCCGCTCCCAGGTATTTATTTACAAAAAAAATCCCAACGATCTATGCACCTAATGCAGAATGCCCTCTGTGGGAAAAGACAATTAGCGAGATTGGTGGAGGAGATCCTAATTGGGTCTCAAAAATCCAGAGAATAATGGGGTCGACTTTAGGTGGTGAAATGCCTGAATATGCTACGTTCTTCATCGGAAAGGGGCAGAACGGCAAGACTCTATGCATGGATATTCTCCAATATATACTAGGTGAGTTCGTCACTATTCTACCAGGTACAGCCTTAGTGAAAAAGAGGGCTGGGGCAATATCCAATGACCAGTTTCTAATGAAAGGGAAACGCGTTGCCATTTGTCCCGAAATCGCGGCTGGATCTACCTTGGATGAGTTGTTTATCAAGTCAACGACAGGGACTCGGACCTCAACTTCTCGGGCACTTTACTCAGATTTCCAAATTGTGGAAAATACAGCAAAACCGATAACAACTCTCAATGAAATGCCATTCATAAAGGATCGTTCACTGGGAACTGCTAGGCGACTCCTATTGGTATATTTCAACACTTCATTTGCTGGGAAAGCAGATATTAATCTCTTTGAGAAGCTTATCAAAACCGAGAGTTCTGGGATAGCGAATTGGCTCATTAAGGGATATCAAAGCTTCAAAGCAAAACCCCTCGAACAAACTGATGAGATGAAATCGATAATTAATCATTATATGGCTTTAGGGGACCCAATTGAGACTTTCCTGAATCAGATGATTGAACGAGATCCGAATTCGAGCACGCAAACAAGTGATTTGCTTGCAGCCTACCACCATTGGTTCAATCTCCATCCGGGAGCAATAAAGTTGACTGACGATATGTTTTACAAGGAATTATCTGCCCGTTTCCCTGCCCACAAGGGCAAAAGGAGTGAAAGCATATACCATGGTCTCAAACTTAAATCATTTGAGCCAACGGAATTCTAGACAATTTCATGGTCGCAAATAGAGTAATATCAGTACCAAAGGGGGTCCGCTTACTTGGACCCTCGCACAATGGGTTTAGTCGTGTACGATTGGGAAATATTGAATTATCTATTCCTCTCAAATCGAGTGATCTAAGAATTATTCGAGTGAGGAATGCTGAAGTACGTTTGGTAGAGCCTTTAATTAGAGCCGGAATGAAGGTCAACTTTAGTTGGCTTTCCGATGAAGAAAGAACCACGATTGGTGGTTCAATTGATGATTATTTTAAAAAATTTATTAAAGCCAAGTCTATTGAGGGATTAGCCCCCAAGACTCTTGCTGGCTATGATCATATGTATGCCCACTTGAAAAAATCACTTCAGGTGGGCAGACGAGCTAATACACTAAAACTCGCAGATTTTGAAGAATTCAAGCTATATCTTGTAGATCTTGGTAGAGCTGCCGCGACGGTGAATAGACGCTGTCGAGAGTTCTCCGTGTTCCTGGGATACTTGTATGACCATGAAATAATACGTCGACGTTTTAAGGTCAAGCGTACCAAAGAGATAGAAAAAATAAATTATATCGGCGAAGGGGGGTTGCGAAGGATTCAGCAGCATATTCCAATCTGGATGCGACCAATTATTCAATTTTATTCTGAAACCGGCATGAGGTTAATGGAACCATTTCACTCTGTTCTATTCGGTAAGACTTTAGTCGTTCCATCTTCCAAAAGTAAAAACAGATTCGTTAGAGAAGTGGAATTAAACAACGACCAAGTGCTTGTGTGGAAATTTCTCATGACATTACCCTACAAGCCGCAACATTATTCAAGAGCGTTCAAGAGCGCTTCGAGGGCAGCTGGGCTTGGCGAAAACAAGTTCCACAATTTGAGACATTTTTGCGGGGCAAGACTCTACGCTGCCCATAGAGATATTCAATTAATAAAATTAAGACTAGGGCACAGTTCACTTTCTACTACGGAGAAGTACCAAAAATTCAGCTTAGCTCAATTAAAGTCTGCATTTCCGATGGCTTATGAGTCTTATAATAGATAGATAATTAGATCAAGGGCTGCTCATTATCATGAGTAGCCCTTGAATTATATACAATACTTAAATCTGTTCTGACTCTATTCTAGAGTAGTCATCAAATCAAAATATCGATTCTTCCCAAAATAATTCATTCCTAGAATTTGAGGGTGGGTGGGGCAGGTTTTTCCAAAAGAATATCAGCCTTTATCCTCCAGGCATGAGGAAAGTTTCTCAACAACGCCAAATGCTCTAATTTTGTTAGATTCTGCATCCCCCTCGAAGAGCCTAACTATCGAATTTTCACCTTGGCCCTTAGTGTATTCTGAATATATCCTAGTGTACTTAGACTCTTCTTTTGTAGAGAATTTTCGTAATATCCCTTCGTCAAGTTTGTAACCTATAGGTTAAAATTACTAGAACTCCAATGCTTTAGAACTGTCTAACATCAGTCTATCAAAATCAGTGAATGAGGTGAAATTCATCCTTGCCCCAACAACTTGTGATAGGTTTGCTAGCGCGAGTGATGCGGCTCTCGGATCGTTCCCTAATAAACATGCATCGAGATTTGAAATAGCATGATTGAAATCCTTCTGCCTTCTTTTTAGAATCCCATTTATGTGATTCTCAAATAGTACTCTCTGCTCTGCTAAATGTTTGCAAGATGCTTCGTATATCTCAATTAGCCGAATTGATTCTTCCTCTGCCAATCTTGCAGATTGAAAAATGGCAATGCAGGATTGATATATACTGGAGGCAATTAAGTAACCTCCAATACTTCCAACGACCGCTCCAATTGGTCCAAACGCAGCCCCTGCAATTGCTCCAGAATAGATGGATGACATTGTACTCGTCCCTGATTGACCAATCCGCTCCACTGTTTCCTGACCAGTCGCCCCCCCACGCACAAAGTTTAGGACTGCTCCCCCCATATCTATCACACCTGCTGCGACTGCTGTGGCAACATTGGATTTCATAAGAGGTGAAAAGTTGGCTTTGGTAGCCCCAATTCTAATTACCGCTCCAACACCCCCAGTAACACCTGATCTTCCCGCAGCCTTTCCAGTTGCCTTTCCAACTTCCTTTAAAGCCTCATCAATTTCTTTTTCGCCTTTAATAACACTGATACTGTTCTGGAAAAGTGAGATTCCCCCGCCAATAACAGCACCAGCTAAGGCTGCGCTGCCAGCTGAGACCCCTATCTCTTTTCCGATGACCTTGGCCTCTAGGAGTCGGGCATACATTTCTGGATGATTTGTAGCGTACATAGTTTCATCATAGGATGTCCCTCCAGAACCAACGCCCTCTGCGCTCAGCTCTCCTCTCGTATTGGCCGCAGTATGTTGAAACTCTTCTCCTCCCTCTTTCCCAGTTGCAGCTCTCCTCTCACCTAATTTTTCACCCAATTCTTTTACACGGGCTACTTTTTCTGGGTGAGTAAGTTTTTCCATGTCATTGTATTTTGATTTACTCAACTCACGCAGCAATGACGTGGAACTATCAGAAGATTTTGCCTGATACTCTGAGACGACCTTCTCACCATCGAAGATCTTAATATCAACAGTGCCAGTTGGGTCTCCGTGAGCTGCCGTCACTTGTGCACGCAATGTGCTCCCCGCCTGACCCGCTGCACTATTAAATTTGCTAGCTTCTATGTATTCATAGAGATTGCCATGCTTGAATGATGGATCAACGTTACCCAAACGGATCGAGGCATCGCGAAATAAATCCATTCCAGCCATCATCTCATCACTAGCTGTGCTTTCTAGTCTTGCTGCACTAGCTCCAATCTGTGAAGCTGTGAATTCAGCAGCTTTTTCAACGTTTGATTCTTCTTTCTTCCTAGATCTAAGCAGCATCTGGACCCAGCCTCCCAAGCTGTTTCAATGATTCTTTAGCTGTGAGCTCAGATTTTTCGATTAACTGGCCATCTTCATCTAAAAATGGTGTGTCAAGCAGGTGTTTTATTATTTGAGAGTATTGAACAGCTTGATAGACAATGTATTTCTCCTCCTCGGTGTAGAGAGAATAATTTCTACCTGATTTTCTAATAAACCACTTCTGCCCTATTCCAGGAATTTTGGATAAAAAGGGAATCGGTGAGCGTTTTGTTTCAACGATAGTTTCGAATTCATCAATGGCTTTATCAAACCGGATTTGAAATTGTTTAAAGACGTCACGATAAAATGCAGAAACTTTTTCAATTGCAGCAAGCAGTGAAACCGCATTTTTCATCTTTTCTACTGCTTCCTGCGCTTCAGCGTAGTGGGTCTTTGCTTTCGCAAGATTTTCACTAGCTTTTGAGTCGAAAACCATACCACCAACGGCCAAAATTGGTCCTGCAACAAGCCCTCCTAAAACCATCATTCCTCCGGCTATCCCAGCGCCACCAGCGGCGAGTGTTCCTCCACCAAGCCAAGCAAGGGTTGCATTTGTTGCTGCAACGCCACTAAGAGTTCCAATGGCAGTACCGGTGCCTGCTGCAGCTAGTGTAGAGACAGCGCCATAACTTGCCAAACCCATCAGAGCTCCGGACAATCCTGCTGAACCGGCCCCTGTAACCAAAGTTCCCACTGTGGCTAGATCCGCTTCAATTTCTTCCAAGGAATGAGTTTTATATTGATCAAAATCTACAGTTCCGCCATCTTTAAAATCTTTCAGCTTGACGTGTTTAATTTTCTTCATTAGGATAACAAAACGAGTCATGCCATGTTCCCATAGATCAACCTTTTGCCTTCCCAATGCCTCCAATTCATTTGATGTGGAGTTTTTTTGTGAATCAAGATCCTCTTTTGCAGACTCAAAAATGGATTGTGCATCCTTCAATAGCTGTTTGGCTTCACCTTGCTTCTGGTGCGCATCAACACCCTTCTTTGCTCCAAAAAGCGCCGTTATACCCATTGCTATTCCGGCTAATATTAGAGGGAGAGGCATTGCTATTCCCCCTCATCAAAGAAGGATATGGCTTCTTTGTGCAAATTAATTTGCCTAGTTATCCATGATGTATAATCTGCAATTTCAGACTGAGTCATTTGGAAAGCACTAGCTACCTCTGAAATAAATTGGTCCTCACTTGGATCAACGTTGCTATCAGCATACACGATACCAATGAATTCAAGCATTGTTGCGACCCTGGATTTTTTATCTGGAAATAGTTCTAATAATATTTTTGTCTCTTCTCCATCAATATTTTCAGGGATTGGAACTCCCGTTTCAATACTCATCAGTTCTAGAATTTCTTTCTCTTCCTTTGCAAAATCCTCATCCGCTAACATCAGACGTTTTGCCAGTACCATAAAAGCTCTTTTTTGTTCAACAGACAGATGTGCTAGAAACATAGTAGCCCCCTTCATTTAGTATTCGGAAATTTTCATCTACACATGGCAAAAAAATGTTATCACATGAGGATGATTTATGCTCAATTTATTCTAAATATTGCTTCTTACAAAGTCTAACACATAATCACGGTTTTTTCGAGGCTCTTGGGTAAATATTAGGAACACATAATTCTTTAATTTATTCCAGATAAAATCGTGAACCTCTCAACAGTTTAAATACCTTTTTCTGCACAATTTGCAGATTCCCAAAGTTCTCATACCCCTATCTCAGTGCGAGGCTGAATCGACTCCATGTTGAAACACATATTATAGCTTTGGGTATTAGACGATGCCCATAACCCATTACAATTGGAGGCAATATGGCTAAGCTCAGAAAGCTAGGAAATATCTGGTATGCAAGGATCAGGCTGGCCCCGGCATCAGGACAGACAGAACGGTGTGTCAATTTAAAGACCAAAGAACGTCAGGAGGCTGTTAAGCGCCTAGCAGAGGTTAATGTATATGAAGGTATCATCAAGAGCGGTGAGGACGTCAGCTTCTCCTGGATGAATATTGAAGGCGCAACCATGATCGCTGATCGGACCTTGAGAGAATCCTTCGATAACTATCTTAAAATCAGATCGGAGGATGTTGATGCACCTCTCAGACCGAGTTCTTATCAGATCTACGAGTTGTCATTTAATCGAATAGTGAAATATTTAGCTGGAGCAACGAAGTTATCTGTGCTGAAACAAGCTGATATTGAAATGCTCAAAACCGCTCTAGTCAAGGCCAAGTACTCTAGAGCTACCGTAAATATCACTTTGCGTAATATGCGATCCTGGTACGGGCATTTAAAAGCCCAAGGCCAAATCAAAGCTGACTTGATCATCAAACAGATTCCGAAGAAGGAGGCACGCCCCATCTACATTCGGAATAGTGATTTTGAGAAAATTCTGAATGTTGTAGATCCGTATTTACAGCGGGTGTTCATTTTCTATCGTGGATGTGGCGCAAGATTACGTGAACCCTTCGATGCTGAACTAGATGGAAATTTCTTGGTGATTCCAGCATCCAAATCAAAAAACGGGAAGGAGCGCGAGCTGTATATAACAGAGGACCAAATCCTCACATATCTGGAAATGAAAGAGAGAACGCACATCGAACACAGCTCAGGACCTCCAAACAGAAAGACCTATCACTACCGACACTATAGTAAAGCGTTTCAACAGGCATGCACGAAAATCGGTCTGAAGGGTAGGAAGTTTCATTCGCTCAGGCACACCGCTGCTGTTCGTAACTATCTGATTCATCGTGATATAATGGCGACTGCCCGAATGCTGGGACACTCAAGCATCGTCACAACCGAGATATATACGAAGTTTGATCTGAGAAGGCTTCAACAGGATTTTCCGGACATCATCGCCCAGGATGCAGGTCCTGATCAAAACACAGTTCTGAATTCATCGGATTATTCCAATCCGAATCCGAATGGTTTGTTACAGCAAAATCATGGAAATTGAATTGACAAATTTGGGAAGAATTCAGTCAAAACATGCAAAATGGGAGGGCTATAACGGGTATCGCCCGTTCCC
>JAIPGJ010000048.1 GCA_021736185.1 Fidelibacterota bacterium | reverse complement strand
CGATCATATAGACTTTTGTAAGTGTGTAGCATCTGTACCTCCGGGTTAAATCAAAACGGCTTCCGGTTACCCAAACTCAATTTAGGCAACCGAAAGCCGTCCTGAAGGACTAACCTACCGGAAGTACTTCCTTATTTAATAAGAACCATCTTTGTGGTTTTTGACTCAAACCCATTATTCAGCACAGCGAGATATATTCCGGCCGGCTGACCCTTGGCTTCCCACTGGATTGAGTGTACACCAGCATCCTGCCTTCCATCGATCAGGCTCTCGATTTTCTGCCCCAAAATATTGTAAATGGAGAGCTGGACATTTGAGGTTTGAGATAGTGAATATTCTATTCTACTTGATGGATTAAATGGATTCGGATACGCATTGAGCAACTGAAATGTCTGAGGAAGTATCTGGGGACCAGGCATTACTGAAACAACTTCCCAGGCGTTTGGACCCACATCATCGATAGTCAAGGGATGACGATACACCGTTGAAACAGCATATTCGTCAGCACCCACATCATTGACACCAGATCTTGGCTGCCCTTGCACATCCTGAGAGATGTTTAAATAGTTGACCAGTGCAGCATCTCTGGCAGGACTGGCTTCGCTAAGCAACCAAAGACTGTCACTATTTACATTTGTCAACAAGGGATCGATGTTATTGATTTCGTTTGTTCCCGCTTCCATTCCGATTCCAAATCCACCCTGGGGGAACATGATGTTACCACTCCAGGTGAAATTAGTCGGTTCATTGATTATCTCGATGAGATCTTTCTGGCTTCCAACCACAAGATTATTAGCCATGGTGACATTTCTTGGTTCGCGGCTCCATGAATTGTCAGCGCACCCATAGCCAATTTCAATATTGGAATAATTATTCACCAGTGTATTGTGCGTTATGGACACATTGTCAATTCTCCAGTGAGCACTAAGAGACCCAGTATCAGTATCACCATTGGTAAGGGTGATGGCAGCATCCCACAGGGATCCCGTTAAATTTGAAAAATAATTATTATAGATTTTATGGTTTCGGGCATAGACACGGACACCACCCGTACCATCTTTGCCATCTCCCAGGAAGAAGTTGTCATGAATAACAGAACCATCTCCGTGTCGTAATGATACCGTACCCTGGGAGCGCTTTATGGTATTGTATCTCACTGTATCTTTGCAGCTTTTAATGGAAATTATTTCAGGATCACCATCACAATCTTCAAAAAGATTATATTCAATCACCGTATATCCATTCGTGAGCGAGAGTTCACTCCACCCCACCCTGATCGCTTCCATTTCGTTGTCATGGCGGGGACCAATGTTATAGAAGTAGTTGTGATCAATACGATCATGCTGTGACACATTATCGCCACCATCGATGGTAATAAAGTTACCCAATTGATGCTTATCCCGGAAAATGTTATGATCTATACGATTGTGATGACTCAGACGGTCCTGCTCATCCCAGACACCACCAATATAGACCCACTTCCCATTTTGCCCCTCCGTCTCGGTGATTTGAAATGTATTGCGGGTAATGCGAATGTTATTGCAGGCTTCCAATTTGATGACAGTGTAGCGATCGGAAGTAAAATGAAATCCTTCGATCGTGATATATTCTGATCTTCTCAGTGAGAAGTAGGACTCTCCGGCAAGTACAGCACCCCCAATATGGGCAGCTCGAATGATAATTGGCTCACTCGAAGTGCCTGATGTTTCCATGGAGATGCCACCAGTGTCATATACTCCGTCTGCAAGCTGAATAATATCTCCAGGTCTTAGATCATCACTCTCGCAGATGTCCTCAAACGCAGAGGCCGTTGAAACTTCATAAATTGTGGGAGGGGTATCATCGTAGACCACCACTGCACCAATACTCATATTGCTGTGTATAACAAAAGTTTGTTCTAGATCAGTCCCAGAAAGATCCCCAGTCCAACCTTGATTCATGAAGCTGGTAGGAACAGTCAGGGTCGCTGTTACGTTCGTATAATCATAATAAAGACCACCAGGAGGTGTGAGTGTGATGGTACCATAGGTAGGCTGAGTGACAGCAACAGTGTACTGTGTAGGTGGATTTGTTGAATCTACAGCTACATTTGCACTAAACTCCATATCACTGGTGATGAAAAATGTTTTGGACAGCTCAGTACCTGAGAGGTCCCCAGTCCAACCAGAATTCAGGTAACCATCTGGAACCCACAGGCTTGCCGTCACTTCAGTGCTATCTGGATATTCATCCAAATCAGGATTCACGGAGATGCTACCTATTTCAGGTTGTTCATACTCCAAGGTATGGGTTATGATTAATTCGGGGAATGCGACATCAGGTATGGGTGTGGTACTGATATATATATCATCAAGTGCGGCATCCACACTGCCTGTAGCACTATCGTAGCCAAGGTTAAAACGGAGAGCATGATATTCCTTAATTCCTGCAGGTCGAGTACCAGAAGCTGTGGGAGTATAAGTCTCTCTAAATGAGCCTGATACCGCATCAGATCCATTGTAGATCACCTGATACCCGGCATTTACATAGTCTATGCGGGCACTTAGACGATTCCATTCACCCAAATTATAATGACCGAGATCGATTCTGGAGCCACCATTAAACATCTGTGTTAAGCCTGATGTGCCGTTCGGTGTATCAAATTCCAAGACAAAAGTACGCTTTTCACTTCCCCCGCCAAAGAGGTCGTATCCACTGATGGCAAAATCCTTGAGTGCTAGGGAATTGATTTTTACGTATAAATCGAGATAGACAATGCCACTCACGCCTTGTTGGTTTCCATCAAAGGTGATATTATGGAGCACAAGCGACCCATTATCTACCTGAAAGAGTAAACTTTGAGATTCTGAATGAACATCCCCTGGAGCGTTGGTAATGGATGCAGACCCCGTCTCCAGTATCCAATCTCCCTGGCCATGGATGCTA
Organism: Fidelibacterota bacterium; assembly: GCA_021736185.1. Lineage (GTDB taxonomy): Bacteria > Fidelibacterota > UBA8477 > UBA8477 > JABMPR01 > JABMPR01. The sequence goes on along the minus strand of JAIPGJ010000048.1, from coordinate 15,042 downwards.
CCCACAGTATTGGTCTCAAAAGAAGTGACTAATATGTCCTGAGCATTCAGGGCGAATGAACCCAATAATATTAACACAATAACGGTTGAAAGACGGTAATGATGGATTGATCTCATGAGAACCCCTAATAATAATTATCTATTCCAAATATCATTAAAGAATGTGTATGATAACATACACATTCTTGGGAGCACTTCAATAAATATTATTAAAATGATTGGGAATTTGTGGATACGAATGAGTGTCTACGGAATGCGATAAGTTATACAAAAAAAGGGCAGTTTTCACCGCCCTTTTTTATCATCACAAATAGATAGCTCTTAAGATTGAGGAACTGGATCTGGCAGTAAATCTCCGACTGCCTTTTTAAAACGATTAAGACTGGATTTGGAATACTCAAAGACCTTGTCATTTCCACTGACCCTTACCAGTAAAAGGGCACCGTTGGCATCCTTCAGATGGAAATTCAATTCAAGCGATGTACCATCTTCAAAGCCCAGAACGATATTTTGGTAAAATGGATTATTTACTCCAATTTCCGTACCAAAATTACTGGCCTTCAGATTTTCAAGCGGTCGCAGCATATTGACCACTTTTTCAAAATCAACCTGTTCCCCATTGTAAGTCCAGACAGGTCCCTCACGCTGGAGGGCATAATTCATTTCACCCTTGAACTCAGCACGATTGATCTGGTTAACATCCAGTTGAGTCATGCTACGATCCCAGAAATCTTTGGGAGTTTTATTTTGATATTGGCTTAAGCTGGCTTTTACGGCAAAGACTTCATCGTCTGACATGCCTCTGACAAAAGTCTCTTGATAATTCGCACCACGTTGACCGATGATTAGATGCAGTAAATCCGTACCATCTGCTCCTCTGGCCAGAAATTGGGTACTCTGGTCAGTAAGCTCATACTTTTCATATTTCTCAGGATTTTTTGAAATCAGTCGATCAACCTGCAAATCAGTAAAAATATCCAGGAGACGATTCATTTTAACCGTATCAACAGGATAATTATCCAGACTCCAAAGCGGGTCATTTCTCATGAATTTAAGTGTATCTGCTGAGCCTATTAATTCAAGCTCAGAAATAGCATCCTTATCGAGACTGAATAAATCGCTATCGATACTTTTGGTATCTACTGAACCGGTTTGAGTCAGAAAGTACAGCAAAGCCAGTACAACAAGAATACCAGCTGCCAGGAATGTTTGATTATTTTTCATGATCAAGCTCCTGCAAGATTTTTCGATTTTCTACGGATATACCAGCGAATCACGCCAAAAAGGACGATAAGCATGGGAGCCAGCAATATGTTGACCCACTTCAAGGCTTGCCTTTTACCGGCAGTCATCTCATCCAACTGTGAGGGTTGAACATTTTTTGATCGAATTGAGATTAGTCCATTGCGATCGTGGAGCCAGTCTACCGTGTTTAACAGGAAGGTCAGACTCGTCGGTACCATAAATTGCTGAGAAGTAAAAGTGGCATTACCCAGAGCCACCATGACCGCGGGAGTAATCGAGTTGGCCAGGTGTCTTTCCGGAAATGTGATGGAATCAGGTCGAGCGCTTCCAAACCAGGATGAGTATTCACCTTCAAGAATGCCTGAAATGGTCTTTGGACCCTCTCTAAACATATAATCCGGCAGTTGCTGACCAGCAGATATATTGATAGATCTGGTACGGGGATCAGGTGAGGCAAAGCCCGTCTTCTCTGATGTGTACATAAGTGGAGTGAAGGTCACCTTGGAGGTATCACCTGTCTGCGAAACTTCATTCACAAAGAAAAACCCCAGTTCCTTGAGACGATTGACAATAGGATTATCCTGATTCAGATTTGAGACACGAGGTGCAAAGGGGTATTCCATGGCAACGGGTATCTGTAAAAAACCAAGGTTTTGCATTGCCTGAACCTGATAGGATGTTTTGTCTATCAAAAGTTCATTGCCGTATTTAAGTCCATAATGTTCCAGGAAGGAAAAGATATTGCTGCCATTCTCCTGAACAGGCATGTACTGGTTTTGCATCTCAATGATTTTCTTGTTCAGAAATACAGCGAGATGACCGCCCCTTAATATGAACTGATCCAATTTATACAAATCCTGACCATTAAAGTCACCAGTAGCACCAGCGAAAATCAAGGTGTTGATGTCATGAGGGATTTGCGCTTCCGAGCTCAAGTTAAGCTCCACCAATTCATAATTCTTCTGAATCTCACCCGTTGCTCTGGCGACACCTTCCTCACCGAGAGATGGTTCGCCATGACCAGTTAACCACCCAATTTTGGGTAAACTTCCCAGGCTGAGCTTCTTGATCGCTCCAGTCATATCATATTCGAGTTGTTCTATCTGTTGAGCAAAAGGGATCACTTCCTTCTGATCACCATACAGGAAGACAATTCCAAGATAGATTCTCTGGACTTTAATTTCATCACTTTCGGTGATATTGGCCTGAACGGGTTGAATACCATAAGACATAGCTTCCTGTTCAAGCGCTTGATCCTCGCCAGAGATGGGAATGAATTCGTATTCCAGGGATGAACCAGCATAGGCACGATATTCATTAAGCATATCCAAAACATATTGTTTGACAGAGATTAGTTGACGTGGAAAGTTCTCAGAGAAATAGACTTTAACGGTGATTGGGTCATCTATATCAGCCAGAATATCTCTCGTTACATCACTGATTGAATAGCGTTCGTTCTCAGTCAAATCAAAACGAATAAAAAACTGCTGTGCAAAAAGGTTCAGCAGAAATATGACACCCACAACAATAAGGGTAAAGGACCAGGTATTCTTTGTATTCATTTTCTGCTCCTCCCTATTTACTTTTCCGGCTGGCCAGAGCCGTGCTGCTTACCAGCAATGATACAAAAATGAGTGAAATAAAATATATCAAGTCCCGAGTATCCAGGACACCTCTGAAGAAGTTTTGATAGTGAAAACGGATGCTTAAGTTTTCAAAAAGAGTGGCAATCATGCCAGAACCATTCGCCATACCGTTCATAAGGAAAAACACAGCAATGATGACAATACCTACGATATAGGCAATGATCTGATTGCGGGTAAAACTACTGGCTGCCAATCCCATGGCTAAATACGTCGCACCCAGGAAAAAGAAGCCGATATAACTGCTGATGACAATTCCTGAATCCAGATCACCCACGAATGAAATGGATATGGGCGCAATCAGGGTTCCAGCGAGAATAATGGCAAAAATCACCAGGGTTGAGAGATATTTACCGATAATGATCTGCATATCCGTAATGGGCATGGTTACCAGTAATTCCAAAGTATCCTGATGTTTCTCTTCAGAGATCAATCGCATGGAAACGGCGGGAGCAATAAATAGTAAAACGATGGCTCCGTAATCGAATATTCCCCGTATATCAGCAATATTGATGGCAAAGAATGGATAATCACCATAGTCAAAGAAGAGCCAGTTGGTGATCACAAGGAATGAGGATATAACGATGAAGGCAATGGGTGAGTTGAAATATGTCTTCATCTCTTTTCGATAGATGGCTAAAATTTCAGACATGAAGAAGTTCCTTAATTGGTCAATTTTCTAAATACATCTTCAAGGGTAAATGAAGATGGAGATGATTCCAGTATTTTCCACTGGTTGCTCACAGCAAGATCAAACAATTGTTCGCGAAGATCGGCACCAGCATCAATGATTAGAGCTGCTTCTATATCGCCATTCTTCTGAACTTTAATATCTTCCATATGCAATTGATCCATGGCAGTGACAACTTCAATAAATTTTGACTTGTCGGCATGGCGCAACACCATATTGAGATGCATTTGCCCTGCGATACTGGCTTTCAGCTCCTCAGCGGTGCCTTGAGCGGCAATCTTCCCCTGATCGATGATCAGGACCCGATCGCTGGTTGCCTGGACCTCCTGCATGATGTGGGTGGAGAAAATGATCGTCTTGCTCTCCCCCAACTGGCGGATAAGATTTCTTATCTCAATAATCTGATTGGGGTCTAATCCTGTTGTGGGCTCGTCAAGTACCAGAATTTCCGGATCATGAATAATGGCTTGCGCAAAACCAACGCGCTGCCGAAAACCTTTCGATAATTCATGAATATCCTTATGAATAACCTTGGCAAGTCCGGTCACTGAGATCACTCTATCCATGGCCCGGGTTCGATCGGCTCCATTCACTTTGCGGACATCGGCAATAAAATTCAGATAATCTCGCACGCCCATCTCTTCGTAGAGCGGTGTGGATTCCGGAAGGTATCCGATTTTCTTTCTGACACCCATGGAGTCGTTCACGACATCCAGGCCATCAACCGTAATTTTTCCACCTGTGGGAGGCATGTAACAGGTTATCATTTTCATCATTGTGGTCTTTCCAGCACCATTGGGACCAAGAAAGCCAAGGATTTCCCCTTGTTCCACAGTGAAGGAAACATCTTTTACGGCTTCAACTGCTCCGTAGGATTTGCTAACGTTTTGTACATCAATCACGTCTTGTCTCCTTGATTAGATTGAACTTTTGAACGATTCACTAATTCAATTGCCAAAGTTAAAGCTCTTCCAGATTCAAGCTCGTCACTGGATGCTTTGGCAAATTTTATTAAATCTGCTTTTTCAAACAAACTCTGAGTATCGAGAATCATCTGGTCATCGAATTCAACCATGGAGTTCATGGTAATGAGGAACTCGGAAGTGGTTTGTTCCAGAGCATCCACAAGAAACCGATTCTCGTAATACTGTTTTAAAATACGCGTTAATTCAGAATAGAATTCTTTCCACTGCTCAAAGCGCAAATACTTTGATCTCTTTAAGGTTTCCAAAGCTCTCAGTGCAATGACATGAGCTTCTTCAGGAGGCACAATAATTTTCTGCTGCTGACGGCTGACTCCAGCCTTCTTGCGACGCTTAAGCAGGAAATAGATCAGGTAGCCTAACAAGAGCAACGCGATGAAAAGCACCAGGTATAAGAGATTAAGGGGCGTTCGAATTTTGTGAATACCCTTAATATCTCTGAATGTTGTATCGCTGGGTGATAAGACAGAAGTTATTTCTAAATCTGGACCACGTAGAAATAGGCTATCCAGACCATTGCTATCCTGAGCATAGACAATAGATGAGGGGAAACTGTAGATGCCAACAGAGTCATAGATGGCCGTGTCAAAGTGTAATCTTGATCCTCCTGGAATCCGGGTCAGCTCCTTATCTAGAACTTCAATACCCGTTCCATCCAGATCTAATTCGCTAAACCTTAAGGTCGCATCTTCAGGATGTTGAATCACCCAGTCAAAGGAGATAATATCTCCCAGAGAGCCCTTTAAGCTATCCCCTTGAAATTGAGCCTCAATTCCAAACAAACTGCTTAGGCTCATTGCAAATATAATGGCCTTAAGCTTCATCTTCTTCTGGATGCCCGCTTTCTAAAAAAGCTGATCAGAGAATCAACATAGGGTACATCAGTCCTCACTGGTAAATAGTCCAGACCATTTGATTTGAAAAATGCCTGAAGCGTGTCAAAGCGTTCCCTGGATTTATCTGCGTAGGTTTTTCTCAGAGAAGCATTACCCGTGTTGATCAGTGAAGTCTCCCCGGTTTCCCCATCATGAATCTGTATAAGCCCCAGGTTAGGCAATTCGATTTCCCAGGGATCTTGAAGGTGAAATGACAGCATATCGTGTTTGCGGCTGGCCTGCTTGATACTTCTTTCGTAATCTTTATCAAGAAAATCAGAAATCATGAAGGTCACGGATCGTTTCCGGATGACTCGACTCATGAATTCAAGAGCTGTATTTATACTGGTCCCCTGATTTTCGGGCTCATGGTTAAGCACTTCACGAATGACCCTTAATACATGTGAGCGACCCTTACGGGGAGGTATATATTTCTCGACTTGATCGGTGAAGATGATCAGCCCGACTTTATCATTATTTTTTACCGCTGAAAATGCCAAAACAGCTGACAATTCAGCTGCCAGGGCTCTTTTCATCTGAACCCGGGTGCCAAAAGCTCCTGATGCAGAAGCATCTACCAGAATCATTACTGTCAGTTCGCGTTCTTCTTCAAACAGTTTAACATGAGGAATGCCGGTCCTGGCCGATACGTTCCAGTCGATAGTTCGTATGTCATCGCCGGGAGTGTATTCGCGTACCTCGGCAAATTCCATCCCACGACCTTTGAACACTGAATGGTACTCCCCTCCAAACACCTCGTTGACCAGGTGTCGTGTACTTAATTCAATTTTCTTTACTTTTTTTAGAAGATCGCGATTTAACAAGAGCTATTATTCCTTGCGAAATAATTTAACGTTAATTCATAATTAATTATCGGAAGTGTGATGGGATCAGGGGACTTCCGTGACTTCAAATATGCGCTGAATAATATCCTCACTACTGACTTCTTCTGCTTCTGCTTCATAGGTAACTAAAACCCTGTGGCGGAGCACATCCATGCCGATGGCTCGAATATCATCGGGTGTGACATAGCCGCGTTGATTGATGAAGGCATTTGCTTTGGCAGCCAGAGCAAGGTTTATGGAAGCTCGGGGTGAAGCACCATATTCTATGAGTGGCTCCAGATCGGGTAGTCCCGCCTTAACAGGATCACGTGTGGCCATAACTAGAGAAACGATATATCTGAATATTTTATCATCGACATAAATCTCATCGACAACATTTCGCGCATCAAGAATTTCGGCTTTTTTAATGACCGGTTTAATATCAAACTTGGGCTCAGGATGGGCCATCCGTTTGATGATTTCAAATTCTTCCTCATCAGTTGGATAATCTACCTTCAGCTTAAGCATGAATCGATCAACCTGGGCTTCAGGCAAAGGGTAGGTTCCTTCCTGCTCAATGGGATTTTGAGTTGCCAGAACAAGAAATGGTTCTTCCAACTTATAGGTGGTGTCGCCAATGGTGATCTGCTTTTCCTGCATGGATTCAAGCAAAGCAGCTTGAACTTTTGCAGGAGAGCGGTTGATTTCATCAGCCAAAATGATGTTACCAAAAAGCGGACCCTTTTTGACAATGAATTCACCATTCTTTTGATTGTATATCAAGGTACCCAGCAAATCTGCCGGCAAGAGATCCGGGGTAAACTGGATGCGGTTAAAGCTGGTATCAATGAGTTTTGCCAGGGTTTTTATAGTCAGGGTTTTTGCCAGACCAGGAACCCCTTCCAGTAGAATATGACCATTCGAGAGCAATCCAATCAGGATACGGCGGATCATTCCCTGTTGTCCAACAACCACTTTAGCAGCTTCTGATTCAAGCGTTTTAAGGAAAAGACTCTTCTCCTTAATCTTTTCGTTAAGTTGTGTAAGATCAAATGTCATGTGTGAATTTCCTGTAAATTATGATGTCTTACTGAGCAAATGCTGTAATTCGGGTATTTCTTCCAGAGACTTGCCGAGATATTTCAACTCGAACTCAACTGATGGCGCCATCTCATGGTTGGGGTAGGTTTCAATAAATTTTGAATAGTATTTGGTGGCAGCATCATTTTCACCAAGCTCGTTGGCATAAATATAGCCGATTGAGAATAAGGCTTTTGGTGCTTGTTCTGAATCTGGAAATTTGTCAACAATATTTCCATATACTTCAATTGCCTTCCTGAGATCGAGCACATTTTTGTGGTATGCTTCAGCTAACTCATATTCAACCGCCACTGCATCCGCATCATCTGCGTACTTGTCAAGCCAGAGCATATACATTTTAACGGCTGCTCCGTTAGCCTGGACAGCTAAGGCCTGTTTGGCCAGATCACGCAAATCAGCCGGTGCATAATCGTTTATATCAGTGAGGGTTGCCATGTAGAATTGATCAGCTTTATCCAGATCCTTCAAATAAGTGGCTGCAAGATTCCCCGCTTGAATATTGGCAGCAACGCGCTGCTCCCCAGTCTCTGCTTTTTTAATCGCGTTTTCGAAGGATTCGAGAGAGGCTGTATAATCTTTTGATTTTTGCAAGTCACTACCGTCTGAAAGATATTCATCGTATGATTTTCCACACGAGACGACCATTATGCTCAAGATGATAATTCCCAGAATAGCTAATTTTTTCATTGTTTCATTTCCTCTTATTTCTACTTCCTTTGAAGCGCTTTGTCTATACTCATTATTTACGCCATCTTTAGCATCAACGCCTTTTCTACGTACGATAATAAGTCATGTTCCCTGCATATTAATTTTTCTAAAAGGCGTATGCTATAGCAATATGCCATTGCCCCGATTTATCCGCGTGTTGAGCACCTAATGGAATGCCGTAATCTATTCTCGCAGGTCCAATGGGAGTGTCAATTGTTATCCCTGCACCAACCGCACGTTCAAGATCAGATATCTTTGCATTTTGAATTTCTGCCCAGAGGTTGCCAACATCTAGAAACATGCTTCCACCGAGTATTCTATAAATGGGGAAACGTAATTCAAAATTTGTATACATTCTCATTTTGCCACCTAGAGGATATCCCAATGTATCTGCCGGTCCCAGTCCCTGTTGCTCGAAGCCTCGTAAACTCGAATTTCCCCCGAGAAAAAATCTTTTGGAGAGGGGGATATCACCATCAGGTCCCGAATCCCGCTGTGCAGCAACGGCCAGGTTCACATTGTGGGCAAAAACCAAATCTGCAAATAAATTCCAATAGGAACTGAAAGAAGATTGGAATTGCATGTAATGATCCTCCCCTCCCAAAAAATATCCCACCATCTCAGGTTCTACCACAAATTTGAATCCATGATGAGGATAAAAGAAATTGTCGCGCTTATCCCAGGTAAATTTGACACCAATTTTCCTGGCTTCCTGGTATAGATCTTCTGTTTGATTGGGCGTGCCAAAACTATTGGACTGACTCCACTCTGCCAGAGACTGAATTTTTATCTGCCGAAACCAGCGATAGGTCATAATCGCACGTAAACCATAGGCTGTATTACTGAAGGGGGAATTGTTATTCGTATTGCTATTGTCGATATACCAGTAAAATGGATTGATGGTCAGTGGAATTCTAAAAATTGAAATCCAGGGTTCAACATAAAAAAAATCGAGCTTGAATTGCTGGGGGATAAATATTGAAGGATATATTGAACTGATTTTTGTTTCAACTCGTATTCTTCTACTCTGATTAAATAGATTATTGTGATACCAGCTACCCGATAAGCCAATACTTAACACAGGATCTGCATTGATGGTGGACTCTTGATAGCCTTGCTTCACGCCCATATTCATGTCAAAACCGCGAAATTTTGCCGCAATCACTTCCACATCGATATCTATGGTAGACGCTTTTAAATTGACCCGTCCCAGAGAAATATTCACACTGTTAAAGAGGTTGGTTTCGTAGAGTCTGCGTTTGGACTCTTCGATGTTGGTAAGATTAAATATTTCACCGGATTCAAAAATAAGTTCGCGTGCAATAATTTTCTCGGGAATTTGATCCAGAGCTTGAATATTGATCCTGCCAATATTGAGTTTTGGACCTTCTTTTACATTGATGAAGAGGCTCACTGAGTCGGCCACAACCACACTATCTTTGATGTTAATCAACGGATAACCGTGGTTCTGATAGAGCCTGAGCATTTCAATAAGATTCTCTCTAATCTTAAAGGTATTGAAGCTTGAACCCGTCTGGAACTCAATAATATCCAGATAATCCTGTTCGCTAAAAACGGTATTCCCGGACAAGGTGACATCCCGGAGGTAGTATTGTTTGCCTTCCTCGATGATCAGCATGATGCTGATGACATTCCCTTCGCCCAGAGATAAAGAATCCGTAACTTTAGCGTCCAAAAACCCGTGCAGTGTATAATAGTCCTCTAATTTTGCCATCTCTCTGGCTAGGTGGTGACGATTATAGAAGCTTCCTTTACTGACCAGTCGCTTTTCCTTGATGTGAATTTGCTTGAGTAAATCCCTGCTGGTCAGGGCATGATTGCCCACCACCTGAATATCAACAATTTCTGGAGCTTCCTGAATGATCTGTGGAAAGATTTTCAGAGTAAACAGAAAAATAAGAACCAGAAATCTAAGTGAAAATGACCTTAGTAGGTAAATTTGAGCCTCCCATTCAACTCTACTTCTCCATTCTTGTTGATTTTGCTCGTTACCGATACATTCCTATTGATTTGATACTCAAATCCAAAGTCATAATCGCTTTCACCCCCGGTGGGTTGGATAGCCCCTTCATAAGTCACCATTAAATTTTTAGATAGTCGTTGACCAAGATGAAGTCTTGCATTTGATGTTGAATCGGAGGCCAAATCCACGCCCACCAGATCCAAGCCTATATATTCACGACCAAGCTTCGATATCTGCTTCTGTACAAGTATTTCGCTATAGCTTTTAACCGGATCAAGCGCTGATTGATCAAAACTGACTTCGACCAGCGTCTTATTTAAGGTCAGGTAAGTGAGAACGTCACTTTGGGTGAGTTGGGCATTCTCAGTGTTAATGACCAGTTCTGGTTCGTCGAGGTCTCCACTTAAAATCAACCTGACTCGCTCTCCTTCTATATCGATTTCAGCTTCCATACTGATCTGCGGGTTAAAGTCTACAGAATTAAAGATAATTTCACCGGTGAGCAGCGTAAGCTCATTTCCTAAATAATAAAATTTACCTCCTTCGATAACGGTCAAGGTCCCCGTGAAGCGCATGATCCCGTCACCATAGTCTAAAAGCCAGAGTTCACCCTCGAATTCTGCTTCCATCTGATCGTTAGAAATGAGCAGGTCACTGGCAAATTGCGTATTCAGGCTATATTTAAAAATGCTACTATCAGTATGACTCACTCGCTCATCATAGGATGTCTCAGATTCAAAATTGGCATAGTAACCGGCACGGAGTACAGGAATGACTGCTTCAACATTCAAGGTGTCCTGCCCTGTGAATTTTAAATCTGCATTTGCGATAGCTTCAATGAGTCCGTCAGTACTTCGGTAATACACTTCATTGGCCTTCAGATGAATATCAAAGCGTGGCTTGAAAAAGGAGTGTAAATCGACAGTTCCCTCAGCGTTAACCACGCCGGCATATTTCTGAATGGATTTCACGCCAATCAGGTCACCTGCTTTTGAAGCAAGCCAGCCCACTGCCCCTTTGGTGTTAAGATTTGAACCTTCCGAAAAATTCATTCGACCTGAAAAATGATCTATACTCAGAGTATTATCTATCACGGTGACCTCTGAGTGTATATTTGTGATGGGATTTCCCAAAACTGAAATTTCAAGTCGACCGTCATGTCCTCTCAGCTTCCCATTTCGAATCGGTGCAGAAAATGGTCCTGTGAGACTGAGCTGGCCAATGAAATCACCCTGGATGGCATCGATTGAGGAAATATACGAGGTTAAAAATGGCATCTCACTCAAATTAAAATCAAAATCGAGTCCCATATCTCTTGTTGCTACGGACATGCGATCTTTAGCCATGAGGTCAAGGGTCATGGGCATAAAGCCACTTCCTGACCCATAACCCCAGGTGCTGACCATGGAAAGCGTATCAAAGGTTATAAGATTTCCCTCGTAGCTCAATTCAGTATAAGCCTTGGCAAATTTAAGCGTGTCGAAGGCCGCATTCGAGAGAGCAAGTTGCACATCCAGTTTGGTGTTGAGTGGTGTTCCACGAATTGAAATGGAACCGGTTGCTCGTCCAGAAATGGGCATGCCAGCTATGGAAGTGAATTTTAAATCTTTGAGTAGATAATTGTCCGTATTAATGGCAAAGTTTTGAGTCGTATTACCAATCTCCTTCCCGCTGATCTTATAGCCCCAGGGAAGTTTGCCCACCAGATTCAATGAACCACCGTGAATAAAGGCATCAATATTATTGCTGATCACCTCAGAACTGGTAAGCCTCAGATCTACCTGCGCTAAATCGCTAGGGTAACCCAGTGCAACCCCATGATTTAGTACAAGTTTAGTATCAATAATAGGGTCAGATAAGCTGCCTGATATCGTTGCAGTCCCTGCTGCTATTCCACTAAAATCAACCTTTAATCTGAAAAAATCAAGAATCCGAGCAACATCAATTAGCTCAAACTCAGAATGAAGCGCAAGCCCTCTGCGACTGGAATAGCTGCCTTCAATGGAAAGTCCCCCATTGTTAAAGGTAAGAACGCTGGAGGGGATATGGAACAAACCATCCGGGCTACTTCTAACGAGAAGCGTATCGGCAAGTTTTAGTTGATTCTCCCCCTTGATCATATTCAGCTTGTTCAGGATTATATCTTTATGGACATAGCCACCGCTGATTGAAATGAGATTCTGAAAACTCTGGAGGTGGAAATCTTCAATGAAGAAACCATCCTCAGAAATACTTCCAAGTATGTTGTACGACGTCAGGCTATCTTCAAAGAAGAAGCCACTGGTACCCACAATAGCCATATTCCCTTGTAGGGTTCTATTTTTTATGGATAAATCTACCTTTCCATCACCCGTAAAAGTGAGTCGATGGTTAAATGACAAACTGTTTGGATGGATATCCGCAGTAATTCTCGGGCTGCTCATACTTTCTGAGATATTGAAATGACTGGAAATATCACCTGTAATATTCTTTGCTGGGCCAGCGACATCAAGCAGAGAGAAATCTGAAAACTCGATGTTTCCTTCTATATCGATCAGGTCACGTGAGAGTTTGCCCTCAAATGTCATTCTATTATTAGCTTGAGTAACCATACCATTTGAAAGAAATAGACCCTCGTTTACTGAATAGTTTAAATCCGATTTCAGGGTATCGAACTTTATCTGATTGAGCCTGAACGATTCCAACCCTACTGCAATATTATAGTGACCCTCCGTTCCTTTTACAGAAATCATTCCTAGGGGTTCTGTAATAGAGATGGCCTCATCATTGATCAGGGGTGACAGATCGAAGCGGAATAGCTTAATTTGCGCAGTTTCTTCACCGGATGCTGAACGGGAAGCGAGAATATTGACCGTTTGTAAGTCCCTCCCCATGGTCAAACTTAAATTCCCTTCGGCTTGATTCGTCTTCAGATGATTCAGCGTGAAGGGGATCTCAAATTTATTTAGTAGTAGCCTCCCCTTACCAGACATACTCCAATAATCTTTATCTTTTTTCAAATTCATGTCAAAATTGAGCAAGAGATCGGAGAATCTTGAAGGCAGCTTAATAGTAGGGAAAGCATGGGGATCAACCTGACTGCCTGTTATGCTTGCTGTAAAGTTGTCCATGCCATAATCAAGATCGAGAGTCATCTTTTGTCGGGGGGAGCTAAGGGACAGGTTGCGGATTTTCACTTCTCCCTCATCTTCGATACCTACCAGCCCTGATATGGACAGAGAATCACTAAAAAGGGTTGGCGCGATAGCGAGGGCTTTATGAATTTTAGTATCAACAAATCCATCGATATACCATAGGGTAGAATAAAGTTCCGGGATGATGATGGTCTCGCTTGTGTCGTTGTTCTCAAATGACAATTGTCCACGTGAGGCGCGAATGTTTTGGATGATGGTGGAAACAGAAGCTTCTCTTCCACTTGGTTGTCGGGTGATTTGCGTAAGATTTTCTGAATGCACAAAATATGAGTCAATTTCAAGATTTTGCAGAGTCAATTCCCTGGTAGACCAATCCCACGCCATACCCAATACGGAAACCTGGTCTGCTGTAATCAAGGTGTCTCCAGTCAGATCGCTCCGTATATTCAGGTGCTGAATGCCCAGGGACTTAGTAAGTAGCCCTCCCTGAATATTTCCACTGATAGAAATTCCATTCGGGGTAAAAATAAACCTATTTAGGGAGTCCATAATGAGCGGAGTGTATAAATAGGTACGGAATAATATGAGGTATATCAGGATGCTCATTGCACTGAGCAACCCACCTCCTATCCAATGTACAACTTTCCTCTTCACTAACTAATCTGCCCTCTCATTTGGCCTTGAATTTACAGAGGTTTTCCCATATTTCTACCACTTAGAGCTAGAATGGTTCACCATTTTACAATAAGTTTCTTAAAGAGAAAGCTATGGTTGCTAAGTATTTCCAAATGCTAACAAAAGAAAATGATCAGAATAACACACGGGTTATCTGATCATTTTCTTTTATGAAGATGACGGTGGAGCACTTGCTCCCCATCATTTACTTAGGCTTTGGGATCTGCGTCATCCACTACTTCAAAATCAGCTTCCTCGACTTCATCTTCACCGGAAGCTTTCGCACCCGCCTTTGCTTCAGAATCGGTGCCAGATTGCTCGGTATCGTCTTTGGCAGCTTCGTACATGGAGCCGGAAGCCTGATTCCAGATTTCAGTTAAAGCAGCGACGGCCTTATCAATGGCAGCCTTATCAGTACCACTATTGGCAGTCTTGAGTGCTTCAACCTTCTCTTCAATCATAGCTCGCATCTCACCCGGGACTTTTTCACCGTACTCTTTCAAGTTTTTCTCAGTGGAATAAATCATGGCATCGGCCTGATTTTTAACATCGATGAGTTCCCGTGCTTTGTTATCCTCTTCGGCGTGCTTCTCAGCATCATTGATCATTGCTTCTTTTTCAGCATCTGTTAAACCGCTTGATGCCTCAATCCGGATAGACTGTTCTTTGCCTGAGGCTTTGTCTTTGGCGGACACATGCATGATTCCGTTGGCATCTATATCGAAAGTTACCTCGATCTGTGGCATGCCCCGTGGTGCAGGTGGAATTCCATCAAGAATAAAGCGGCCGAGGGATTTATTATCGGCGGCCATTTGGCGCTCACCCTGAAGAATGTGAATCTCTACCTGAGTCTGATTGTCAGCAGCTGTTGAGAAAGTCTCACTTTTCTTGGTGGGAATGGTGGTATTCCTCTCAATGAGGCGTGTACACACTCCACCCAGGGTTTCGATACCCACTGAAAGAGGAGTTACATCCAGGAGAAGCACATCAGAAACGGTACCAGAAAGCACCCCACCCTGAATCGCAGCGCCCATGGCAACTACTTCATCAGGATTAACGCCTCGATTGGGCCCTTTTCCGAAGATTTCCTGAACGATTTGTTGAACTTTTGGAATTCGAGTTGAACCACCTACGAGAATAACTTCGTCGATGTCACTGGCTTTGAGACCGGCATCCTTAA
>JAIPGJ010000047.1 GCA_021736185.1 Fidelibacterota bacterium | reverse complement strand
AAAGACTTCTTCAGCCTTCAAGTAGTTGTTCTTTTCAAAATAATCTAGACCACGCTGATAGGTATCAGCAATATTTGAAGCATCCAGATTTTCCTTCTGGTTGGCACATTGATACAGGGATAAGCCCAATAGAATGAGGGCCGGAATGAATAAGCGGGTTCGGATTGAACGTTTAATCAAAATGTAACCTCCATACTGATGCCTCTGGCGACATTCAGCGGATTAATATATAATTTTCCAGTGAAACTAGTTGATTCAAATGATGTCATATCTGTACCTAAAGCCGCATCGAAGGCACTGATAAGATGATTGACCATTATCAATGTTCCAGCGAGCTGAGCATTCCGGTACAATTGATTTGATCGGGTGCGCATATCAATATAGGTGATCTTATGAGGTGATAAATCCTCTTCTGCAAGTTCACCATTTGAATCCCAATCGTCCCAACCGCACACAAATTCGGGGTATTTACTGATATTCTCGTAGAAATGATGGTCCCTCACAGGGGTTGGATTGCCATCAAGACCAATATACGTTGGCATCAGATGGGTTCTGAGATTGCCACAGGCGGTTTCACCATTATCATTAAATGACCAGGTCGTGTAGTCCCAGTGATCATCAGCAAATAATTTAAATTCGACGGCCTTATCATCTCCAGCAACAAAGTTCGTGCGGTAGCCATAAATCCCAGCTATCTCAGCAGTGACGTACACAATTCCACGGATTTTGTTGCCATTTTCCCACTGACCCCAACCGGGTATAAGCAAGGATTTCAAAAAGTTTTTAAACATGTGATTATCCACTTTGTGTTTGGGTGGCGTTGCCTGCGGATCAGCTGCACTGACACTCGACAACAATAAAAGGGCAACACAAAACAAGAGGAATAGTTTTTTCATATTATTCAAACCCAAATAAGACCTTCCAGTAATAGCGCCACTCCCCGCCATAGTTAAAGATATCCCCATCATTGGTGGTTACCTCCACATCGTCCAAGCCATAATAAGCTCCAAATTCAAAAGCCGTTGGAAACGCGTAATAAGAATTAAGTGACAGTCGTATATCCATGCCCACATCCCGAACCAGTTTCATTTGATCACTTTCATGGGACATCCAGGCTGAAAAGTTATCTGGAGTTACAAAATCTGGATCCACAGACCAGATGCTACCAATTTGACCATGGAATCCAAGATAGAGGTCACGAACAGTCAATTGTGCAATGCGGCTGTAGTTTTCGCGGAATACGGGGAATCTCAAGGTCGTTGTGGACACCAGGCGCCGCGTTCCCTTTAAGGCATAGAAGGGATAACCCTTCAAACCAGGCATCCCGCCACCGAATTCCCAGAAGAAATCATCAATGGCATTGTTATCGATGAGATTGAGTTCAGTCGTGTTGGAAATAACCATATTCCCAGGTACGGGGAGCAGATAGCCATAGAATCCTGAGGCGTTCAATTTCAAATAATGGTAGTTGCCAAAAATATTGCCCCAGCTCTCTGTGGATTCATTATAACCATAGTGATCCAGAAAGTTATGGTGGTTGTCTCTTACCGCAATGCTGGCCTTAAAACCGGAGGGATTAATGTCGCGTTCCTGTCTGAGATTGATATGATACAAATCCCATTCAAGACCCCAATCCCAACCCTTAAAATAATCATAGCTAATTCCGCCTGCAGGCAGATGTGAAGGACCCACAGAATGTAATCCAATGGCAGTGCGATAATTTGAAGCCGAAATATCAAGTTTTAGAGAGTGTATGGGTGGAATTCGAATATCAGCTGATAACACACCCTGGGTGAGGCTGAAAGTCAGATCGCTTTCGGCAGGATATACTTTGTCATAATACCATAATTCTTCGGTTGTATGGCGAACCATCTGATAGAATTCAAAAGTAATTGTAGGTAGAAACTTTTTATACTGTGCGGACAGAAACAAATCCATATCCAGGTTGGGGGCCAGTCCAAAACCGCCAATCATGGAGTAATTGCTGATAATTTCATCTGAGAAAAAGTAGAACCCGGGTTTGAACAGCACATCGTTCTTGGCTTGATCCATCTCAATTTGCAGACGTGGAAGCAAAAATAATGGACCTGCACGGAAAATGTAATCAGCTGCGTTTGAATTTTTCTCATGACGTGTCCAGGTCGGTTTAATAATGCGATCGGTTGAAGCATTCACTGGACTTGTTTCCACATGGAGCAATTCAGATTCATCAAGCATGGCAATATTAAAACCCAAACTGTCGTAAAGCGAGTAATAGAGACCATTGTTATGCCATTCGGCCTGAAATGCACCACCCACCACATTGGTCAATCGTAGATTGGTCGAATCTTTTAAATTGTATTCATAAATATTAAATATACCGGTTCGATCATCGCTGAAGTAGATGGATGAATCGCCCCTAAACACTGGATCGCGTTCGTCCCAGACTTCTGTGAGCAAAGGGTGGATGGTATGAGTCGCCACATCATAAATAGCAATATCGCGATTGCTGCCTGAGGTATAGTCAAAAATTAATTTATCCCCTTGAGGTGACCATCTTGGACCATAGACCTGAGTTCCAGGCGCAAAATAGGTGATCTGTTGAACACTATCTGGAATATCAGGAAATGCGAAACAGAGATTATTGGTTCCGTCTCTGAGGTTTACAAAGGCAATTTTATCACCCTGTGGTGACCAGGATGGGTTCTTAACCCGTTCGCCGAAGGTGAGTTGACGTTCATCCTTAAGACTATCTGGATGAACAATAAACAGATCTGAAAAGCGTGAACCACTGATGACCAATTGACATCGTTCACAAGTGGAGACAGAATGGGCAGACAACATGGGATCTAGGCTATGACTACTATGGTTTGCAGTGCGAGTTACCGGGGTTCCGCCGTCAAAGTACTCTTTGCGTGCATATACAAGGTGCTCACCGTCGGGACTCCAATCAAACCCTTCCACGCCTGGGATCAGCTTTTTGGGGTTCTCTGTGCTATCCTTGACAAAAAGGGCAGTTCTGGACAAATAGGTCTCACCCGCACTGGAAATAAACCCTAGTTTTTCCCCGGTAGCATTGAATCTGGGATACTGGTTGGCATCACCCTCGCGCTGGATGAAATGGATGGGACTGATTGCTTCACCCTCCTGAAAGGACAGTATCTGTCTGGCGCCAAGCGTTGCCACCCAGTCGGACCATAAGCGATTTGCAGAACGTCCGGTTTCAGCCTCGAGGACTTTATAAAAACCATAATGTAAGGGACTACTAATTCGTTCGGTGATGCGTTGCAATACGTCTTGTCCATATTCGCTAGTGATGTAACGAACAAAACCAAATCCATGATCATAGACGCTCTCATTGCCAATACCAACTTTACCAAAACCGTCCATCTCATTGAGTGTCAATACATTATCATATTTAATTCTATCTCGAAGAATCATGTCACGGATACTATCCCACCAATCCCAGCGCGTCGTGTCATTCTGAAATTGAGCAATCCCTTCGGCCCACCACATGGGTACAGCCACTGAAGGCAATGGATATGAAGCGATGCCATTGGGATAGCCATATAAAACGTCTTCTCGACGTTCGGGCTCATAAGAAATAACCTGGAGATAGGCTGCTGGAATATTTCCAGGCATTTTCATGGAAGCCCTCAGACTGATGATATGGGTGAATTCGTGAGTGATCACATCCCTGAGCCAATAGTGTGAGCCTCTCAAATTATAATCCAAAGGCATGGCCCATATTTCGATCTTGTTGTCGAAATAATACGCGCCACCATTGGCATAATCATCGGTGTCACGGATTATGAGTTGGGTTTTTTCCTCAGGTTCATATTGATAGAGCGAGGTGATACCGTCATAAATATCATCGGCCACATGCAAAGCTTCATTGGCCGTCCACTCAGTCCCCTGGTGATAATGAACGATGAAATGTTTACCTTCAATGGTCTTCCAAATGAGCTCGGGGTGGTTAAAGCTTTGAGAGAACATCACTCCATACAGAGTGAGCAGACTAAACGTTACTTTAAGAAAATTCATCGAATGATAGCTATTTTGACGATCTCAGCTTTGCCATCAGCTGCAATCTGGGCCAGATAGACACCATTTGAAAGTGCTGAAGTATCCCATACCCACTCGTTATAGCTATTCTTTTGCGTCACGTCCAATTCTGCAAAAGCGACTTGAGCGCCACTAAGGGAAAATATTTCAATTTTCCAGGTGTCCACATCACCCAACCAGGCGCGTATGGTGGTTGTGTTTCCTTTAACGGGATTGGGGTAATTATAGGCAGATCCCGCTTTTATGGGAACTGAAACCTCATTGGGTGTTCCTGACAGTACCACAACCCTATCCCCAGAAGCATTCCCCTGTGGATCGCTCCAGAATAAATCACCAGCTGAATTCTCATGCTCAAAGTACAGAAGTTGGTTGTTGGATAGAATCAGGCTCATATCTGCTTGTACGCGCATTGAATTCTCAACATTATCAGTAATTTCATCGAGAACACCAATATCCAGCATTTCTCCGTTCAAGGAGAATATTGAGTAAGCATTCGCATGGCGCAGAAAGATTCCCATTTCTCCGTTGACCATTGGTCCCACAAGGGGATTCCCATAATATGCTTCAACTGGGAAAGGATTTCCGTTGGCAACAATTCCGGACTGATTGATAATTCTTACTTCAGTGGAGTAAAACAAGGCTATTTCATAAACGCCATCATCATCAATATCCAGAGGGACAATATGCAGGGGTTTTTCAACTTCTAAAAATCGTTCACCATTATCCTGTAGATGGGTGATCTTAAGTTTTGCATCCCCTTGGGACCAGGATAGTACATCTGTGCCCTCCAATGCAGCATTGGTATCCTGATGGCGCACACCTGCAGGTGTTGGTATATTTGATTCAGGACCATAAAATATTTGAAATCCCGAAGGGCCCAGAAATCGGGTGAGCGGATGATCAATCAAAGGAAAAATGGTTGATTGGCCAGCTAGTGGTTGCCATATGACTTGAACATAGTCTCCATCTCTTTTGGCAAAGTACATATATTGTTGTGAAAACTCGGAGAATTCAAATAAGGAATCCAAGGTAGCATTGACAGAAGAATTCCCAGAAATAATATGATAAAAGCGGACACCAGATTCTAGTTCTGGTGCTAACCAGGGGTAGCGAAATAGATATGAATAATTCCCAGATGAAAAAATGATGGATGGATCTAACAAAGCATTTGATGTGCTAGTGAGCCTCCCTCCGATTACCTCTCCAACCGCTATTTGTGATGAATCCTGGTTGAATGCCCAGATTTGAGCGTCTGCTCCCCACCCAATGATGGATGAAATTGTATCTGACCTCACTAAGCGATCAGAAGCAATTGAAAATGACATGCTGGCGCCATTTTTTGAGATATTCTCAATTCTCAGGTGACTTGGCAGGCCAGTGTTGGATGTAGTAGCTGGAAAAGTAGTAGAGCTAAAACTAAGGAGACTGTCCCCCACGACATCCTCATAACGATTCAGGTGAAACCAGCCTTCATTTCCTGCAAACCATGGATCAAACCACCACCCCGTTTCAAGATAGTCAGCAAACAGGAGTTGAGTTTGATGACCCATATCCTGAGCGCCGTCAGCTTCAACAAAATCAACCATCTGTATGGGTCCGCCATTGGGATTGTCATCGGTATATTGAGCACTTTCATCAATATGCCAAATATTAAGACCATTCCCAGGTAAGCCTGCGTGTTGTTCGTCGACCTGGAGAACAACACCTCCGGTGCTGAGGACAACAGAGACTGTATCATATCCCGCATCATCAATCCATAGAGACATGCTGCTGGGATGAAGCAGATTACGTTGTCGATTTTCCACGAGATAGTACTCTGTTTCACTGATTGATATTTTTACCGGCGGATCGTCAACATGAATGGCGACAGTATCCCCGATCTGCTTTTCCACTGGTAATATCCAGCCCATTTTAATCCGGGTGTAGGGATCAGGATAAGCTGGTACGATACCATGAAAATTGTTTGAGCCTTGATCCATAAGTGCAAAGCCACCTACCAGAGATACCCCTGTCTCAGTGTTATAAAGGGGTTGTAAGCCAAGGTGAAACCCAAACATGAGAGCCAGGGTTCCATTCAATCCAACCTGATAAAAGCAGGGATCCTCAGCATCTTCAAAGAGACTACGTGTCTCCTTAAATTGAAGAAAGTTCTGAGACTCAGGAATAATGATTAAATCAGTAAGTGCGCCCTCATCAGTTTCCAGAGGTCCATAATCATCAAAATCCGACTGAGCAAGATAAGCGGAAGGAATGTTGCCAGGCGTGGGATCCAGAGCAAAAGCGAAATCTCCACCCATGCCTGCGTGGGCAATAATAATGGTGGTATAGTTACCAAAATTTATATCAGGATCAGCCAGAGCAAGCACATCCCGGCTTAACTCAAAGAGTTTCCCTGTTTCATCAAATGGCTCGAGATAAGGGTGATAATACAGCATTGGGTGGGGCAACTCATAAACCTCATCCTGGTTCAGCGGAAAAACATTCGATTCATCGAAATTGACCTGAACCGCCCCATTACTTACACGCTGCCAGTAGTTATTTATTGCTGTGAGGTGATCAAAAAAATAGCTACGATCGTGTGGCGGCGGATCCAGTGACCAATCAGTACATTCAAGGTCAAAGGTATCTTCTAGAACAAAACTACCATCTCCCGTAGTCGCAGGCGAATTATCTGGCTCAAAGGCTACACGTAGGACAGCAACTTTCAAATCCTGTGCTGAAAGTGAAAGCAGCGAAATGATAGTCAGTAATATGCTTACTGTTAAGTGTTTGATAATCGCCCCGCTAGCCTTGGGTTAAAAAGTAAAGATCGATGATCGTAAAAATCAGATCTTCGCTAAAATTTTAGCATAAGCGAGAAACGCATAGTATTGTTCAGCGGATGTGTTTCCTCTGCAACTGTATATCCAAAATCAAAGCCATAGTTACCATAGCGTAAACCTGCACCCACTGTTGGTGTGGTTATCTTGCCTTCAGAATCGTAGTAATAGCCACCACGGATAGCGAACATTTCGTTATACCAGTATTCGACACCGACGCTGTGGATCAGAGATTTAAATTCGTCCGCTGGGCTACGATCATCACTATTACCGACTTCCAGGAGACCATTGTTTCCATAGAGACCCCCGTCTACGGCAACCGTATCAGGTCCATATCCGCCGATCATACGATCATCGTCCATGTTTCGGTCACCACCCAGATACCAATCATCCAGGAAGGAAGTAAAGATTCCCTTCCACCATGAATCGGTGTGGGCAATCTCATTTTGCCCGTCAGCATTAAAGTTTCCTGATGGATTTACAGACCCATCATCGTTATAACCACCGATGATCTTATCTCCATCCCAGTCCATGGTAGCATATTCACCAACCAATAGTTTGTTCACATCATAAACCACATTGACACGGTTGTATTTGGAATCATATACTTTAAAATTTAGGCCGAGCTTTAAATTTGTCGGCATTGGATCGGCTTGTTCTTCATCGTTAAAAATGACTTTTGGTCCAAGGTTAGCAATCATACCGCCAATGTCCATCATACCGCCCAGATAGCCTTTGCTCAAATAACCAACATCAAATCCAAAATTGGTTGCTGTACCCTTGGTTTTTTCAGTCCCCACCTGAACGTTTGAATCAGTAAGGTGTTGATATAGAATCTTAAAGTTGAAACCCACACTGGATTTTTCAGAAATCATGGTTGCATAACTGAATGATGCAGATGTAAAGTAGGTAAGGAAGGTCCCTAAGGATACTCCGTTGGCATCGGTATACTGCTGTTCACCGGCATTCAGGTATATGATATTTCCACCGAAAACGCCCAAACCTTCCACAGGTGCACGACCCCCAATGAAATCATAATACATATCATCTACAAGACCTGGAAGCCAATTGACATGCATTCCAGAAACTTCATATCCACTCTGAAAACCTAGACCTGCAGGATTCCAATATGTTGCATAGGAGTCGTCTGCGAGAGCCACTTGTGCTTCACCCATACCTCCTGCCCTTGCGCCGGGCGCAATCAGCAAAAATAGGGCACTTTGGGAAAATGCCACTGACATGAACATCAAGCTCCCCAGGGTGATATTAATAAATTTACTCATTCTCATTCTAACTAACTCCTCATTCATAAAAAAACCGAATATTATGAATAACATTCGGTATCAACTTAAAAAAAGATTAACGCCAGGTTCGTAATATATTTTCGGAGGATTTTAACAAAAAAAAATCCCAGTAACGTTTTCTCTCTAAAAGTACTCCTCTATTAAAGCGGGCGAATATAGGTTTCCACCCTGCCCCAATCAATGGAATTTACTTAATTTAAGCCCTCAGGTGATATGGATTAAGTACGGTTATTGTGATGAAATAATATGAAAAATTACTCTTCAACTGGTCACCTGAATTTAATATCCGCTTCCTCTTTATAGCCACTTATAAAATCCTGCACCGATTTCATTTCTGACTTTCGCATCTCTTCCACGCTACCAACGAAGGAAAAGTTCCCCTGATCCAATAAAACAATTTTATCTGCCAGAAAAAAACCTGTGGGAATATCATGAGTCACAATAATGCTGGTAACCTTCAAGTCTTCCTGCATCTCCTTAATGAGAATGGCAATCTGAGCGCTAGTTACTGGATCTAAGCCTGTCGTGGGTTCGTCATATAAAATATATTTAGGCTTCATGGCCACCACACGTGCCAAACCGACGCGCTTGCGCATGCCACCACTCAACTGTGCGGGAAATTTTTTGCCAACGTCAATCAAACCGACCCGTTCAAGACTTTCTGCACATATAGAGTCAATTTCAGCATCAGAATGCCTTTTATATGCTCTCAGCCCTATTCCCACATTGTCACAGATATTCAGACTATCAAATAAAGCAGCGGACTGGAATAGCATTCCAAATTTAAGACGACAGGCAGCAAGTTCTTTTGCATTGAGGCGAACCAGATCTTCATCATCTATATAAATGTTTCCTGAGTCTGGATAAAGGAGGCGAGTGATAAGTTTTAGCAAGACACTCTTGCCTTGCCCACTTTTGCCCATGACAACCAGACTTTGACCTTCCTCGGCTGTGATACTGATACCGTTGAGAACGTTGAGCTCGCCAAATGATTTGTGAAGATTTTTAATTTCGATCATTTCAATGTATTTCTGAACGAGATCGCTTCCATCAATTTAGATATCGTCTAGTTCAGCTCTGAACTCTTTAACATCCTCAAACTTGCGATAAACACTGGCGAATCGCACATAGGCTATCTCATCCAGATCCTTAAGGTGTTTCATAACCAGTTCACCCACGTCTTTGGCATGTACTTCCGATGATCCAAAGTTATTAACGTCCTGGATGACCATATCAACGGTGTGACTCATCTGGGCCACATTGACTGGTCTTTTACTGCAGGCAATAGCGATGCTCTTTAGAATCTTTTCTCTGTCAAAAGGTTCGCGGCGTTGATTACTCTTTATAACCAGTAATGGTTGTGTCTCAACATACTCATAGGTGGTGAATCTATAGGAACAGCTGCCACACTCTCTGCGGCGACGGATGGCACGTCCATCCTGGGTATGACGGGAATCAATAACCCGCGTATCACCTTGTTGGCATTGAGGACAATTCATGTGTTTTACTCGACATCTTGATAGTGAGGGAAATCCACCACCAGTTCTTTAACTTTGCCACGCACGGTTTTGTTGAGACTTTCGTTATCAGGATCAGTAATAATTTCATTGATAAAGCCAGCAATGAGTCTCATCTCATCCTCTTTGAATCCGCGGGTGGTTAAAGCAGCGGTTCCAATACGGATACCGCTGGTAATGAGCGGACTGCGTTGATCAAAAGGGACCATATTTTTGTTGGTCGTCATTCCTGCATCTTCAAGGACATGCTCAGCCTTTTTGCCGCTAATATCTTTGGCTGTGAGATCAATGAGGAGCAGGTGGTTATCGGTACCCCCTGAAATAAGCTTAAATCCATAATCATTAAGCGCTGCACCAAGTGCCTTGGCATTGGCTATGACCTGTTTGGCATAAATCTTAAAAGATGGCTGTAAGGCTTCACCAAAAGCCACCGCTTTTGCAGCGATGATATGCATGAGTGGACCGCCTTGAATACCAGGCATAACCGTGCTATCAAGCAGTTCGCTCATCATTTTTGTCCGCCCACTTTTAGGGGCTACAATACCGAATGAGTTTTCAAAATCCTTGCCCATCATAACCAGACCCCCGCGTGGACCTCTCAAGGTTTTATGCGTCGTCGAGGTCACCACATGACAATGTGGCATGGGACTCGGGTGTTCACCAGCAGCAATCAATCCAGCAGGATGTGCCACATCGGCCATGAGAAACGCTCCCACTTCATCAGCAATTTCTCTGAATAGTCTAAAATCATAGTGTCTTGGGTAAGCGCTACCACCAGCTATAATCATTTTTGGCAGATGCTTTTTAGCCTGATCACGTACCATATCATAATCGATATATCCCGTTTCGGCATCGACACCATAGGATACAATATTGTACAATTTGCCAGAGAAATTAACCTGTGAACCATGCGTTAAATGACCACCATGTGACAAATCCATTCCCAGTACGGTATCTCCAGGATTGACCAGGGTGAAGTAGACCGACATGTTGGCCTGACTTCCCGAATGGGGCTGAACGTTGGCATATTCTGCATTAAACAGTTCTTTCACGCGATCTCTGGCGAGATTTTCAGCCGTATCCACAGCCTCACAACCACCATAGTAGCGTTTGCCAGGATACCCTTCGGCATATTTATTGGTCATAACGCTGCCAGCGGCCTGCAATACAGCTTTGCTTACAAAATTCTCCGAAGCAATTAACTCTAAAGTATCATTTTCACGATCACGCTCGGCCATGATGGCTGCATATACTGCCTGATCTGAATGTTTAAGTTCACTGAACATGTTGACCTCGAGAATTTATTTCTATTTTGTCCAGTCTTCGTCCATGCCGACCACCCTCCCACTGAGTGGCTAACCATACCGAAGTGATTTTTTTCATGGATTCGACGGATTGAGTCCTGGCGCCAAAACAAAGGATGTTCGAATTGTTGTGAAGACGACTTAATTCTGCCAGCTCCTCGGTATAGCACAGAGCAGCTCTAATACCTTTAAAACGATTGGCAGCAATGGACATTCCAATACCTGTGCCACATATCAGAATACCACGGTCAGCCATACCTGACTGAACCTTCCGGCTGACGTCGGCAGCATAATCGGGGTAATCGACAGAATCTAGAGAATTGGTTCCTTCATCGAGCAGGTCGTGACCCATCAATTGGAGATAGTTGACAATCTCATTCTTGGCTTCTAAAGCAGCATGGTCACACCCGATGGCAATTTTCATGAACTCACCAGATTTAATCTTTAGGGGCTGTGACTTTACGATTCAGCCAGTTATAACAATCTTTTTTAGGCTTGGCCTTGCCCGATTTTACGTAATCGTCTCTGTTAAAGAACCAATCACCGCTTTGCGGGATTCGGGCTTCCTTCAGAAAATCTATTTTATTGGTTGCCTTGAAATAGCCTTTTGATTTCGCTGTGAGATAATCTTCATATGCCATCATATAGACGAGCTTATCATCAAAATCTGGAACTGAACCCGTACAGCCTGCTGCAGTTGCTTCAAATACGGTAGCTCGATTGGCGTAGGTTTGACCGTTGTCTGGATCCATGTCTATGGCTTTATCCGCCCAGATCATGGCTGATTTTAGCTGTCCATCATCAATGTAGGCTTGAGTCATATCATAATAGATGCGAACATCTTCAGGATTGGCGGTGTTCAATTTTTTTAACCAGCTGATAACTGTTTTTGTCTGACCTAATTCGCGATAGGCTTCCACAAGATCCTTCATGATGTTGGTCATACCAGGTGAAACTTTCAGTATCCCCTCCAATACTTTGATGGCCAGATCATTCTCTCCAGCATCACGCAGGAGGCGTACATAGTCCTGGGCATTTGAAATATTGCTCGGGTTGTTCTTATATTCCTGCTCGACAAAACCGCGAACATCGCCTCCCTGTGCTTCAATGGCTTCACGAATAATGTTTCTCAGATTTTTATTGTCGGGATTGCTCTCAAGGAGATGCTCGGCAATCTGAATAGCCTCACGGTACATTGAAAATTTGATATAATCTTCGGCAATTTCTTCTCCCAGAACTGAATCTTCAGGAAATTGTGCATACATGTCCACTTTTGCCTGAAGTACAGCATCTTCATCATCCATCATTTTCAAGGTGAAAAGCTTGTTTTCCCAGAGATATTTATTGTCAGGGATAACAGCCAACCCTTCGTCATAATAGATGATTGCCGTATCAAGGAATTCAAGCTCGCGATATGAATTACCCATGTACACGTAGACATTTACAGCCATCTGTTCATCGACGCATTCATAATCAAATAGTTTTTTGTAATTATATATAGCATCGGTATAAGCTTTATTTTTAAAATATTCAGTTGCAAAACTTAAATGCTTCATACAGTAGCGTGAATTGGCTTTACGAACAGAATCTTTGCGAGCTTTTTCCATAGCAGCAAGTTCTTCAGCAGTAGCCTGCGGCGGCATGCAGGCCGATATAACCATTGTAAACAACATAATGCCCATGGCAAAAATCGATACGACTTTCAATTTCATGAGTTAACCCTCATCTTCTTTTAACTTTTCTAAACCACACATCGTTAATTTGTATTCCTAACTTCATCCGGGCAAATAACTCATCAGGAAGACTTTCTTCTCCCCCACGAGATCCAAACTCTCCAGAAATTACGAATATGCTTTTTCCATTCCTGAGTGCGAGATTAGCACCAGATAACAATGAAAGCTCATAGATCATATTGTCGCTATCTCGCATCAGGTAATAATTTTTTATAGATATACCCGTTTGCCAGCCCGTTCTTTTAATCCAATATCGGGATGTCCTGTCAATGGCTAACTTTTGCATGGCCACCTGGAAAGATGCCACGGGTTCAGTGCTCCATCCAGCAGGAATTCCAAAGACCCTGGCATCATCAAAGCCAGATGCTGAAAAAAGTTGTTGGCCGATTCCGGCCATGAAATTCATAGTCTTCGAATGGTGATAAACGATGCCCAGCTTAATGGTTGTTGGCCAGGCTTCCATGGCTTCTTCGAGATTTGTATAGATCGCTGAACCTGCCAGGCTATCACGACCGGATAAAACGGGTGTATCAAAAGGAATATTTATTGTCATACCGAGTGAAACTTTATCACTAACATTCGATATTGCACCAGCTTCAAGGCTTTTCCCGGAAATATTTCCTTTGACTACGTAGAGCTCCTGATTGCCTTCCATCTGGAGAATGGCTTCACGTCTTAGCAATCCCTGGAAAGTGTGTAACTTTAATCCTAGTTTGATATCCTCTGAAAAATCATATCCCAAGCCAAGATTAAATTCCCAGATTCCCCCTTCAGAGTGCTCAGAAAATGAGCCTTCAGCGAGGCTGGACGCGTATTCAGATGCAAAATCGGCTATGGCATGGGTTCCCAGACTCATGCCAAATTTTTTACCAAGGGGGAAAGACACAAAAAGCTGTTCCAGTCGAGTTTTGTTGGTCACAGTGCCGTTTATTGATCTGAAGACTGAGCCCAGAGTTACACCAAAGTGAACGCGATTCGACGCGGTAAGAGAGGCAGGATTGTGAACTGTCATACGCAGGGAATCTTCCATAGCTACGACTCCGTGTCCGACGCTGCTTCCTAAAACATCAGTTGAAGGAAAAATGTCACCATAACCCAGACGATAGTAGGCTGATTGCCCCATGACTGAATACGCAAGAACCAGAAAAAGCATTATCATCTTTTTCATGGTTTCACCGCCAGGGAAGATCTTACGTAAAGCGCAGATTGATTTGCATCTTTGGAGATGGCAATAAATCCAGGATTATAACCCGAGTTTGTTGGTCGCAGAATCAGGTCCAATTCATCCTCTTTTTCATCCATTGCGGATTGGATGAGATATTTTATTTCATTCGTATTATATCCATCCCCTCCATATTCGATAGTGGCAGTGAGTCCTGAAACAGGGGCCTCAACCAACATACTAAATCTGAACAAGCTATCTGGTGTGTATAAAGATGAAAAAGAATCATTGATAGCCGGTAAAATACTTGAATTGATAATATGCTGGAGTGTATCCCCTGCTGCAGCCAATTCAAGGAGGTTGAGCGTTATGAGGATAGAATCTGATTTCAGCTGGCTGATGTAATAAAATTGAGATCGATCAAAGGCCGCGGGCTTTTCAATAAGGTACATGAACAGGGTATCGGCCAGGAAAGAAACGGATGTAACACTATCGTCACCGGCTGTATCAGGTACATGGTAGAAAAAACTTAAGGCAGGTCTTGATCCGGATGCTCCGCCATAAATCGATGATAAATAACCGGCTTCAGCAGGAAACACGCCTAGACTGACACTGGTGTCACCCTCAAGTATGGTCGTTGGAGGTAGAGTGTAATTCCAGAAGTTATTCCCACCAGCAATATTCATTGTATCTACATCAAGGAAATTACCATAGACTGAACTCTCAACGTCAATACTCTGTCCCATTGTTTCATAAAACCCAAAGCTGGAATTGGATGAACTCAGTGTATCAGCACCATTCTGGAGGTAAGTTTTAACGTGGAACAACTGAAGCTGGATACTATCAACTGCGGCAATATTCAGAGTACTGTCTGGAAATACGAACTCAATGGTAAAACCGGATTTATAGTATTGGGTATCCCCGACCCAGGCTCTGAAATGCGAGCCCCAATCGATATTGGCATCACCTGATTGAATTGATGAGACATTGTGCAAAGTGTCTTCCATCAACATGAATGGATTGTAAATATAACTGTCGTTGTCATAAGCTATGGGTTCATCACACGACCAGAGAATGAGTGCGAGTGAAAGAACTGCAAAAGGAATCCGGATTTTCATAAGCCCCTTTAAAAAAGAGTTAAGTATTCAAACACTTAACTCAGATGGTTTAGAGTCAACACTGTGAATATTCAGAGTTTTAATACTCAACTCCAAAGAATGTTTCCAATTCCATATTGAGCTGTTGCCATTCCTCTTCACTTTCATCAGAAATAGTGAAATACTTCACTTTTTTGCCATTAGCCTTTAATGCAGCTTGAATTTTACTGTTCTTTTCAATGAGTTCTTGATTGCTCTTTCCATTGATGGATATGCTAATAATCTCATCAGCATGTTTTATGGCAAGCCCCAGTAAATTATCCTCATAGCCAGCATAATCTTCTGGTTCGAGCCCAGCCATCTCATATTGTTTCGCGCCGACCTTGCCCATCTCCTCTATATTTACGAGATTCAGAACTGTCTTCATATCGGTAAAAAACTCTTCTTCAGCATACACGGTCTTGAATAGAATGGGAACCATGGCAGTGGTCCAGTCATTACAGAAAATATACTCTGGTTGCCAGTATAGGTAAGTCAAATTCTCGATGGCTATTTTCGAAAAATAAAAATATTTCTCAGCATTTCTCTGATTGTAGCGCCCATCTGCAACTTTATAGAGTGTTTTGTTCTTGCCACCAAAATAGGGGGCATATTCCATAAAATATACCTGGACGCGTGTGGAGGGAACGAATGCAGATTTTGCAGCTCCGAATCCTACTTCCCCTTTAAATTCCACTTCGATTTCTTTCAGGCGAATGACTTCACGAACCACATATCGTCGCTCACTCACAAAGCCGTAACGCGGAGTAAATATTCTAAAATCCTGCTTTTTTTCTTGAAAATAAGTGGGGACCTTGTTGGAAATTTTGGCAAGGTCAGTTCCCTCAGAAAATGGTGACACCTCTGAGGAGAGATAGTAAATTTTTGTCGACATAAATTTCTTTTTTATTAACCTATTTATCTGGAGGCGAGGATTTGCTTGACTTTATCCCGGTAGGAACTCTCAGGGAACATATCCAGAAGCCGTTCTAACTCATTGTAGCCGCGTGCTTTGTCCCCGCTATTAATGTAGGAATATCCAATCTTGAATTGTGCAGCATCGGCTTTATTGGAATCTTTAAATTGCATTACTTTTCTAAATGCTTCTATAGCTTTAGAATATTCATCTAAAGCATAATAGGACTCACCGATCCAGTATTGAGCATTATCAGCATAATCGTTGTCAGAATCGTTACGAATTAACATTTCAAAAGCATCAATGGCACCCATGAAATCACCATTCTGATAGGAACTCAAGGCATCGATATAGTGCTGCTTATAGGTCTCATAATCCATCTTCGCAGTGACAGGTGCCTGGGTCACAGGTGCCTGGCTGACGGGGGTTCTAATAATATTCGGGGTGGTTGAAGG
Organism: Fidelibacterota bacterium; assembly: GCA_021736185.1. Classification (GTDB taxonomy): domain Bacteria; phylum Fidelibacterota; class UBA8477; order UBA8477; family JABMPR01; genus JABMPR01. The sequence continues at coordinate 1,608 of JAIPGJ010000047.1, read as the reverse complement.
CATGGCCATGAGTTCATTGAAGGAATTGGTGAGAGAAATGATTTTGTTTTCAAGGAAAACAAGTTGAGAGAGAATGTCATAGTTGGAACTGTCCTGTACCCTCGCATTGAGCTCCAAAGTGGTTAACTGATCCTCAGAATTCATCATATGATCTGCCACATTGAGCTGAAATTCAGAGAATGATGAATCCAGGAGAGAAAACTGAGTGGCAATATTCAACAAGTTTTCTTCCATGACTGCAATTTTACTTGGATCCATTGTGGCATAGATACTATCTACCTGAAACTGGGTGTTTTGTATGGCAGTGCCCAGTCCAGATATGGATTCTCTCATGCTGGATTGTTCGGCCTGGAGGCCTGCGATTTCTTCACTGCTTTGCTGCAAACTTGCGCTGGCAACTGAATCAGTCCGACTACGTTCACTGGCCAGCTTGTCAACAATGTCCGTGGACAATTGGTCAATTGAACGTTTTGAGTCAGCGTTTAATTTGTAAAGATTTTCTAAACTTATGTGGTTCTCATTGTAGGTCTCTCGCATAGCTTTCACTTCTTGAGAGAACTCTTTTAACTTTGCGTCCAGTACCACCAGAGTACTGTCCGTACCTTGACTACCCTGTTTCACCTCGTTCAATTCTTGTTGTAGTTCCTTGGAACCACCACAAGCAATGATGAGGGCTAAAATCAAAATGAGAGCGAACGTTCTTATGTACATTGCTTAAGCCACTTTCTGCTGGGAGTTAAGACAAGAAATCATACGGGCGTCAATTTAACCTCACCACAGGGACTAGCAACGCTAAATGTAGTGGTTTCAGGGGACTTGGGGCACTATCCAACAGCCCGTCGTACAGCTGACATGTTTGCTGAAAGACCAGCTAAGATCATCGATGTAATCATGAATGATCCACCATAGCTGATAAATGGCAAGGGAATTCCCGTTACTGGCATAATACCGACTATCATTGCCAGATTGACAAATACATGAAAAATAAAAATGGATGCTATTCCAATGAGAATGACACTATCGAATCGGAATTTGACATTATATGCCTGTGTGATCAATTTTGCCACGAAGAGGTAGAACAGGCCAAGAATGATCATGACGCCGATAAAACCAAATTCCTCACCAATCACCGTCATGATGAAATCAGTATGCTGTTCGGGAAGAAACTTAAGATGGGTTTGTGTACCTTCACCAAATCCTTTCCCAAATGGACCCCCAGAGCCAAAAGCGGTAAGTGACTGTGAAACCTGATATCCAGCACCAAGGGGATCGGAATCAGAGTCTAGCATGGATAGTATTCGCTGTTGCTGATAAGGTTTGAGCAGTGCCCAAAGCAGGTTGGTGATACCCCCTAAACCAACATTAATGATAAAGTTAAAGATTTTCGTCCAGAATGGTAAATGGTTAAAATAGAGAACCACAATGATAAGCCCCATCCAGAGAAAAAATGAAAGCGTCTGAAAAGCAGCCAGCATGGAAATAAGTGGTGCCAGGAGTAGGAAGAAATGGATCGGTTTGATACCTGCCCAAAAGATGATAACGATCAAAATTCCAAAATATACCAGCGCAGTACCAAGATTTGGTTGAGCGAGAACAAGGATAGTTGGT
>JAIPGJ010000046.1 GCA_021736185.1 Fidelibacterota bacterium | reverse complement strand
AAATATGCCGCTCAACTGGCTGTGGGGAAAAAACTCAGTGATCTCAATCTGCAGCGAGAAAAACACTCTCTCATCGCCGTGAAGAAACCGGTTTTTCCTTTTAATAAATTTCCCAATCAAAATGTATTCCTTTCTCCCGAGATGAAATCCACAGGTGAGGTCATCGGACTTGATACCCGCTTGGGAGCGGCCTTCGCAAAAGCAGAAATTGGAGCTGGCAATCTTTTACCCACGCAGGGTAGTGTGTTTATTTCGGTGAATGACCATGACAAACAAAACACCATTGATATCGCCCGTGATTTTCAGGAATTGGGATTTCAGATTATGGCCACCCAGGGTACTGCAGAAGTGCTTCGCGAGAATGGTTTGGTTGTTCAGGCCATTTACAAGGTCAATGAAGGGCGACCCCATGCGGTAGATCATATCAAAAATGGAACGATTCACCTGGTCATTAACACACCCATGGGTGCCATAGCTCGTGAGGATGAATATTCTATTGGCCGGGCGGCCATCAGGCATAAAATTCCTGTTATTACCACACTTTCGGGTGCAAAAACTGCCATAAGAGGAATACGTCGTCTGGCGCTGGATGATCTCACAGTAAATAGCCTTCAAGATATTTTTAATTGATCTTCTCCACCGCTCCAGGTGGCAAAATATTTTCGTAAACAACTTTGCCGTGTCTTTGATGCTTTTACAGTGAATGGCTTTTAAAAAAATTAATTATTTTTGCCACTGGTTGGTTTACATTTTTGCGGTATCACCACATTGCATAAAAAATTGAATAATTATTACTGCCAGGTAGAGGGGAACTTATGACTGTATTAGCAATTCCGCACGAAACCATTTTTTCGACGCCAGATAATTTTGATATTTTTGAACAGACCTGGCCCTGCAAGGGAGCTAAAGCTGTGGTTTTGATCACTCATGGAGTGGCAGAACATTCCAGCCGCTATGCTCATGTTGCTCAATCGCTGGTAGAAGCTGGCTATACTGTGGTTGGTTTTGATTTAAGGGGGCATGGGAGATCATCAGGCAAGCGAAACTACATTAACTCTTTCCAGGACTATCTTAATGATCTTCAAGAAGTTCTAAACCGAACCAAAAGCAGTTATCCCAATTTGCCCCTTTTCCTGTTTGGACACAGTATGGGAGGTGCCATTGTCACGCTGTTCACCATTGAGAGAACTCCCGAGGTAAAGGGCGTCCTCTTGAGTGCCCCTTCAGTGAAGATAAGTGATGATATATCCCCCTTCCTCCAAAAAGTTTCGGGTCTGATCAGCGCTATTCTGCCCAAGTTGCCTGTAGTAAAATTAGCCAGTGCTGATATTTCCAAAGATCCCAAGGTGGTCAAGGACTACGATCAGGATCCTTTGAACTATCGGGGAGGAATCTTGGCTCGAACTGGAGCGGAGATGTTAAATACCACGAAAATTATTGCTGCACATGCCCATACCATTCAGCTCCCGATTATCATCATGCATGGCTCCTCTGACAAGCTGGCGGATGTAACTGGAAGTGAGATGCTTTATGCCAATGTGAGTTCAACCGATAAAACACTTAAGATATACGAAGGCCTATATCACGAAATTCTAAATGAGCCAGAGCAGAATGAAGTAAAATCAGATATGATCAATTGGCTTAATGCCCACGTTTAGATGGCCATACTTTCCATAGATCAGGGAACTACGGGTACCACCGTTATACTGGTGGGTTCCGAAGGCCAGATTCTGGCCAAAACTTACCATGAATTTCAACAATTTTACCCTCAACCAGGCTGGGTGGAACACGATCCTGATGAGATTTGGGATACCGTGGTAGAATGTGTGGGAGAAATCTGTTCGACTCAGTCCGAAGTCATTGAAGCCATCGGTATTACCAATCAAAGAGAAACGACCGTCATCTGGGATGCTAAGACGGGCAAACCTGTGTACAATGCCATCGTTTGGCAATGTCGACGGACGGCGTCAATTTGTGAGACTTTGGAACCACAGCGACAATTAATTAAGGAAAAAACTGGTTTGCCTCTGGACGCTTACTTTAGCGGCACCAAAGCTCAGTGGATTCTAAATCATGCATCCATAAAACCCTCTCAAAAATTGAAGTTTGGGACCATCGACACCTGGCTCATCTGGAAACTCACCGGTGGCGGGGTTCATGCCTCAGATTATTCCAATGCTTCAAGAACCATGCTATACAATATTCATGATAAGTGCTGGGATGCTGAGCTCTGCGAACTTTTGGGAATCCCTCTAGACATACTCCCGGAGGTTAAAAATTCCTCTGACAATTACGGGAAAGTTACTACGCTCTCAGAGTTGAAGGGTATTCCCATTCGAGGTGTGGCTGGAGACCAGCAGGCCTCTCTTTTTGGGCAGCAATGCTTTCTGAAGGGGGAAACCAAGAACACCTATGGCACTGGCTGTTTCATCATGATGAATACGGGTTCGGAAGCCATTCAATCTGAGTTTGGATTAATAACCACCCTGGCAGCTGACCCCGAGGGGAAGCCATGTTTTGCCCTTGAGGGAGCCATTTTTATTGCCGGAGCTGCTGTTCAATGGCTTAGAGATGAATTGGGGCTCATCGCAACTGCTGCAGAAAGCGAAGCGGCAGCTTTATCTGTTTCTGATAATGATGGTGTTTATTTGGTCCCAGCATTTACAGGACTGGGTGCACCCCATTGGGACATGGCGGCGCGGGGATTGCTTACGGGACTCACCCGCGGTTCCAACAAGAACCATATTATTAGAGCCAGTCTAGAAGCCATGGCATATCAGACTTATGATGTGATTCAGACTATGGAAAAAGAGACTAACACAAAAATTACTTCATTAGCAGTAGACGGTGGCGCAACCGAAAATAATTTCCTCATGCAATTTCAGGCAGATATTCTGCAAATCGAAGTGCAAAGAGCCCATTATATTGAGACCACGGCGTTGGGTGTAGCCTATTTGGCTGGCTTGGGAGTGGGTCTCTGGGATAAGCATAGGTTGAAATCATTTGCATCCCAAAAGACCATATTCAAACCTAAAATGAACAAAAATAACCGTGAATCCCTGATCATTGGATGGAATAATGCAATCAAACAGGCGGTATCAAAATGACTTCTCCTAGCGGTCCCTTTTCATTGGATTATCAAGGGCATGAATTTGTCTTTTTTTCAGCCCCGCATTGGATAGCCCTCCTTATACTTTTCGGTATGTTTTATTCTCTCTGGATTCTCAGAGATTGGTTTGCATCACCTAAAGTAGATCTGCGCGCCCGATGGACCTTGGCCATATTACTTCTGGCCCAGGAGCTGAGTTTAAATATCTGGCATCTAAGTATCGGAGACTGGGATGCTGGTTCCACGCTCCCCTTACATCTATGTGGTGCTGGAATAGTGCTGGCAGCATTTATGATGATCAATCGTAGCTATTTATTATATGAACTCGTCTATTTCTGGGGACTTGGCGGTGCCATTCAGGCACTGCTCACTCCTGATATAGGGGTCTATGGTTATCCACATTACCGCTTTTTTCAGTTCTTTTTCTCCCATGGTATTTTGATTTTTGCAAGTCTTTATATGACCTGGATCGGTGGAATGCGACCGACTCAGCGTTCCATCTGGAAAGTCCTGGGTATTACAAACATCTACATGGTGTTTATCGCTGGATTTAATTATCTTACAGATGGAAACTACTTATTCATTTGCCATAAGCCGGTGAATGGCTCCATTATCGATTTTTTAGGTCCCTGGCCCTGGTACATCCTCTCTCTTGAAATCGTAGCAGTGATTTCCTTCTACCTCTACTATGCCCCCTTTGCTCTCAAGGACTTGATAAGAAAACGATACCCTCTAACTGTGTCAGTCGAGTAGGTGAATCGCCTTATATTTGTGAACTGGTCGCTCTGACTTAGATTTATCCTTGATAACATTGGTCTGTCTCACAAAATTTACCAATTCACGCTGGTGCAGACTATTCGCAGCAATAAACCAGGTTGGGAAAGCCGCTTGTGTCAGACCAGCCTTCCTCCAATCCTCGCGAGCTACAACCGGTTGAATTTTGGGTTGATAAATGAGATTCTTTTGCTGACGAATATCTAGATAAACTTGCTGATGATTCAACTTATAGTCTCCAAATGAAGGTGAGCAGCCGTGGGTAAGCACTGAACTTTCTACATGGAAGCCTGATCGAAATGCTGCTACAAAATACATCTCATCATAAGGAAGTATCATCTCATATGTCTGTCCTCTTAGCTGCTGAAAATAGGTGTTATCAATGTTCAGAAATTGCAGACCATCACCAATAAATTTCACTCTGCTGAAATAATCATCCAGCAGCTCTCGAATCCTGGGGAGTACATGTTTCCCCAGTATTGTCACAGTTACCATATTTTCACTATTCCCATTTTCATGCATTGTGATGGCATAATTTTCCCAATCATAATTGAAGGGATACGGCAGGTGCAGAAAAATTTGCTCACGGATAAGGGCTCTCACCTCACTGCTGGAAGCATGTGATGGAAGATACATCGTTGTTGTATGAATCTCCGGTGGATAGAGCAGTATCCATAGTTCGGTATCTCCTTTTTGAACTCTTGCGTGATCAAGAATAGATTGAATACGCAAATTCATCGCTGCATCTCCGGGGGCACGTCGGTATGTTATTTGGCTTCCTGATGTTCCATGGGGTTTCACATAAAGGAATAGTTCTGTTTTGTCTTTTAGATACGTAAAAAATAAACGGGCTGTGGAATTTTGTGTATAAACCATAAAGCTTTCCCTTGATTTGTAAACGCTTAGCAGGGCTTCATTCAGTACCTTCATTGTGTTGTTGATTTGGCGGAATAATAATCAACCCGCCAGCATTTGGCAAGCACTTTTTATGTATTTCTTAATATAATATTAATTTTTTAGTATTATTTATAATTGAATGGCGGGGACCTACCCGGCTATTTCGATTGCAACACGAATTGTCATTGGAGACAGCTTGACTCGTGGATAATTTTCATCATGCCAGAACCATCAAAAACCGACTGCTTGAATTCAAGGCCCTATCGCCTGATAAACACCGTTCAGCACTATGCCTGGGGTACATGTAACGAGGACGCCTACATCGCAGATCTCCTGGGAATTGACCCAAAACTGGATCAGCCCTTTGCCGAACTGTGGATGGGAGTCCATCCGAAATCACCCTCCCAAATCATCGATCCGGAACAAGGGCCTCGCAGCCTGTCTAGCTGGATTTCAGAAAATGTACGAGAACGACTTTCAATAAATGATGGGGACTCCTTTCCTGAGGGTCTGCCCTATCTCCTGAAGGTTCTTTCTGCCGGTGAAGCCCTGAGCATTCAGGCCCATCCCAACAAGCAACAAGCTGAAAGCTTACATCAAAGGGATCCAGAACATTATCCTGATAATAATCACAAACCTGAGATTGCTATAGCGATAGATGAATTAGATGCTTTACTTGGTTTTATTTCTAACCACAAGTTCTTCGAATTGCTTGACGCATTCCCAGAAGTCAAATCACTGATCAATCATGATTTTCGTCCCGTGAGACATCTTAAAGAGGGCGTTCAACGACTTTTTCACAACTGGGATAGGGATAGAAATTCAATCGCAGCAACCAGTAGTCAGATACAGCAGCGTCTCGTGATGAAGCCGGCTCCGAATGAAACAGAACAGCTATTTTTAGAACAGTTTGATCGTCGCGGTCCAGAGGATATCGGGCTCCTCTTTTTATTGCTCCTGAACCGAGTTCATCTGGGACCGGGTGAAGCTGTATTTCTGGCCCCGGGGGTTCCTCATGCTTATATAAAAGGGAATATTATTGAATGCATGGCCAATTCTGACAATGTGGTTCGTCTGGGGTTGACCAATAAATTCTGTGATGGGACCGCCCTCTCTGAAATCCTGGTTTATGATGAATTGGCTGAGTATCGAATCATACCAAGTACACAGGGTAATTTGCGAGAGTATGCTCCGCCAGTAAAAGAGTTCAGAGTAAAATCTCTTGACCTGCCTGATGGAAAATCAGAACTATTTAGCTCCCGAACCAGCTTGACCATGTTTGTGCTTATTCAAGGTGAAATCAGTCTTCATTGGCAAGATACGACTAAATCCTGCTCCTGCGTTTTTCGACGAGGTGATGCTTTCGTCACACCTGCAAATTTAAGCGCATTTAAAATTCTAGCCCGTCATGATACGGAACTATTTTTTGTGGAACTTCCTGCTAAGAAAACTAAGTAGCTTTAGCCTGTACTCTGAATTTCTCTGACAAAATTGTTGGCTTTACACTGGCCCACCGCAACATCAAATTGACGGATTCACTCATATCTTCTAATTTGATGGGGTCAAGGAAAGCGGTCACTTTAACATAATATTCTTGTTCATCTCTCAGGTTTTCTGTATTCACAATAACCAGGTTACTAACGGAAATGTATGTATCTTTGGCTGCCTCAATGGTAAAGAATCGCTCCAGTTCTTGCGTCTCTGAATTGAGGAGATAAAAGCTCTCTGTCTTTTTATCGTAACGGAAACCATTGACGACTTCTTTCACCTGAAGGGCCTGAGTCTCTCCAGGAGTAAAAAGTTCAAATCGGAAATGAAGAGTAATATTTTTTCCAGATAAAAGCACATCATCCAGGGTCTCTGTGAATGACCCGGCCAGCTTGGCATTGCAAACAATTTCATGCTTCACTCCAGAATATTGCAGGTCAAGTCCTTCAAACCATGGATTTGAAGTACCAACTGATGACAGAAACAATTGCGTAACTGCAATGAGGGAAGCGTTGAAAGTATGAGTTAAGAATTCAAACATGGTCCAAAAGAGTTTTTATCCAGAATTGCCCAGCACCAGGCTGGCAGCCGTAACAACCAGTGTCAGGGTCATCACTATCAAAATAGTCAGTCCATAACTGGATAGGAGTAGGATCATCTTGGATGCAGTTTTTGAAATTGATTGACCATAATAGTTCTTCATGGCGATAAACAAGTAGACTAAACTCGCCACAATCACCAGCCACATGGTAAGCTTAAAGTCCAGAATAACAGTCAAAATGAGAATGCTGAAAATGAAGGCATGGACATGGAGGCTGAATACAAGATGCTCAATATATAACTTTTTCCGACGCCAATAGAGCGCTTTGAGTTGCAGGGCAGCAACCGGAAGCAACAGAAACATCATTTTGGCAAAATTATCACTGAAATTTGACAGAAAATCACCCTGATTCACATCAAACTGCCCATCGCCGATGGATACTGTCATCCCGGAGTCTGAGCTATCCGGAGTCACAGGGACCAAACCGGAGCGCTCAGTGATGGGGTCATCTGCAGTCAACGATTTATTCCTGGATTCAAGGGCATTTTCAAGCGCATTATCAATATCTCCAGTCACAGAAAGCTCTTTAAAAAACTCATTATTCTGGACATTGGGAAGCAGTGTTTTTAGGGACAATGCCAGAAAGAAAAGCACACTGGCAACCAGATAAAGTCTGACGGGTGGCACATAACTTACTCGTCGTCCCTTCACGTATTCAGATGTCAGAAACCCTGGTCTGGTAAATAACAGCCTCAGGGATCGTAATACCCGAGAGTCAACATCCAGGAGTTCTTCAAGAAAATCTGAGAATAGATCCTTAAAAGTAAGGCTATAATCCTTATTCTTCTGCCCACATTTCGGACAAAATTCAGCGCTGAGGTCTGATCCGCAGTTGAGACATTGCTTGGCTGAAGCTATTCTTGGCTTTTGTTTACTCATAACTTAAGTCTAAATTTAGATAGAAATGCTGACAGGGTTAGTCTTTTTTCGTATTAACAATTATTAAAGGAGTGAAACTAATTTCAAACCAGATTAAAATACGATCCGCTGAGATCAACATTGACACCGTGAATTCACTTGAAAAAATGATTTTTGGTGCTGCCAGAGCCACCAGGTCAAAACTGGAACAAATTCGGAAACAACAAGGGCTGCTCCTGGTAGCTTATGATGAGCAATCTCCAATTGGTTTCAAACTGGGGTATGTTATACCCGGCCAGCACTCCTTTTTTTCCTGGTTGGGTGGAGTTCATCCACGCTATCGTAGGCGCGGGATTGGTCAATCGCTCCTTGATCAACAGGAGGCGCACGCCAGGATGTTGGGGCTGAAAAAGATATATTTCACAACCTTCGATCGATTTCCTGTCATGATCAAGCTGGGGAAGAAAAATAAATATATCCTGGCCAAATCAGACCTAGATGAAGGTGAATTAAAATACTGGTATGAAAAGCAACTGAGTTAACTCAAATTCAAGCTCTCAATGATCGTGGAACCTGCCATTTCATACTTTCTCAATTTTAGCTGGCATGTTAGTTTAAAGGCATCGCATTGAGGAGAACCGGGGTATGTTAAATATGATTACAAAAAAAAATATGAAATCAATTCTACTGTCAATTATCATTGTGGTGCCTTTATTTGCTCAGGCACAATCCCGGGCTTCTCATATTAAAGATCTCCACCGGGAGATCGATAAGCTGAGCGCCAAAGTGACACAACTGGAGGCAGAACGGGCGCGATCCTCCAACATCGAAGCTCAGATGAAATCTTCCAATGTTTACTTTTCCACACGCGACAGCTTACGACTGGTTCAGCTGCGGAGAAAGCAGGCCGAATCGAGAGCCAGGATCGATCAATTAACCATGGATATTATTAAAATCAGCAGACAGTTAGAGGACCCGAACAAGCGCTACGCTCTGGCAAAAAAAATGCGACAAACCAAGCTGGATCAAAACACCTACTATCAAAAGACAAACCTTGATTCTGTTCAAGCCCCGGAAGTGATAAGTGCACGCTCTATCGATTTATCAGCAATTAAACTGGTTCGTCAGGGCAAATCCTTAGATCAGGCCCGTCTGATAACTATCGAGACCCTCAGCGATAAACAGGTGCTCACATTCTATCAGAATTTGGACAAAGAAGATCGCTACGAATTATATGATATTGCCGATGAAATAGTCGTTTCCGATAAAGTTAAACTCGTGGATGCCCGTCGCTCGGCGATCTACTTCTATCTGTTTACCAAGTGATCACTAGACTTACCAGCTTCATTGCAGTTGCCCTGCTGATCACCGGATGCAGCGGAGGTAAAATTTCTTATTATGAGAAAGGCGATCTCCGCACCCGCCAATTCCTGAATCACATGGTGGAAGGCAAAACCAACAGGGGTGATTATTTTGAGGTGAAGCGAAATGATCAGGGGCAGGTCGTCTCTGCTAAACATTATTCATCGGGCAAAAATCTTGTTGAAAAAAGCAGCTATACCTACACACGCAAAGGGCTGCTGCTCACCCACCACTACATCCAATTTTTCGAGAAGGGCCCCCCGAGAATTTCGCGAGAATGGTTTTATGAAAAAGGTCGGGTAAGCAAGCGAGAAGAAAAGTGGTTCACACGATCCCACTCCATGGAAAAGAAAATGACCATCTATTATGATGCGAATCAAAAAGTTTATTTGGAAGAAACCTGGGGTTTGGGTCATAAGATCAAAAGTTCAACTGAATATTACTATGATTATAAAAATCGCCTTGATAAGTCACGGCGAAATTTCTTTTTACCTAGTGGAGAATTAAGGGACTACTGGCTCACTATTTATAATGATGAGATCCAAATTGCTACTGAGGAGCATTACCTCCCTGATAATTCCCTCATTGCCTTTTATCGATACAGCTATCACCCCGTAAAAACTTACCGGGAGCACGAAGAAATTTTTGACGAGGCACGCGGAGTATTCATTTCGCGGAAATATGATGAATACGGGCAACTCCTGGACGAAGTGGAGAAAAATCGCAAGCTTGAAATGATTAAGCGAACGGAATACGTGTATAATGATAAACACCAACCAAAGTTGGTTCATCTTTATGACAAGAGCGGAAAGCTGGTGACGACTTCAAAATACATGAAATCACGTATTCTGGAGACCTACCGAACACCCGGACCATAGGAGCTTACATATGAAGAAGATATTGGTACCCCTGGCAGAAGGATTTGAAGAAATCGAGGCCATCACAATTATTGATCTTCTACGACGGGCTGGAGCAGAAGTTACTGTTGCCTCTCTGGAAAAACGAAATGTGAAGGGCTCCCATGGCCTGAAAGTCATTGCCGATACTGTCATTGATGAGATTCTTGAGAAATGCTTTGATATGGTTGTGCTGCCAGGTGGTGTCCCTGGAGCCCCCAATCTCATGGCTGATGCGCGCATCATCAAGCTGCTGAAGGATCAAGCTGCTGCCAACAAAACGTCAGCCGCCATTTGTGCGGCACCTGCTGTGCTGCAGGAAGCAGGACTCACTGACAAGAAAACAATTACCTCTCATCCCGCCTGGGCTGAGCGTATGACGACGGCTATTCACACCGGCGCCCGCGTTGAAACTGCTGAACTTCTGGTCACGGGCCAGGCTGCCGGCAGTGCCATGGAATTTTCATTCAAATTGATTGAAATCCTGTTCGGACCAGAAAAGGTCGCTGAGGTAAATGCTGGAGTCCTAGCCAAACTCTAAGCTATTGATTCGCCGTCCTGATACTATCAAACCATGCTTCAGCGAGAATCATTGAGGGAACAAATCCACTGGTATGATTTGCCCCAAGTAAGGTAACCAGGTCCACACTCGTTCCACCATTTTCCCGTAATGAATGATAGACACTGTAAGTATTATCGATAGATACAGTACTGTCAGCAGTTCCATGGAACAACCTCACCGGCGCTATCGGACCCCAATCCAATAAAGTATTATCTTCCAGTGCTTGCTCGATAGCACCTTCCTGATTGGCAAAAAAGCTCGTGGTAAAATCTGTTTTAAAAAGAGCATTTATGGCAGTTGGCAACTGACCATTTACATCGCTTATCTCCTGACTCCCATCATATAGGCCAGGAAGCATGGCAGCATAGGGCTCATTAAAAATATCACTTAGACGATCCCATCCGTAGATATCATTGTAGGCGACGACCACATATGCCAGAAAAGCCGGAATATCATAGGTTTCGCGGCTGAGGAGGTTGCGCGTGGAGCCGATGAGGTCATAGGGACCTGACATAGGAGCTACGGCAGTCAATTGAAATTCATCTGAATAATTACTTTCAATCAATTTGTGAGTGGCCATGGTGGCGTATCCACCCTCAGAATAGCCTGCCAGAAAAAGTTCATCACTCATATCAAGATCATTCTCACAGGCATAGATTCTTGCGGCACGCAGCATGTCTACAACTGCATTTGCGGTAAGCTCCGCATGGAGGTATGGGTGAATCTCTTCGGAAACACCGAGACCGATATAATCGGGGGATACGGCCATAAAACCTTTCATGGCGAACAGTATCGCGTCCATGGCGTAGAGTGGATTTACAGATCCGGTGTTTTCCCTTTTAAGTGTGGTTCCATGCTGCACACTCACCAGATCCAGCGTATCAACATTTTGTGGCAGAAACATGGCACCAGAGGCTTCAATTAAGTCACCATTTTTATCTCTGGTTTTATAGATAATCTGGTAGGCATCGGCGGTATAAGTCAAGGTGAAACCAAGTGGTGCTCCAAATAAGGCAAGATAGGGCTGTATCTGTGCTGGAGATAAAGATAGCTGGAAGTTAGCCTCAATTAATTCCCCCGCCTCATCTATGGTATTGCATGTCTGGGGGGTATCCTTCTCCTCCTCACAAGCAGTAAACAAACTCAGGCTAAGCATTAAAATGCTTATCAACAGAAATCGATAAACTTTTATATCAGTATATTCGGAATTCATTGATGTGTCCTCAGAATTGACTCATTATTACAAATTCATCATAGCGGGTTTCCAAATCCGATTCCTCCAGATAGGTAATGCCATCGACGGAGAAATCTTCCACGCAGAAAGAGGCTAGCACGGACCCAAAGACTACCGCTAATTTCATATTATCAAATGAATGATCTTTGGACTGATCCAGATAACCAATGAGGGCTCCAACAAAAGTATCTCCAGCACCGGTAGGATCTTTAACTTCATCCAAAATAAGGGCAGGAACATGGAAGACCTGGTTTTCATGAAAAAGTAATGCGCCGTGCTGGCCCTTTTTTATAACCAGCCATTCAGGACCACTGGCTAAAAGTTTTCTGGCAGCACGCATATAATTTCGCTCTTGAGTGAGCATTTGTGCCTCTTCATCATTAACCACCAGCATGTCTACTCTATTAATAAGTGCCAGTAAATCATCCCGGGCTGTATCAATCCATAGATTCATCGTATCCAGAACCACAAATGAATCTGCCTCCAACTGGTCCAATACATGGTGCTGTAATTTGGGATGGATGTTTGCAAGCAGAACATAGTCTGCTTTCTTATAGGTATCCGGGAGGACAGGATTAAATGTTTCAAAAACATTTAACTCAGTAAACAGAGTGGTTCGATCATCAAAATTTTCGGCATAGCGCCCTCCCCATCTAAAGGTCTTGCCGGTTTCGATAGTCAGTCCTTCCAAATTTATATGATGATCCTTAAAAAGGGTAATCACTGATTCTGGAAAATCATTCCCGACCACACCCACAATATTGGGATGAGTAAAATAACTGGCGGCAATGGCGCAATAGCTGGTTGAGCCCCCGGGAACTTCAGAGACTGATCCAGAAGGTGTCTCAATGGTATCAAGAGCAAGCGATCCAACAATGATGAGTGACATAATATTTCCTTATTTTTCACCTTCAAACTTCAGCTGTGCAAAATGCTCTGGAATCTCCCTGTCGACAATGAATTTCCATTGAGAACCGTATTTTCTCGTCTAGATTCTCAACATGAAAATAAAGATAATTATACTATTGTTAGGCCTAATGGCCCTGCTCAGTGCCCAGGATTATGAATTCTATAATCAAAAACTGACCGACAAACAAAATGAGCAGGCGATTTATCTGGAAAAAAATCTCATGGCAACCTGTTGTTTTGGAGGTCCCATCTATATGCATGGGAAAAACCAGATGACAGAAGATGCCAAGATCACCATTCGGCGCTTGCTAGTTGAAGGGAAGACAACGGATGAAATCCTGGATCATTTTAGAAATTCCATTGATCCCCGAACCAATCAACCTTATGGCAATCGCATTCTTGCCTCTCCCAAAGCAAGTGAAACGGTTGGTAAGGTTTCTTACTGGATGGTGGTCCTGTTTAGTCTTATTGGTCTGCTTATTCTCTTTTATGCTCTAAAAAAGTTGCATGCGAACAAGAAGGGTTCTGATCCAAAAGATCAATTATCAGAAGAAACTCTTAAAAAAATTGAGTCTGAACTTTCAGAAATAGAGTAATCTAGCGTCGCATTTCAGAAAGGGATAAGGCTTTCAATCTGTCCCTGATCATGGCAGCTTCCTCATAATCCTCCCGGGAGATTGCCTCCCTGAGATCATGCTCCAGGTCAAAGCGCAATTCAGCCTTGCGAGTAATTTCGTTGACATTGTCAGCCAGTGTGGGCTCTGCTGTTTCCTGCACATTTGCGATGGTGGGCATGGGGATGGAAGCCTCTTCGAAGACGGCTTTTGAAACCTTTATCGGCACTTGGGCGCGTAGGGCCAAGGCAATGGCATCGCTGGGACGGGCATCAATTTTTTCGATCCCTCGTTCACTTCTAACGTTAAGCTCCGCGAAAAAGGTACCTTCTTTTAACTTCTGAATGACCACACTTTCCAATCCGTCTGTCATACTGCTAATTACCTGGGACAAGAGATCATGTGTCATGGGTCGATCCAGATGTATCTGTTCCAGGGCCAGGGCAATGGCCTGGGCTTCAAACTGTCCAACAACGATGGGAAGGCTACGCTGACTATCATCTTTGGTTTGTAAAAAGAGGGTATAGCCAGGGGTTGTGGCCTGGGCAAAAAAAAGGATATTTTTGACGATCACTTCTATCATTTCGACACCGCTATAAAATTAGTACCTCGGATAGGCACTTGTCAAACATTCACCGCATGTTTTTATGGGTTTTGTCAGCCTTGTGATCTCTAACACCCAGTCAGAAGATCAGGCTATAACTTGAGCGAAATGTATTAATTCTGTCGATTAAGAATCAGGCTGGTAAGCGCTTTGAGCATTTCCGGATCAGAAAATAAAGACGAGTTAATCAGCGCTTCAGCCTCAGATATCCAGGATTTTATCAACTTTTGGGCTCGTTCAACAGTCCCATGGTCAGTCATCCACAGTTTGATTTGGTCCCGATGAGATTCATCCAGCTGACCCTCATTTTGAAGCTTTTGCCACTCTTTTAGCTCATTTTCACTGAGTCTGCTTTTCAGGTCGATCCAGATCCAGGTCTTTTTTTCATTGAGGACATCGCTACCCAGGCTCTTCCCCATGGTTGCTGCTGAGGAGGTCACTTCCAGTAAATCATCTTGCATCTGGAAGGCTCTTCCCAGGAGTAATCCGAATCTGGACAAAGCTTTAATTGAGGCCTCATTCCCACCCCCAATAATGCCACCTAAATGACAGGCCAGTTTGATGAGGGCTCCTGTTTTAAGATCAATCATCATCTCGTATTGCTGGGCTTCAATTTGGTCACTTGTCTCAAACTCCATATCCCAACCCTGACCCTTGCACACGTCCATGGCTCCATCATTAAATGCTCGAAATACGCGTGCAAATTTTGATTCATCGACTTCGGCAAGGAGTTGGTATACGTAGATGAGCATCGTATCACCACTTAAAAGCGCGCGATTCGTACCAAACGCCTTATGCAGTGTGGGTAACCCCCGCCTCAGTTCATCACCATCCATGATGTCATCATGAACCAGGGTGAAAGTATGAAAGATTTCAAGAGCAGCAGCAACAGAAACCGCATCCTGCCAGTTACCTCCTACAGCCTCTGATGCTGCCAAACACAATACGGGTCGCAGCATCTTACCCTGAGTCCTGAGAGCATAGTTCATAGGCTCTGAAAGGTAAGTGGGTTCTGTATCAAAACTTGGATTTTGAAGCTGTTGCGCAATGGCAGACCGCCAAACTTCAATTTTATTCTTTACATCAATATTCATATACTCTTTCGTAAAACTTCCAAAAAAATCAGTCAATTTTTTGCAGCAGCTGGCGATTCCCAATGAGCTCATCAATCGTGCGAACCCCAGCGCCAAACATGGTCATTTCCAGGGTTTTCTTCCACACCAGCAATGCTTCACTAAGTTTATCTGCATCATCCTTTAAAGCCTGTTTGAGCAAAATCCCGGCAATGCCCCCCATATTGGCACCCAGGCCCAGTGCCTTCGGCAAATCCAGAGGTCTTTTTAATCCACCACTGGCAATGACAAACTGATTCGTGGACAGGTTTTCCAATATCTCAGCAGTTGGCTCACCCCAATTTGCAAATTCCTGGGCTGTTTTTTTCAACACAGACTGGTCTTCCGATAAGCGTGCCCCCTCAATGGATATCCAATTACTCCCACCAGCACCGGCAATATCAATGATTTCTACGCCGACTCCCTGGAGCCTTGAAATAACTGCCAGTGAAAGTCCCTGTCCCACTTCTTTAACAATAATAGGCAAGGGAAATTCCTGGACCCATTTCTGGATAGCCGCCAGGCCTCCTGCAAATTTTGTATCCCCTTCAGGTTGAAAAGCTTCTTGCAGAGGGTTTAAATGAATGATGAGTGCATTTGCGCTTAGGTCCTCACAGAACCTGGCTACTCTGTCCATAGAGTGAGCAGTCAGAATCTGGGCAATTCCCAGATTTGCCAGAATAACCGCCGTAGGAGCCTGCTCCCTGGCGACCAAAAAGCTGTCCCGGGCCTCTTCATTTTCCAGGGCTGCTCGGATGCTTCCAAGACCCAGGGCACAGCCTACTGCTTCAGCGGCACTGGCCAACCGAGCATTAAAATGGTAACTCTCCTGCACACCCCCACTCATGGAGCTGATGAGCAAAGGGAACTTCAACTCTTTTCCTAAAAATGTGCAGCGTGTATCGATATCGCTGAGATTTATTTCAGGGAGGGCGTTGTGAATGAATCTCCACCGATTAAAACCAGCGGAAATCGAGAAGTTCAGAGCTTCATTCTGGGCAAGATTCAGATGATCTCGCTTACGTTGCTCAATGACCCTCGTCAAGGTGGACCTCGCCAAACTCGGCGATTTTATCCATAACCAAAGTTTGAATTTCTTCCATTCTTGCAGCCGTTTTTGCTTCGAATCTCACCACTAGAACAGGCTGGGTATTTGATGCTCTCACCAGACCCCATCCATCTCCAAAGCGAACGCGCACACCATCTACATCGATGCAATCATAATTCGCTTTGAAATAGTCGGCCGCTTTTTGGGCGATCTCAAATTTCTCTGAGTCTGAATTACAGGTTAATCTGATTTCTGGAGTTGAAAAGTATTTGGGCAACTCATCCACCATCTCCGAAAGCGGTCGATCACTCTTGGACAGGAGTTCCAGCATACGACCCCCATTGTAGAGGGCATCATCAAAGCCAAAATATCTGTCTGCAAAAAAGAGGTGACCACTCATCTCCCCTGAGAAGGGTGAATTAAGTGTTTTCATGTGGGATTTGATATGGGAGTGTCCCGTTTTATACATGACCGGAGTTCCACCATACTCTATGATTTTCTCCTCAAGTGCCTGGGAACATTTCACATCAAAAATAATTTTATCATCTTTGGATTTGATCACATCCTTAGCGAAGAGAATCATCTGATAATCGGCCCAGACGACCTGACCCTTTTCATCAATGACACCCAGACGATCAGCATCGCCATCAAATGCCAGACCGACATCATAGCCACCCCGCTTTACTTCTTCCTGAATATCCTTCAAGTTGGCAGCCACAGTGGGATCAGGGTGATGATTCGGGAAAGTTCCATCTACGTCACAGTAGAGCGCAGTAACTTCACATCCCATTCTCTCATAGATTTCCACAGCACAAAGTGCAGCGGCAGCATTCCCTGCATCAATCACAATACGCATGGGTCGCTTGAGATCAATGCCATTGACCACATTATCTACATATTCCGGCAACAGATCATATTCCGAGGCAGTCCCCTTTCCAGCTTCGAAATCATCATTTTTTATGAGGACCAGCATATCCTGAATATCCTGACCAAAAAAGGCGAGCTTGTTGTATGTCAATTTGAATCCATTAAACTCAGGCGGGTTGTGTGAACCCGTAATCTGACAGGCACCATCCACATCATCAAAATGGAAAACACTAAAATAGTTACCCGGAGTAGGTAGAATCCCGATATCCATTACATCAATGCCTGTGGATAAGGCACCTGCCTTAAAATATTCCTTGAGCTGAGGTGTGGTCAATCGCACATCCCCGGAAAGGGTGATTTTTTTCCCGCCACGACGTTTTACGATAGTGGCAAAGGCTCGACCAAGGGCTACAACGACCTCTTCTGGAAAGTCTACAGCAACTTCCCCACGTATATCATATTCTCTAAAAATAAAATCATTTACATTCATTTAATTTTTCCTCTTATTTGATTTTCACCACAGAGATCACGGAGAACGCAGAGTTAGATATTATATAAAACGCTCTTTATACCGTCTTTTGATAATTTTTCGTTCCCCATGTAAATGCTTAATCGAAACTTAATTTATCCACTGTGTGCTCTGCGCAATTTGTGATTACCTACTGCTTCCCTTTTTCCAGCTCATCAATAGCCTGGCGTACGTTCCCCTGGAAGCGATCCAAATATAGTCGACTTTGTTCAGCAGCAGCATGGCTTTTATACATAACCAGGGCTACTTTAACATAGTTATCGGCTTGAGCTAAAAGCTCGGTTGCTTCTTCATAACTGCATGAAGTGATGGTTGAAACAATCCGGCGGGCTCTATCCTCAAGTTTGATATTGGTCGCTTTCAAATCTACCATCAGATTCTCATAGACTTTCCCCCGCTTGACCATGGCAGTGGTCGTAATCATATTCAGAACCATTTTGGTAGCCGTTCCAGATTTCATCCGGGTTGAGCCGGTAATGACTTCTGGTCCTACGGGCACCGAGATCAGGACATCCACTTTGATATCAATGTGACTTCTATCAGTACAGGTAAAAAACACGGTGGCTGCGCCCAATTCTCGTCCACGTTCCAGGGCTCCCAGCACATAGGGAGTAACTCCACTGGTGGCAATACCCATGACCACGTCATTGGTTGTCACCCCGATATCATCCATAAGCTTGCGACCATCATCGGGAAAATCCTCAGCACCTTCCACAGCAGTACGTAGGGCAGTATCCCCGCCAGCGATAAAGCCTTGGACTCTTTCAGGGCTGGCATTAAAGGTCGGTGGAATTTCAGAAGCATCCAAAACACCCAGCCTACCTGAGGTCCCTGCCCCAACATAGATCAAGCGGCCATTATTTTGGAAGGCCTGGTCCACCAGTTCAGTTGCCTGCGTTATGTCATCCATTTGCTCGGCAATTCTGCCGGCGATAATATGGTCTTCCCGGTTAATAATTTCGAGAATATCGCGAATTGAAGCAGAATCCAGTTTCATACTATTGGGATTTCGCTGTTCCGTTAAAAGTTTGCCTAATTTTGACGTCATTTTCTTAAAACTCCCACCCTATACAACCTGGTAAATTTTTATTGATTTTTCTGGCTAATGCTTCT
>JAIPGJ010000045.1 GCA_021736185.1 Fidelibacterota bacterium | reverse complement strand
GCGGAAGGATGCATTTTGCAGAATCTTACGATGGTGGGCAGGGATACAAGGGATATGAGGCTGAGCAAACATTAGAAAATGCAACGAAGGATGACATGCCAAGTAAACTGCTAATGTATTACTATGGTGCCTTGGTGTGGGAGCAGTTAAAGCAGAAAGTTGGAGATGAGGCAATGTTAGCCGGTTTTTCAGAATTCTTTCGGGAGAATACTTTTAAAACTGTCACTTATCAGGAGTTCCTGGTTTATCTACAAAAGAATACTGATGTTCAAGTGAAAGAATATCTGAGTCAATGGCTTAAAAATAATGCTAAAATCGATCTCTGTATAGGCAATGTCGATATCAAACAGGTGGGGCAGCATTATCGTACCGAGGTTGAAGTGGTGGTTAATGCAGATCGCGATTATGAATTGATTTCTGCATTAGGATATAAATCATTAGACCAAGATAAATTAGAATTGATTGAAGTTTGTTTCACCCAAGCTGGTAACCATAAAGTGGTCTTTGATAGCGATTACCGCCCTCAATTTATACAGATTGACCCCGCTTATAGAGTTCCACAGATTAACCTTTCAAATAATAGCTGGAGTGAATAGTTGAGATCCAAAAATAACGAAACCCTTGCAAGGGGGTTCGATGGTGCATACCGCCTCCCGCTACGCTCCTCCCACCGCTGTTGGCGGGGGTTTAGCTTCGGCGGGACAGGCAGAATTCGTTTCCGCCCTAATGGGCTAAGACGGAACAGGCCGCATTTCGAATATATCCCAATTCGGCTATGACAATCAGTCCCTTGCTTCATCCTATGGATCAGTCGCTTCAGGAGACGAGTCCCAAGTCGTCACTGTTTTGGGCAAGCACCTAATCAAGGATAAAAAAATCCCAGACTACAGTTGAAATCTATAGTCCGGGATTTTATGGGAAGTTATTGGTCCTGGAGAAGGCACTAGACCCGGGCTAATAGGCTTCCATGACATGTTTGACATTATGACACTGTAGTGTACACGTCCCATGTCCCGGTTCAAGACCTTCAACTTTCTTCTCGCCATTCAGACTCGTAATATGAGACTGGGTTAAGTCGATCAATCCCGGTGAATCAAAACTACCGTGGGGATTGTGACAGGCAGAGCAGCTATAGCCAGCACGATTGATGTGCAGATTATGAAATTTGAAACCCTCATCGCCAACAATCTTGCGCTGGTCATGACATTTAAAGCAGAGCTGTTGATCCTCAATACTGGCATATGGAAAATCACTGTAGGGTGCTTTGAGTATATGGGGCAAACTTGAGCCATGAGGACCCTGAGGACCATAGGGGTCATCATTTCCATGGCAATCCGAACAGGTAATCAGTGACTGTTCGCTCCACCCATCCTTCAAACTGGGTACGGAGGAAGACAAGCCGATATTTTCGATGGGATGGTAACTTCTATTGCCCACACTGAGCAATCGTCCAACATCATTACCAGACCGCACATTCTGGTTCTGGCCGTGGCATTGGTAGCATACTTCGTATTCATAGTCAACCCGGTCTTTGGGGAAACCAATGGCATCCACACCTCTGGAGAACGCCAGGCTTCCATCCAGTACAGGGGAAATATTCTTTTCAGTGACCGCATGGGGATTATGGCAATCACCACATCTCACAAAGCGATCATCTGCCAGACCAAAATTCCAGGGTGAGTCTGTATCAGCTTCATAGCCAACATCGGTGACATTTGGATTAATCCTGATGGGATGGGTAAATGGTTTCTCAAAAACTTCTTCCAGATTTTTAGTACTGGCAAATTCTGTGACTTCATCACTACTGCCATCATGGCAACTCAGACAAAGCGTATTCTCATCTGCCCTGAGCAATTTTGCATTGGTGGGCAGGGAATGGATTTCATGACATTGGAGGCAGGCAACTTTCTCCAAATCGGCATGGAGGGGATTCTGGGGATTCCCATGTGTGGATAGCTCCCAATTCTGCATGTGATGGCATTCCATACATATTTCTGATCCCTGGTTGGATACTCTCAGGAAGTGACCTTTTTCATTGTTATGAGGATCATGGCAGGTGATACAACTTACTTGATTCTGATCAGTGAGGAGCAACTCAGACGATTCATCAGGCCGACTGATCTCCTTTCCTGAAGCTGGAAAATTAAAGAGATGCATATTGTAATTAGCAGGAGCCTGCACTTCAGGAGCTGTCAAATTTACCTGGGGATGTTTCTGGTCTCCGCGATGAGGAAAACTACGGGCCATTGAACCATCGTGGCAGGACAGACAATGACGACTTCCAGGGTCCAGTGGATGCACATGCGTATTGGTGGGATCCAGCTCCTTATTTAAATCAAATCGTGGAATCGATATCTTGCGGTACCATAAGGGCTCAACTGCCGTAGCCTTATTGGGAACATGGCAATAGCGACAGAGAGAAAAATCCACCACGATGTTGTCCTGCATGACAGCTTCTCTATTTATCATCAGGTTGTGGGGGGTATCTGCTATCTTACTCTTATTCTGAATATCCTCAAAGCCCTGTGCTGCAAGGGCCATGGCGATTAAATAAAAGGCTGGAATTAATTTTAACTTGTTCATAGCTGCCTCACAAAACGCATCCACAGTGAAAAGTTATCGTCAAAGATGGTGTCTGGTTGGCCCTGTGCCTGAAGCTCAAGAGCCATATTGAAATAGTGCATATTCACCTTAAAAAATGAATTCAGCCACAGGTAATCAGGGTAAACTTCTGATTGATAACGATACATGCTGATAAAATTGAGGCTGCTCCCCGCTGACATATGGTAGGTGAATCTGGTGTTCAAGTGGAGTCGTAAATCACTATTTTCGCCAAGTTCACTTACGGTAAGATGATCAAGAGAGGCTCTCAATTTTCTTTTAACATATTTAAATTGAATGTTGTGGGTCAGTGCATTGCGCAGCGTATCCTCTGAAAAATCCAGATCGGTTCCAAAGTGGTTAATCAGACTAAATGTATTCCCTACCTGGACTTTCTGACCTGGCCATAAATCAACCTTCAGATCTAGTCGATGGTCTATATCGTACCTGGGGTCTTCGCTAATACCGTCCATTCCAATAAATAGCTCACCCTCGGAATGATCACTCAGGCCAACCTGCAACTTCCGGTTCTGAAACAGAGGCAGACGTTCTTCCAATTCGTATTGCATATCCAAGCCAGAGCCAAAACGATAGGACTCCTTATAACCCAACTGTAATACACCCAGTGCCGAGGTCTGATTCCCCAGACGCCAATGCACTCCAGCCAGATAGGTTCTCCAATGGAATTGGGGGATTCCTGATAATGGTTTAACCTTGCTCCCCTCAGTGATCAGCTGGTAGGCGAAAGCTTCACTTTTCTTCCAGCGATAATCAACGTCATAGTCTTGAGTGTTCAGATAGCTACCACGATAGGCTATCTGCTGATTGCTGAAGTGTGACCAGACTGTGGAACGCTTGGATAGCTGATAATTTACGCGTTGGAAAATCCGCCAATAGTCATCTCCACCATAATTGTATACAGAATTCATCGCCGTCCAGTTCAAACCTGGTGCCGGGCTGCCATACCACTGCAGGGAAAGGTTGGATCGGTCATCGTCCCCACTGCTAATATTATTGTCAATCAGATCTTTTTCACCACTGAAACGGAACTGCAAGCCCAGGAGTTTTTGCTCGAGATGGAGTTTCGCAAATTGGTGATCGATGGTATGGGCATCTCGCTCTGAATTTCTAATACCATAAGCGATAAGCAATCGTCCATTATTGGGGAGATTTGAGCGGAATTGTAGCCCACTCACCTGCTCTTGATGTTGGACGCTATCCTGGGCAATTTGCATGGGATTTCTCAATTGAGAATAGCTGAACATCTCAATCGTGGTTTGTCGAAATGGTTCCATTTGAGCCTTGGCTTGAAACTCAGGAATAAATTCTGTCAACTCAAGCTGACTGGACCCGCGAAGAATACCTCCTCCACTTAAGCTATAGTTAAAATCAAGATAATGGAACTGCTGTTGAATACCCCAGTTAAGTCTTTCCATATGAACCATATTGTTGCTGGTCTCTGTTCCCGTGGATAGCAAGCCCACCCGGCTTTCTATCCTGCCCGTACTGGTCCAATCAAGGGCCAGCGCCTGGCCAGTAAAAAGAACCATGCTAAGCAGACCTAAGGTGGCGATTCTCACTGCTGTGGATTTCTGATGCGTCAATTTTAGCTTCATATTCTGGCTCACTATTGTGGAAAATAACGAAATATTTGGACACGATTATTATAGGGATCGGCAACAAACAGATGTTGTTCTTGATCTATATACAAATTTCGGGGCAGGAGAAATTGTCCCTGGCCCGTACCAGTTTCACCAAAATAGAAAAGCAGCGCGCCACTGGGATCAAACAACTGAATATTGCCAAAAGCTGCGTCCCCTACGAAAAGGGTGCCATCTGAAGCCAGGGCAATTCCCTTGGGAAAGGCAAAGCTCCCTGGTACCTGGTCATATTCACCAAAACTGCGGATAAATTTAAACTCGGCATCGTACTGCTTCACCTTGCGTGCCATCCCATCTAAGACATAGATCTGCCCATTTGCCTGATCAACTGTCACCGCAACTGGGCTTTGCAGGCGGGCCTGCGACGAACCATTACTTCCAATATTAGCGACAAATTCACCCCCAATAGTAAATACGAATACTCGATGGGCTGGAGGGTCAGCAACGTACAATCGCTTGGAATACCCATCATAAAAGAGACTACCTGGTCTAACCATATCTGAATATGATATCGCCCCAACCGGATTAAACTCATAATCCAGAATGTGGACCGTTCCCCCCATTAAATCACTGATATAGATTTTGTCCGGACTGCTGGCAATGGAATTGGGGTGCAGAATTTCTGGAAGATGGACTCTGGCACTATTGATCCAGACTCCCTCAATTTTGGAATAAATTGAGATGTAGCCCGCTTCTGATTCAACAATGAGTAAACGCCCCAACTGATCAACAACCATATCGGTGGGTTGATTTAAGGAAAATTGTCTCTCTGGACCTACAATCACACCCAGGATGCGACCCAAAAGTCCTTTTGGCATTTCCTGGTCCCCCTCGATGACTTGTTCAAGTGTCAAAAAGGGTTGAGATATATCGCCGGGGTAGCTCACCGTCCCATTGACATTTTGTGTAGACGCACATCCAACAATTCCAGACAAGAAAACCGCCGAGGTGAGGGATAATATTGTTAAGCAGGATTTAAAAGATCTGAAGATAGTCATCTTAATATCTCTTTCTCTTAACGGGATCATGGTAATAGTTATATTTCCACAGAGTACTCTCTCCATGACAGTCAGTGCACAAGGTCAGTTGGCTGGGATTGCGTAGAAATGAAGTGAGGTCGTTGCCCTCTTCATTTGCAGATTCTGATTTTCGGAGCTCAGGCTTATAGGACCAAGCATGGGGGTTGTGACAGGTAAAGCAATCGACATATCCCACCGTCTTACTTGGACCATCTTCCTTAAAAACCGGGAAATCCAACCAGTCACCCGTGCCTCTGGCTGCAGGAGACAGGATGCCGAATTCCCGTGGATGAGCATACGCCTCAACAACCTTTTCTGATGCGAGACCCTGTTCACTATGGCAACTGAAACAATGTTTTTCATTAAAGCTGGCACCAGGCGTATCGCCCCATTTGGCGAAAATGCCATATTTTGTTTCAGCATTATGGGGAGCATGGCAAAGACTGCAGGCACTTTTACCTGTTTCAGTCAAATCGTGATCAGTATTTAACAGCGTTGCCTGTTCAGGATGACAATCCAGACAGAGATTCGGTTCAGGCCAGTTTGAAAGAGTCAGGAATGAATTCCTATCGTCACCATTCAGATCCGCTGTTTTGGAGCTTTCAACGGTTTTTCCCCACTTGTGCGGATTATGACAGGTATTACAGCTGAGTAGGGTTTGCCCATCCTTTTTATATCCTCGCAAATTGCTTTTTGAGCTAAAGGGGACACCGATGGGATGGTTATTATGAACCACTGAAGTGGCAAAGTGCTGACCATCATGACATCGTAGACACAGAACCGTATACGGATCTTCATGGGTTAATCCCTTGAGTTCATCCGTATGAGCGCCATGGCAGACCGTACATTGTCCATGGATTGTGTTCGATTCTCTGAAATACTGCTGGAAGCCCTCCCGTGCCACACTGTGGTCCGAGTTAAACATACTTGATTGGTCGGCATGACAGCTCACGCATAATTGACCCTGAGCATCATCGGGAAGTCGCAGGAAGGATGTATATTCAGTGCCTTCTTCATTAGCCATTTTCACAGCATGTTTTTTTGAGAATTCCCAATTATGCGGATCGTGACAGGATTTACACAACAACTCATCACCCGCTTTGATTCCCAGGGCGGGTATAGCTTTCTTCAATTTTATTTTTGATACAGGGTGCCCGGCATGGGCATAGGCTTTTTCCTGTCCCAGCCCAGAATTACTGTGGCACCCGATACAGTAGCCGTTTTCCCCAGCGTTCTCATCAACATCCATGGACCACATGTGTTTTGCTTTCCCATCATGGCTTACATGGCAGGCGGCACAGGGATCATGTCCGCCAAAATCAGGTCCAATATCACTTGATTTATTCTTCAATGAGCTGGTGAGATCATGGTCGGTAAGCCTGATATTGAAATAGGCTTTGTGACATGAAGAGCAGAGTTCACTGCGGTCATTCCCAGCTACACCCAACACGGATTTAGTTCCATGAATAGGATGACAGGTCATGCATTCCATGCTCCCGTCTTTACCCCAGAAACTATTCGCCGGCATCGTATTATTGGCCGGGACTTTGACCTTGATTGGATGATTTTTATGCGACTTGGCTTGATTGGAGTGACACTCCAGGCAAAGTGCCGAATTCATTTTTTCTACACGGAGAAAGGGGGCCAACCCACCGATACGCTCAGGCTTTAAACTATGGGGAGTATGGCAGGTGCCGCAGTATATCTTGCCATTTTTATCCAGGGGTAATGTTTTAATATTGGCATGCTTCACCTCCATGGGCATTTGATGGTTTTTGGAGGAGAATACTTGACGAGAATCCATGACGGTACCATCATGACAGGTATAACACATGGCTGCTGTGGGGATGCGAGCAGGCATTCCCTGTATTTGTATGGGTGCATCTATCTTAGGGAGTAATGATTTCTCAGGATTGGTGTTGTCATGCCAACTTACATGACAGACCACACATTCAAGGCTCACTTTGCGGCCATCTGGATTATGTTGCGCAAAAGCAAAAGGACCGACGAAGCACAGGAAGAGGAGAGCGAAGAGAAGTCGTTTTAAGGGGGTCATTATTTGATCCGCCAGACGCTGATTTTGCTTGCGAAAGATTCGACTACCCACAGGCGGTCCTGCTTATCGATATAGATACCCATGGGTGCTGACAGGGCGAGGCTTTTTCCAGCATTGCTGGCAATGCCCTCGTAATTCCCTGAAATCGAAAAGGCCTGGATAGCACCTGTATAACCATCAGCGACCCACACCCGATTTTTTGAATCCAGGGCAACCCCTTTGGGTCTGAAAATCTGACCCTTTTCAACGCCTGGTTTGGCAATGATTTGTGGATATCGACCACTGGGAGAAAACGAGACAACCCGGCGATTGAGAATATCGCCGATAATAATTCTATTTTCAGGACCCGAGGCTAAAAAGCCGGGATTGATAAATTCCCCCACTTTCTCTCCCCTTTTTCCCCAATAGTATTTTTCCACAAAATCTTTATCCAGAACGGTAACAGTATGGTTACGTCGATCCGTGATGACCAGGTTTTCGCCATCACCAATAACATCAACCGGCTCCGTTTGATGATTCAATTTGATAACCTGGCTAATCCGTCCACTCATTTCCATTCTGAGCAAACGAGATCGCGGCGTATCTGCAATCCACAAAGCACCATTAATCCAGGCAATTCCCACCGCTTTATAAATGGACTCTTGCTGTGGTTTGATGATCACAAGTTCACCACCAGCTTTTATTTGGACCACCCGATCATTCATGGCATCCAACACAAACACATCACCACCATCATTGCCGCAAATATCAGTGGGAAAGTTGAAATCAGCTTCAATCACACGGACAGCAGCAAAATTTATGTCTTGAGCGATGAGACCCTGCACCATGCAAAAGCAGGTGGTTAGGATCAGTAAAAGCAGGTATTTAGCTCTCATATAGGGTCTCGAAATCTTGAGTTTATTCAAACACCGGTGGAAAATAGAAGGATTCGTACTTCTCAACCATCCCCACTACCGCTGAATTTCTCATTTCATTTAATCTTTCACCTTTGAAGCCCAATGCTTCCCATGGAAAAGATGAAGATTCTGCGTGACAAGTGGAGCAGGTGGTGGCCTTCATACTGAGCAATGCTTCAGCCTCAGCCCTCATTTTCATTTCATCGACAAATCTACCAGCATCTACAGCATTGCGATACTCCACCAATGCTTCCGTGCTATAGGGTGTGTATAGACGCGTCTTGATATTACCATCAAAAATGACTGGAACGATTTTACTAATAAAATTATCGGCACTGGCAAGAACTGCATCAGCATCTCGAGTCAATCCATAGGGCCCTTGCCTGGTGATTGAATTATCTTTGCCAAAATTATACCACTCAAAGTCTACTGGCCGCCCTGGTTGTTCATTAATGTGACAGCTCATGCAGGACATATACCTGGAGTGCTGATTATTAAATGCACGGGTTCTCAGGTCTTTTTCATGGGGCCACAAGGAGTGACAATTCAGGCAGTTTTCCTGCTCATCCATGGGCAGGAATTGTCTCACCGTGGTCTGATGGAAATGGCTCTGACGATTCTGATAGCTATCATAGTAGCTATTGAGTTGTTCCAAATAATCCGGGAATCGAGAGTCGGATAAGACTTCAGTCTCATGTGGAGCATCATGAGAAACCACCGCTTTGATGAGCATAACTGAAACAAAAATACCCAGAACTGTAGCCAGAAGACCATAAAGAAGCTTTAATGCTGTTTTCATTATAAAGTCTCCTTTTTGGCTTTGATTTCTTCCAGCTCCAAAGGATGCTCATATTCCATTTCTTCCTCAGTGAGGGTTCCCTTAAACCAGACTTTATTGGCTGGCCAGATACGGGGGTTAAAATGGACATTGTAAAAATGCCAGATAATGATGGCTAGAAGTGCCAACATGGCTTCATCACTGTGGGCTACATAGGCAATTTGGATCACAATCCCTGGAAGGAATGTGCTGACCTGTACCGGAAACCACAGGACCAGTCCGCTACCTGCCATAATAAACATACCCCAGAATACCGCCCAGTAATCGAATTTCTCGATATAAGAAAATTTGTGAAATCGGGGACGCTCATCAGAGAGAAACAAAAAGTACTTCAAATTTTGAATAATATTCTGGCCATCTCTTTTAGTGGGAAGCAAATGCATTTCTGACAATGAGGGTCGCTTTTTAATCAGATTGTAAAAGACATAGAGAATATGAAAAGAGAAGTCCAGAATCATGATGCCTGCTGCAAAGCGATGAATCACACGAGCCTTGTCAATCCCACCGGCTGCCGACATGACCACGCTCCAGAACTGACTCTCCGGAAATTTAATTGGGAATCCAGTCAGGACCAATATGATGAAGGGAACAAACATGAAAATATGTTGTAAGCGCTGATTGACACTGAAGCGAGTATAATCTTGGCTCATTTTTCTTTCCTCCGCATCCAGGTATCACCAACCCAGCGTCCAAAATCGAGAAGAATATGGGCGAAAAGCAGAGCCATGGTTCCAGCAGTTAATATGATAAAGCCCCATTCTACAAAGAAAATGATGGGATTATTTTGAGTTGTGGGTTCTGAGTGAATAGCTGCTACGGCGAATTTGGCAGTTGCATTGGTATGACAGGATCCGTTTGAGCTGCAGGTCTGTTGAATATTGTTCCGGTTAATACTTGAATTAGGATCATCAGCTGGAAGAATGAGATGATTGCGGTGACAGTCCATACAGTTGGCAACTTCATCCAACCCACGCTTCAGTGCTTTACCATGGAATTGTCGCTCATAGCCAGCTACTTGAGTCAAATTGACATCAAACTGCTTCATGCGACTTTGATCAGCATGGCAGGAAGAACACAGTTTAACCACCTTGACAGAGGCTTCCGCTGTCCGGTGCCCGGAATGAGAACTCACATGCAGTATAACACCTGCCAGGCCCTCACCTTCATGACAGCGCAGGCAGTGTTGGCTGCTTTTTTCCAAAACCTCATCCTTGATTTCATTTCTGAATGAATTCGAATGGCAGTATTTACAATCTGGGTGTGCCGCATTTTTTTCATCTGAATATTCGGGATTGGATCCATGAGCACTGATGGCGTGTGCTTCCGCTTGCTGCACATGCGAATAGCCTGTGAGAGCAAAGGGTTTGCTAATGTGGCAGGCCTTAGAGCATTCGACTTTCTTAACTTCCTCGGGGTGTGGAAAGGCGTTGATGTCGGTATGGCAATCACGGCAAATAACATTTCTATGGGTAGAATGTTTGTAGGCTTCAGACGTCACTTCAAAGCTTCTCAGCCCATCTGAGGGAGTGGCGATCCCAAACAGGGCCAATCCGTGACATAGATTACAATTTTCGGCATCCGCCTGTTGGGCTGACACTGAAAAAGCTGTCAACAGGAAGTATCCGAGGATGAAGAATAAGGACCGTTTACAGATCGTGGTGGACATAGCACAACTTCTCTTTTGATAGGTGCAAAAAACGCACGTTTTTACCGTCACCCTCGCAGAACAACTGGTCCACAACGAGGGTCCCCCGCATATGAGTGTAATGAATGGTGGGACATGGAATAAGATAGTTTTTTGAAAGGGGCAAGGTCATCTCAATTTATTATCGTCGTTCATTAAAGTGTTTTGTGATCATGTTTTTGATTCATCATTTTTTTCCTGATGATCCGATTCATCAGAGTGGGTTGCGTAACACTTCCCAGATCCATCCTGTTATCGTATTTCAGCCCTGTGTAAAAGGGAGCCGAATAAAATTCGGCCCCCTCCTAATAATCGATATGAATATATATTATTCAATGAATGCAATGAATATATACTATTCCATCGGGAAATCAGATGCTAAAGGACCACCCCATTTATGACCTTGGAGCTCATTATAGATCATGGCATTTGCGCCATTTTTAAGACTGGTGGCATCATAGCCAAGGGCCGTCAACCAGGCAGTGACCATGGAAGAGGTCTGACCTGTCCAACAATACGTGGCGATCTGGGCATTGGGATCCAGAATATCAAGACCATCATCAGCAATGGTCAATGTTTCAGGAGTGACCTGATACGCGCCAGCAATATGACCATATAAGGCATAGTCGGCTGCACCCCAGTAGTTGAGGATTTGGTAATTGGTTGGTTCAGCCAGAATCGTGGCAGCAGAAGTTCCTTTGAATCCTGCCAGAATCGCATCAACGCGTTCTGCCAGAATGGCGGCACCTTCAGTTTGGGTTGTTGTGATCACTGGATCATCATTCCCAGACATGAGTGCCGGTGCGGCTGCTGTAGACCAATTTGCGTGTCCCACAGCAATATCAGCACATGAATTTGTCCATGAGTCGAATTGCCTGGCCCAGCTGCTCATTCCATAAAGCAAGCTTTTGGCATCTGGGTAACCGCTCAATCTCAGGGCAACCACTGCATGTGCAGCACTCTGACCTGAATAGCAGGCAACAACAACTGGCAAATTGCCTGTGTTGCCATCTTCCACAGTGGTGAGAATATCCGCATAGCTGCTATTTACTGCAGTAGGGATATGACCTTCAGCATACTTATCAGCTGCTCTAATATCAACAATGAAATAATCATCTTCATTTCCACTGAGAGCAGAAGCAGCAATCGTCCATCCGCTGATCACGCTTGTGGCATCCAGATCATTGTCTACCATGTACTTTGATAGGGTTTCGAATGGGTTCTCGTCCTCTTTAGGGTCATCACACCCTACCATGAGTCCCATCATCAAAACCAAAACCAAAACTAGTCTCCAATCAAGTTTCATTTTACCTCCTTTTGGCATTTTGAACTTGTTTCTTTGTAAGTTGATAAATGCTGACAGCAAACAGCCGCTCTGGGAAACTGAGATGATGAACATCCCCCTTGGGAACATCTCCAGCCATGTCAATCCGCAACATTTATCCATTTAGTAAAATCTATCAGTGACAGACCGCGCATACGGCAGACCCCTCACCCAAACTTGTCAATGCGTTAGCCTCAATTTCATCACTAAGGTCATCACGCGTTTTGTCTCTATACAAATCTCTATTCGTCAAAAACACATCATTATTGGGGGTGGACGGTGGCACACGGTCCCCATGCATATGACAATTGTCATTACAGGTTGATGCTGTGTAGCTGGCATTATTTTTCCAACTGGTGTCAACCAGCGTTCGCTCAGTCCAGCGCTGAAGATTATGAGGGCTTGTGTATTTCCAGGTCTCCATGGCATTATAATTCGACATCGTGGCGATACCCCAATTCTTGAAAGCGTCTGGGGAAGCAGGTACATGCCTTACTGTGATCCAGGCCGCTTCACTATGAGGATGACTTTCATCACCATAATAAGGATTCAGGCCAATTTTGAATTGCGGGTATACACGATATTCATCCGTATTATCTGCTAAATATTCTTCTTTCCACGTACCTGCGTGACAGGTATTACAATTATTATATTGTTGTGAATGACAGGTTTGACAGGCCAGATCGGCACCATCACTGTCATCGGCATTGGGCCAATGTTGGACATGAAAGGCATTATCATCTCTATCGGCCTGGTGGCAGTCAATACATTTTGGAATGTCAGCCACCTCATATCTCGAAGTATAGTTGGCATCTCCAGCACCATCACCATGGAGATCTTCCTGGTGACAATCGAGACAGGAATAACCAAAATCATTATGCAGGTCCGGCACATTCCCGGGAACCCGCTCCTGATTCGCATTCCAGTCATCGCCTATCCGGGATCCATGACAGGCAGTACAGACATTTTCTTCACTTGGTGTGCGTATAAATTTATGACTATATCCCGCCCGCTGTTCGAGGAAACCCCCTCCGGCAGCGTTTGGCCTGCTGATATGACACTGCCCACAGGTTGTGTGGCAGCTATTACAGTCTTTGGCATATCCGTCTTTGATGTCAGCCGGACAGGCTTCAAAGGTCTCATAACCATTGCGGAGCGCAACATGGGCCTTTTCACCCCAGAGATTGCTATGCATGCTGGTTTCGTTGCGTCGCACGATATCACCATGACACATTCCACCGCTACAGCCTGCCTCACCAATAGCTGAAGGATCACGCATCATACCCGTATGGGCCATGCGATATGCAGAAGTATCATCGGCAGCATCAACGACAGAACTACCCCCATGACAACCGGCGCAGCCACTGGCTGCATGAGCAGGATCAATATCTGCGAATGAACGAATTCCACCAGCAGGGTATAAGCGGATATAAACCTTGTCTGTGAGTGCCAACGGCACCGCTCCGCCACCTCAGCCAGGGGCCTCAGATCCCTCAGTGGGTGGATCTAGATTCAAGGTAGTGACGATTCGATCCAATGTTGATCTACTGGTGTGGCAACCCTCACAGGTATAATCTGCCAAATCGCCATCACTGGTTGGATTGATGACATCACAGCTCAAAAAGGAAAAACTCCACACAAGAAGTGTGATCATCCATAATTTTTGTATTAATCGCATTTGAATTTCACCGATAATATTTTTTTGAGGTTATCGACATTGAGAACCTGTTGGTAAACCACACAGGTCCGACAATTTTCTCCTTTGATTCGACAAGGGGTAACATCAAAGTCCCAACAGGGTCTGCAGCTTGCAACACCTGCGGGACAGGTTTTTTGATCTTCCAGGCAGCAGGGCTTCATCTCGTGACAGGGCAACATGGAGAGAATGTAGCGAATGCCAGCAAAATTCAGTTTGTTCTCATGAATCTGTCTTTGAATGCATACAATCCATTCAATATCAGATTGAGTATAGCGCCGATGGCCCGAGTCCAACTTATAAGGAACCAGCAAGCCCTCGCGTTCATACAGACGAAGGCTCTCCACTGAAAGACTCAGTTCATGGGCTACTTCCCTGGGCGTATACAATTTTTCGCTCTGGGAAGAGCTATCTGAAGTTTCAGTGATTGGATGTAGACTCATTCATTTTTCCGTATTCTTAAATACCGTATTTACAAAGTGTATGCCAAATATCAGGCACATTGCATTATGATGAGCAATTATCCGCCTTAATTGCGCTTCACAAAATAAATATCTTCAAAAAATCAAAACACGCGTCAAGTATTAGCTGATTTTGTATCCTATTCTTAAGGGTTAGCAGCTATTGCTTTATTTCCGTCTGAGTTTCGAGAAATGATTCTCGCATCTGAGAGTGACCCCAGATATAGCCTTTTCAAGCCCTTTGAGGGGTTAAACTCATATTTAGAATGCTGCTAGGCAAGCAGATGTAAAGATAAATTTCTTCTTACTTCCTGAAATAGAATCATTGGGTATTTTTTAAACTAGAGGAATATTGGGACCATGGAATACCTGATGCAAGGTCCGCTACGTATGATCACTTCAGCCTTTTTTAACCATGAGGCTGAAAAAGTTGCCCAAACCCTCCTGGGAAAAGTCATCGCCGTCCGTTATTTGAATCATTGGCTGATGGCCAGAATCATTGAAACCGAAGCTTATTACCTTCAAGAAAAGGCCAGCCATTCCTCCCAGGGCTATACCCCCAAGCGGAAAGCCCTCTTTATGCCGCCTGGCACCATCTATATGTATTATGCCAGAGGGGGCGACTCTCTGAACTTTTCGTGCCGCGGTGCAGGCAATGCCGTCCTCATTAAATCTGGATATCCCGTAATCAGAAAAAATGAGGGGATGCAATCAATCGTTATTATGCAAAAAAATAATCCCCGTCGGGACGAGAGTGATCGCCCCCTCCCGGCTCTCTGTGCTGGACAAACGCTCCTGTGCAAATCCTTGAATCTCAAAGTTCCAGACTGGGATGGTCAACCATTGAAACCTGGTCATTTTGAACTATGGGATGACTCCTACTCAGCCCAAAAGATCATTCAAACGACCCGGCTGGGAATACGTCAGGACAGGGATGCCCATTTACCATATAGGTTTATTGATTTGCGTTTCGCTGATCATTGTACAAAAAATCCACTGCGTGTTCGAAACTTTCAGATGGGGAGAGATTACACTATCTTGCAGCCATGAATAAACGAATAATCATCCTAGCAGTATTTACCCAACTTTTTGTGCACTCCCTGCTTTATGGTCAAGCCGGGACGGTGCTTCCCCTGGAAGAACAACTTCAAGATCAAGGTTTAGTAGATATCCAGTCACTGGCTCCAGATATCCTGGTAGAATTGAAGTATTCAACCACAGATAATTTCCTTGCCGCCGATACCTATGGCGAATTGGAACACTGCTATCTGCAACCCGAGGCTGCAGCCATGCTAAAAGAAGCCCAAGCGATCCTCAAACAATCACATCCCGGATTAACCCTCCTGGTATATGATGGGGCTCGCCCGCGCTCCATTCAACGAAAAATGTGGACCCTGGTCGTCGGGACACCATCAGAGGACTATGTGGCTAATCCCAAGGGAGGCTCTGTTCATAATTATGGATCGGCAGTTGATTTGACCCTCGCTGACGCACAAGGGGTTCCATTGGATATGGGAACACCCTTCGATTATTTCGGCGAGCTTGCCCAACCCCGTCATGAAGATCGCTTTCTAAAAGAGAACAAACTGACTCAGCAACAAGTAGACAATCGTCATTTACTGCGGGAGGTGATGACGCAGGCTGGTTTCCTGGCCATTTCAATTGAGTGGTGGCATTTTAACGCCGTACCGGTCAAAGTGGCTCGAACTCAGTATAAAATAATCGAATAAGGACGTTTCCATGCTAGCTAGAATGCGACTGATGTTGCCCTTCGTCCTGCTCCTGATTTTCAACACACCAGCCAGTCCCATGTCCAAACCCGGAGACCTGCCCAGTGATGAATTCGCTGGACGCAGAGCTGTTTTTCTTGAGGAATTGCGTGAACTGAATGCCTGTGCCATATTCCATACAGCTCCGGTATTTGAGCGCAATCATCATATCGATTACCCCTACCGACAAGATTCAGACTTTTTTTATTTGACGGGCTGGACCCAGATGGATGCCATTCTCATCTTCACACCCCAGAAAAATCCAGAAGACCATGCTGAAATTTCTCTCTTTGTTGCAGCTCGTGATCCAAAGATGGAAGCATGGACAGGTCCCAAACTTGGAGTAGGTGATGCCAGGATATTGCCAGGTATTGATCAGGCCTTCGCCTACAGTGAATTTTTTGAGCGCGTGGAGAAACTCATATCTGGATATGATAGATTGGTCATCTCATATGGGAATAATACTGACTTTAAAACCGAATTTGAGAGAAAATTTGAAAACAGCAGTCGGCGTCCCAGTCTGGTTCAGGAGGCCTCTACCCTACTTAAATATCACCGTTTGGTCAAATCAGCTGCTGAAATTCAAGCTCTCGAAAAAGCCATTGAAATTACCCAGCAATCCATTCTGGATGTTATACCTCTTATTCCAACTCTGAATTTTGAGTATGAGGTGCAAGCTGCCATAGAATACGGTTTTGCAAAACGTGGGGCTGAACGTTTGGGTTTTCTATCCATTGTTGGGGCAGGTAAAAATGCAACTTACCTCCATTATGAAAACAATCACGGCGAGCTCATATCAGGGGACCTTCTGTTGATGGATATCGGGGCTGAGTGGGATTATTATACCGCAGATATCACCCGTACCGTTCCCATTTCAGGTGCCTTCAGTCCTGAGCAAAAAGCAATTTATCAGGTGGTCCT
This sequence comes from Fidelibacterota bacterium, assembly GCA_021736185.1. Taxonomy (GTDB): domain Bacteria; phylum Fidelibacterota; class UBA8477; order UBA8477; family JABMPR01; genus JABMPR01. The sequence continues at coordinate 1,795 of JAIPGJ010000045.1, read as the reverse complement.
TGATGCACAAACGGCTGCCATCCAAACTGTGAAGCCAGGTGTTTCCTGGCGCAAACCTCACGACAAAGCTGTTGAAGTGCTTACCTCCGGTCTGGTGGACCTTGGTCTGTTAACCGGTGATGTCTCTCAACTGATCAAGAATAAATCATATCGTCAATTTTTTATGCACGGCAGCTCTCATTGGCTGGGTCTGGACGTCCATGATGCAGGTGGCTGGGATGGGGAAGACGGAAAACCGCACCTCCTGAAAGCCGGTATGGTGCTCACCGTTGAGCCGGGTATCTATATTAGTGAATCTGAGGATGTGGAACCCCGATGGTGGAATATTGCGGTCCGCATTGAAGATGATGTTCTGGTAACCCAAAAGGGACATCGGGTGTTAAGCCAGTCTATTCCCAGAACCATTCAGGAGATTGAGGCTCTGATGCAGCCCTGATAGGCTGCTGATTTCTCAATAAGTTAAACGTTTGACATGCGAATAACTCCCATCTATATTGCGCGGCTTTGACAATGAAGATTTTATTAAACACATTGCCGAGAGGCAAATCAGAGCAGATTTTTGACAGCCTAGCACAGCTACAACACGATGAAAGCATCCAGTGGAAACCACTCCAGTTTGAAATGAAATTGAACATCGACCGACAGGGTCAAAATTTTTATCTACACGGGAAGATTTCTTGCACAGGTCTTTTTATTTGTGAGGCCGGCATGGAGGAGTTTGAAGACACCCTGAAAAGTGAAATTGAAGCCATGCTGACATTTGATTCCAAGTATCTGGAATCCTATGAGGGTGATGAGATTTATCATATCCCCGCCCATCAAGCAGAATTTGATTTATACCCCCTGGTTCATGATGCCGTGTTGTTAGCCATCCCCATATCACATCGATGTGGTCCTGATTGCCAGGCAGCTCAAGAGCTGCAAAAATTCATCAGGCCAGATGATAAACCGGATGAACGCTGGGCTAAGCTAAAAGATTTGTTCAACGAATAGGAGAATTTAACTCGTGGCTGTACCAAAAAGAAAAACATCACGGGCCAAAAGAGATAAACGACGTACGCACTGGAAAATATCTCTGGCTGGTCTGATTACCTGCTCTAATTGCAACGAACAAAAATTGCCACATCGCGTATGTCCGCATTGTGGTTATTACAAGGGAAAACAGGTTACCATTCCTAAAGAAGTTTGAACCCTTCAATGAAAATCGTGGTTGATAGTATGGGGGGCGACAACGCCCCTTTTATCAATATTGAAGGCGTTATTCAATATTTGAATGACCCCAAAAGTGATGGTGAAGTCATCCTGGTGGGTCAGGAAGATCTTATTCGTCAAGAACTTCAAACACGATCTTTTACCAGTCCCCGTTTACACATCCAGCATGCCTCACAGGTTGTCATGATGGGTGAATCCCCGACCAGATCTTATAAAGAGAAAAAAGATTCTTCCATGCGGATTGGCATTGAGTTGGTGAAGGCCGGGAAGGCAAATGCATTTATCTCCGCCGGTAATACTGGGGCGGTCATGACATATTCCCTCCTTACTCTGGGTCGAATACCTGGGGTTGATCGTCCTGCTGTCGGTGCTTTTATGCCCCATGAAGAAGGGGCTACCCTTTTACTGGATGTTGGAGCCGTAGCTGAAGCCAAACCCAAGAATTTGCTGCAATTCGGGATTATGGGAAGCATCGTTTATCACCATCTCACAAAGAAAGAAGCCCCCCGCGTGGCTCTCATGAGCATCGGTGAGGAATCTGACAAGGGCACGCCCCTGGTCAAGGAGGCCAAACGCCTGCTGG
>JAIPGJ010000001.1 GCA_021736185.1 Fidelibacterota bacterium | reverse complement strand
AAAAATGGAAAGTTCGGCCGGTGCTTATCAGGTGCTGAAAACTTAAGTCCCGAGATGGGGTTCTGGATAGAATAGTCAATACGAATGACACACGTCTCATCAGCTTCGAATGCTTTCCCAAAATTCAAGTCGATGACACAATCATCATAGCCATAATCCAGCCCTTTGGCACTCATATTATGAACTTTTAAGCCTTCAAAATCAACGGCATCCAGTTTGATGGAATGTTGTCCGGCCACATTGGCTCGCAGTGTGATTAATGCATATCCGGTAGCAGATTGTTTCTCCAAATCTACATTGAGATGCAACTCGGTATGAATGGGTTCAAGCTTTAGATCAGGGGCATAATTTTTTATGACTCCACTTAAAGCAAAATCACCAAATTTAAAGTGATTGCGCCGGGACAATTGTTCGTATTTCATTTGATATCCTTAGGAAAATTTATTTGCTAAAAGCTTCAAGTGGTATTTCAAACCATTCTCGTTGCTCATTGGTCACTAAAATGGTTCGGGAATCCTTAAAGCAAACACCTTCAGCCTGGTTGGCTTTCATCAGGCTGAATTTTTGGGGAGCTTGTGATAAAAAGTCATCCCCGCGTTTGGGTTTAGGAAAGTACCAAACGATGGTTGCCAGAGGATTTTGGGCCAGCATCACCATAGCTGATTCATCGGGTGCCATGCAGGCGTCCGTGACCCAGCCACCCAGGTCTTCCTTGCGGCTGATACGCTTCAAAACATTCACACGGTCCGTGAACCGTGTATCCATGCGATATAATTTGGTTGATGAGGCTGGCTTGTTGATTTGCTGATCTGCCCGGTGTTTGGTGAGAAAATATATTTTACCCTCGAAGCTAAAAATGGATTCACAATCGAATTCCCATTCTGCAGCAGGATAGCGGGATTGATCTTCAAAGCAGACAGGTAGCCACATGAGCGGACGGGTTTCATAGGTGGTATGTGGATTGGGTTCAAGGATAAGATAAATACCCTGATCCCTTCTTGCATTTCCATTATTGCCCACATCGGCAACAATCAGGGTATCCCCGATCACTGTCATGGCCTCCCAGTCCAGGAGACTTGCATTATGAATTTCTATCCCGGGATAATCATCAGATTTACCATCCTTCAAATGTCTTTTCATAAAATCGGGAATAATCATTTCGCCCCGGGAGTTTAACGGATAGATGAAGGGTTCATTCCCGGAGTCATTGCAGACCCAATAGACATCATCATAGGTTTGGCTCTTGACTACGGCACTTTGCTCATCAACCTTGGGATGAGAGACTTCACAGATTTTTGTCTGGCCACTCAGCCCGGCAATCATGACTAATATGAGTAATGAGCGGAATATGAATGCCATTAAATTTTGCTTCCCAATTTTGAAATTTCTGTGAATCTCCCTGAGAAAAGAAGTGCGAGATAGGAGCCAAACAGGTTAAATACTAACATGAGTGCAAATTCACCAATAGATGCGGGAAATCAAGCAAAAATCTGGTTAAACAGGCGTTACCACAACTACAATTATTACCTTCAGAAGACCTATGGTGAGAAAATTCGCAAGGTTTCCCTGCATGGTGGGTTTACCTGTCCCAACCGGGATGGCAGCAAAGGCCGGGGGGGTTGTATTTACTGCAATAACGATAGCTTTGTCCCTCACTATATTAATAAGGATATGTCCATTCCGCTCCAGATGGAAGCCTCTATTCCTTTCATGATTGATCGCTACGATGTTCAAAACTACATCGCCTACTTCCAGGCCTATTCGAATACTTATGATGAACTGGAAAAACTGAAACGCATGTACGAGGAGGCCATCAATTATCCCAATGTAGTCGGGCTGGATATTGGCACACGCAGCGACTGTATTGATGAACCCCTGCTGGAGTATCTGGCCGGGTTGAATGAGCGGGTCAATGTCACTTTGGAGTATGGTATTGAATCCATCCACGATGAGACACTGGCCTGGATGAATCGGGGTCATGATTATGAGTCTGTGGTCAAAGCAGTTGAGCTGACCAGGCAATACGGAATAAAAGTGGCAGGACATATTATTCTGGGCTTCCCTGTGGAATCAAAGGAAATGATGCTGGAAACGGGAGCTGCTGCCAATGATCTTGACCTGGATTTCCTTAAAATTCACCAGCTTCATATTGTGAAGGGTACTGTGCTGGCAAAAAGATATCAGGACAAGCCATTCCCACTCTTTCAGGCTGATGAGTATATCGAATTAGTGGCTGATATTCTTGAGAAGCTGAATCCTGAGATCGTTATTCAGCGGTTATTTGGCGATGCCCCTGATGAGATCCTGATTGCCCCGCGTTGGGGATACAATATTCCCAAACTGACCCACCTCATGGATCTGGAATTAAATCACCGCGATACCTGGCAGGGTCGTTTGTTCAAGATTGAAAACCGCGGGTAAAACGCTGCCCCAGCCTCGGTTCAGCGTCTCCCCTCGTTCATCAATGAACTTCCCAAAATTCTTACTTATAGAGCCCCTCTAATTTCGCGTTTAACAATTCGCCTCTAAGCTCATTGTTGATACTTACCACTTTCCCCTCGGGATCTATTAAGAAAAGCGATGGGTAGGAGCGAATCTTATACAATTCCTGCACAGGGCCTCCCATGCCTTCAAGTACATGGTTCCAGCTCATTCCCTTCTCCGTCACATAGTCCTTGAGTTTTTGCTCATCGAAATTGTCGCTGCTGATACTTAATATTTCAAATCCCTTCTCATGGAAGGCTCCATAAACTTTTTTCAAATTGGGAATTTCACCGACACAAGGTCCACACCAGGTCCCCCAGAAATCAAGGAGGAGGTAATTCCCTCTAAAATCCGACAACTTCCCTTCAACGCCCATGATAGTTTTGTACTCGAAATCCGGGGCAATGGTACCGATGATCTTATTCATGAAGTCGTTGCTTGTGTTGCTCCGTTTTTGAAACTCCAAGTAACTCTGGTATCTCTTCTTTGCCGGACCGTAATGATTTTCGGGTGGAATCGCTTCCATAATTGACATAAAGTCAGCATTGGTTTTCATCAATGGTCTATTTATGGAATTCATAAATTCGACCATAAAATTTGCCTTCACGAGTTTTAGAGAATCAGATTCACCAAGAGTTTCAACCAGGTCCATGTATGCTCCACTGGCATCACTGTAAACAGAATTTAAATCTTCAAATGTTTCTGCGGTTTCGAAGGCCTTTCGCCAATAAACGGTTTGAGCAATCCAATTGGTGGGATAGGCCTCAATTTCAGCCCCAATTTCAGCAAGGATTGCTTCCTGAGATGCTCCTGTCATAACCAGGAAATCGACATTCCTGAAGCGAGAATTCTTGACTGGCATCCCTGCTTCATTGTATATGTAATTTGTGAAGGTCTTTTTATCGTTATAATCATATTTTTCGCCATCGGTAAAATAATAACTCAGCAAGGTCGCTTGCTCTGGAATGGAAATAGTTGCTTCCCAGTGTGAATCTATTTTTTCCATCTTCAACTCTGTTGCTCTACCCGAATCGGGTGATAGCACATTTCTGAATAGACCCTCGGGACCTTGATAATTATTGCCTGTGGTCCCCCAATAGTCAAAACAATACACCAACACAATGTCGTCAGACAACAGGCTATCATGATTGTCATATCTAATCATAAAGTTTTGCCCAAGAATTGGCTCATTTTCTACGTTTCCCCCACAACTCAGGAAAAATAGAACCAGGAGCATCGATCCGATAAGTCGACCTGTCTTCATTTTAAACCCCCTTTGTGCTTCTTCCCATGAAAGTTAACGGCTAACCAGGTATTGAATAACGCCCTTGCCACTCCTGGTGAAAACTAGAAAATTTCAAATAATTTGAAAGAAGTCTTTGATAGAATGGATTTAAGCAGGTTTTGAATAACAGGCAATGTGGCCAGGGAGTGATGGCAGCTATCTGTCCTGGCCGGCAGGTCTGAATTCATTTGCGATAATATCTATCACAAATAAACTACTTTTCATCGCATCGGCAAAATCTATATTCACCATCAGTTTGGATATTGACCAACGAAAGGAAGAGTTATGCAGAAATGGGCATTGATTTTAGGCGCTTCAAGTGGATTTGGTGGAGCCATCTCAAAAAAACTGGCGGCTAATGGTTATAATATTTTCGGGGTTCATCTCGACCGGAAAGCAACCATGCACAACGTGGAAGCGATCAAGGCTGATATCCAGGCTTCCGGTTCCAAGGCGATCTTTTTTAATATTAATGCAGCGGACACCCGGGCCAGAAAAGAAGCCATCAGGATTATGGAAGAGACCTTCTCCAATGAGGGAGGCACCATTCAGGTGCTGGTTCACTCACTGGCTTTTGGTACCCTTCTCCCGGTCGTGTACAATCCCGGTCAAGGTGGTGTCGTTCATAAAAGCCAGATGGATATGACACTCGATGTCATGGCTCACTCTCTGATTTATTGGACCCAGGATGCGGTTGGTCGAGGACTGATGAAAGAAGGCAGTCACATATTCTGTATGACCAGTTCAGGTGGTCACACGGCCTGGCCAAACTATGGAGCGGTTTCCGCAGCCAAAGCAGCCATGGAAGCACATACCCGTCAGATTGCATTTGAGCTGGCGCCGAAAAAAATTGCTGCCAATGCATTGAGAGCCGGTGTAACTGACACTCCCGCCTTAAGAAAAATTCCCGGCAACGAGCAAATGATTGCCAGAGCCCTGCAGTCGAATCCTGGTGGTCGTCTGACCACACCCGATGATGTTGCCGAAGCCGTGCTCACTTTTGCTGGAATGAATACCTGGATAACGGGTAATGTGATTGGTATTGATGGTGGTGAAGACAACGCCGGTTAATCCGAACCTCCCATGGAAATATTAAAAAAGCCCCGCTCGCGGGGCTTTTTTAATTTTAACAGCAGTAGTGTCGTTGTATGCAACGACGCTACCGTTAGCAAACCAATTTATTCCTTGGTGAGTATTTGATCTACATCAGCAAACAGGGTATCAAATCCCCGGGTTATTGATTCTGTATGATGCATGGCTGTGGCCAGGGCATCCATAATATATTTTTTGGCAATCAACATTTTTCGTGAATTCTCAGCAGCTTCCTCGAGAATCAGATATCCCACGTAAATGGAACCGTACATTTCCACCAGCTCAGCAGAATGTAATTCCTGGTATGCCTTATCTTCCTTATCAAGTACATGGACTTTGCATTTATCCATGAGCACACGAATCTTTTTAAGCTTGTTGGCCAGCTGTCTCGCTTCATGACGATATTCATGGGCCTCAAACGCATCGAATTGCTCATCGAAGACACCCTTGATCACCCCGCCAATAGCGGCAATAACCTGGAGTTGTGAAGTTCCTTCATAAATATTGGTGATACGGACATCACGATAATGTCGCTCCACATTGAATTCATGCATATATCCGGTACCACCATGAATCTGGATCGCATCATAACAAATGCGATTGGCCTTTTCAGAGATTACATATTTTGAAAGGGGTGTGAGGAAGTCTGCGATGGCTTTCCAATGTTTAGCCTGGTCTTTCATCTCAACGAAGGATTCATTGGCCGCTTTCAACCTTTCCAACTCCATTTCGCTAACTTTATGCATATCAACTGCGCGGGCCGTGGCATATATCAGGGTTCTGGAACTCTCCAGATCGACCTTCATTTTGATGAGCATATCAGCGACGGCGGGAAAGTTCAAAATAGGTTTGCCAAATTGTTCCCGCTCCTGAGCATATCTTCTGGCTTCCACATAAGCGGCCTGGGCAATTCCCAGGGCCTGGGCAGCCACACCGAGACGAGCGCCATTCATCAGAGCCATGACATAGGCAACAAGTCCGCGTTTCCGTTGACCAATTAACTGGGCCGGTGTGTCGTGAAACTGCATTTCACAAGTGGGGGATCCTTTGATACCCAGCTTATGTTCAATACGTCTGATCTGCACCGTATCATCTCCATAACAGACAAAAAGTGAGAGGCCACGTCCATCCCGCGTACCTTCTTCTGAGCGAGCTAGAACCAGATTAACATCGGCATTTCCATTGGTGATGAAACGTTTCACGCCACTGAGAAACCAGTTCCCATTTTCATCCTGATAGGCCCGGGTTTTGACTGCCTGCAAATCCGAACCAGCATCGGGTTCAGTGAGTACCATGGCACCAGTCACTTCGCCCGTACTGAATTTTGGCAAAAATTCTGCCTTGATCTCCTCGGAACCGTAGTTTTCAATCGTCTCAGAGATATCCTGAAGCCCGAAAAGATTCATGAGGGAGGCATCGCCCCGGGAGACCATCTCAATGGCAAAGATGTAAATAGAAATGGGCAGGTTAAGTCCACCATACTTGCGTTCCAGAATAAAGCCCATGAGCCCGGCCTGATTCAAGCGAATCATGGCCTCCTGGAGGCCTTTGGCGTAGGTCACAACGCCATCTTCAAAAGTAGAACCCAGTTCATCAACTTCACGAGCGCGTTCGGCAACAAAATTTCCGGCTATATCACCAACGACTTCCAGTATCCGCTTAAAATTATCTTTGGCATCCTCATAATCCCGGGGAGCGAAAGAATATTGCTCTGCCTGCTTATAGTCATCTTCCCGAATTTGAATAATTTCTGAGAGATCAATTCGGTTAAACTGAAATTGAATATCGGCGTTTTCACTGAAAAAATTTGACATATCTATTCCTAGCTCAAGGTTGAGGGATAGTTCTCGTTCTTGTATGGGTCAAGTTCAAAAAAGCGACTCTAGTGCAGCTGACTTTTATACGCAGCAATGAGTTTGGGTATGACAACTGTCAGGTCACCGTGAATCCCATAGTGGGCAACCTGGAAAATAGGTGCCTCGGCATCACTATTAATGGCAATGATTTTCTGAGATTCCTGCATACCAGCACGATGTTGGATGGCACCTGAAATACCGATGGCAATATATAATTTTGGGCGTACGGTTGTTCCGGTCTGACCCACCTGTCTTTCAGGACTGATCAGCCCGGCATCCACGGCTGCACGTGAGCCAGCCACCTCGGCACGCAGCACTTTGGCCAGATCCTTGATCAATTGAAATTTTTCCGGGGTATCTGCCCCGTATCCACCTGCCACAATGATGGGGGCACCCTTGAGATTCACACCGGATTTTTCCTGGTGTTTTTCGATAATCTTCACGGCAATCTCCACCGGATCGAGTTCAACCTTCACCGGAATGATGGTCCCTTTCCGGGATGCATCAGGTTCACCCATTTCCATAACCCCTTCCCGGATGGTGGCCATTTGAATGGGGACATCCGGTGAAATGATGGTTGCGATAATGTTGCCACCAAAAGCCGGTCGGATCTGGAGGAGAAGATCCTTATACTCAACTTTTTTGATGGTCACGGTTTCAATCTTTAACTCGGTACAATCAGCAGTCAAGCCTGAGCGAGTATGTGAAGCAACTCTGGGGGCTACATCACGACCAATATGCGTGGCGCCAAAGAGCACCACTCGTGGTCTTTGCTCTTCCACAAGCGTGGTGATGAGATTGGCATAGGGCATACTGCGAAAATCTTTGAGCTCAGCATCATCGAGGAGATAGACATTGTCGGCACCATGGGCAAACAGAGTCCTGGCTAATTTTTCGACTTGATGACCCAGGAGAACCGCACTCACCTGGGAATTCATTCTCCCTGCCAGGGTTTGGGCTTTATGCAGTAACTCCAGACTCACATCAGCCAGTTTCCCATCTGTTTGCTCAGCAAACACCCACACCATATCTTTTAATTTTGAATTCATATTTCTACTTCATTCTGATCAGGTTTTTACAACGAAGCGTACGAAGCGAAGCTTTTCGCAGCAGGTTCGCAGGTTTCGCTGAATCTGTTGTAAGAGATTTCATGTTTAACCAAAGATGTGATCTCGCATCAGTTCAGCAATCATGTCATTCATGCCCTCTGATGTGGCCGGAACCGCTTTATATTCAGCTCCACTGAGTATCACATTTTCCACCTTGTGTACTTTGGTAGGAGATCCTGCCAGGCCGCACATTTCCACATCTGCATCGATATCTTCAATATTCCAGGTCTCAATCAGTAAATCGCTGGTTTTGGCTTTTTCCAATAGTTCATCCATCCACACCAGATCGTGACTGTCATCAACGGTGGCTTCAATTTCAAACCTGGATTGGGCTCGTTTATAGGTACACAATCTTCTTACATCAAAGGGCCGTGGTTCCGCAGCATCTTTGGTAACCGTCAGCAAAACAGGTAAGGGGGATTCCAGGATTTCATAGCCGTTTTTTATCGCTCTTTTGGCACGAATCGTTCTTTTCTTCAAATCTAATTCTTGTACTTCCAGAGTATAGGTGATCTGGGGAATACCTAATTTCTCTGCCGTTTGCGGTCCCACCTGGGCCGTATCACCATCAATGGCCTGACGTCCACCAAAGATGAGGTCATATTTTCCAATTCGATGAACCGCTTTATGGAGAGCGTATGAAGTGGCCAGTGTGTCGGCGGCGGCAAATCTGCGGTCACTGACCAGGATCGCTCGATCAGCTCCCATATACAAACATTCACGGAGCATATTGGCTGCATTGGGTGGACCCATGGTTAGGGCTGTCACTTTGCCACCATGTTTATCCTTGAGTCTCAGTGCCAGTTCTAAAGCCTCCTGATCCTCCGGATTGAAAATAGCAGGAAGGCGTGCTCGATTTACGGTTCCATCAGGACGCATGACTTCACCTGAAATATTACTGGTATCTGGAACTTGTTTGACTAAAACAATAGTGTGAAGTGACATTAACCATCTCTCCTAGGCAGAAAATTTGAAATCAATATAGACGGATACCTTACTTAAGTAAATGCTTACTTTGTCATGTTTTTTTTCTTGGAATGAGCTTCCAATTAAGGGGATTAAATATTGTTTTTAACCAAAGAATATTGATGACCGTTCGTTCCCTTGAAACCTGGAAATTGATCCAGATTCCCACCACAGCCATGATCCCATTGGGAGCCCACATTGCTAAAATAGGATCCATAATACTTCGATCTGCCAACTCCTCACCGGCTATCAAGGCAGCCCAGTAGATAAAAAACATACCGATGGCAACACCAATCGTACCACTGGATTTGCGGGTCATAATCCCCAGGGGCACCCCCACAAGAACAAACACGATACAGGTGACCGCCATGGCATATTTTTTATGAATTTCCACGAGATATTTATTCACCTGCTTTTGATAGCTGTTGAGCAGGCGCTCCTGACTTTCCAGTTTATCGATGGTGCGATTCCAGACTCTGGTTCTGGCATCGATGGGAATACTTTCGGACACGGGGATGCGCTTCACCGTATCCATTAAAGCCACCATATCCACCAGTGAATCCCCGTTAAACAATGGACTGTTAATTCTAATGCTGTTCATGCGGTCAATCGTGCGATCGAATCTTTCTCTGTTTTCGTCAATCCTGACGTACATCATGGCAGGGGTCATCTCGCGGTCACCCCTGACAGCCGATTCCCGTCGCGTCAATTCAAGATTATTGACCTTTACTATGAGACGGGTCGAATCAAAATATTCTCGCTGATAGTCGTCCAGTTTGTCAAGATCGAGTAGATGTTTTTCTCCATTATAGAGGGTAAATATGATCTGCCCTCCAGCCGTTTCGGTACGGCCTGTCTCAGCAAAAATTGAGACCTGTTCCCGAAGATCGCTTTTGGAAAAAATGACCACACCTTTCAAGCCCTCTTCCGTGACTTCGTTGACCCGAATGTTATAGTCAGGCAAGTCGTCAATAAAGTATCCCGGGACAATGTCCATATCGGGACGTTTGCGATAGATATCCGAACCGAGAAGCCGGGCTCGATGGTTGACATCGGGTAGAATGTTTGTATTGAAGTAAAGCGTAAAGCTACCCACCAGGATGGAAAAGACCAGGGCTGGAGCCATGATACGGGGCAATGAAATTCCGCCAGAGCGCATGGCGGTGACCTCATGGTCCGTCGCAAGACGCCCATAAGCCAGTAAGACAGCCACCAAAACAGAGAGCGGGATAGCCAGTGCCAATATCCAGGCAAGATTGAGGGTGATGTATTCAAGAATGACCAGAAAGGAGAGTCCCTTGCCCAATATCCGATCCATGGCCCGGATAACAAAGTTCACCAGAAAGATCATTGTCAGGACCAACAATGAATACATAAATGGAGTGAGTAATTCCTTGAAAACGTATTTGTCTAAGGTTTTAATCATCGTTCAAGTATAGGCTGGAATGAGTTGGAGTCTATAGGAAAGATGAATTTTCGATCTATCCAATGTTCTGCACACTGACATATATCTTAGAGAAAGCAAAGGACCACAGTGGCCAGTTTCTATGTGGGAGTATTTGAATCTGATTTCCCCAGTCGACCCGTTACTGCCTCTTTTCCAAAGGTGAGAGCTGCTACCCAGTCGTAAAGAAAATCTGGGGCAGCCTTGATGAGGTGCAAAAGTACAGCCATCTGCCAGGGGAAAGCGAATCGTTTCCTTTTCCTTGATATAGCTCTTCTTATTTTTTGACTGGCTCGCTCCACATCCATAAGGAAGGGCATGGGTACGACATTCTTGGCTGTCATGGGAGTTCTCACAAACCCGGGACGAATATCAGTGACAAAAACTCCAAAGGGGCTAACCGAGAAGCGGAGCGACTCGAGGTAGGAGATCAGGGCCGCTTTGGTGGCGCTGTATGCCGCGCCGCCAGGGGCTCCCCTGAAGCCTGCAATGCTGGAGACACCCACAAGATGACCCTGTTTCGCCATCACCATAAATTTTGCATAATACTCCAGCGTTTGGGTCGCAGCGCGGAAGTTGAGATCAATGACCTGATTAAGCACTTCAATATTCTTGTCGCCGGGATACTGCATTCTCCCACCCCAGCCAGCATTGGCGATGACCAGGTCGAATCCGGTAGATTCCTCTTGAGCTGTAGCCAGTGCAGTTAGAAATGAAGGTTCATCTGTGGCATCGCACACCAGAATATGAGCTTGCCCACCAAGCGTTTGAATTTCCCGGGAGAGTTCTGCTAATTTGAGCTCTGACCTGGCCAGGAGCCATAACTCTGCTCCTTCCCTGGCATAATCCAGGGCTAATTGTCTCCCGATTCCTGAGCTGGCACCGGTGATAAATATCTTACTATATAGATTCCCCACGAATATTCCCCGCTATTTAAGTTTGACTTCCGGCATATCGGAGGCACCACAGTTTTCTTTGACCTGTTCCGGGGTTTTCCCACCTGGAATGGACACATGGCAGGCAGGATGTGATATTCCAAAACGGAGGGCAACCTGCGCCGGACTCCAGCCTGAATATCGATGGTACAGATCGCTCATGGACTCCATTTTAGTGAGATAGCTATCCAACTTCTCACTATCCAGATTAAAGCGTCGATGATCATCCCCTTCAAAAATACTTTTCCGATCAAATTTTCCACTGAGGAGTCCAAAGAGCATGGGGATGCGGACAATGACACCCACGCCATATTTCAGGGCTTCAGGGAGGAGCAATTTTTCGGCCTTTCGTTCCAGGAGATTATAACGTACTTGGATAACGTCGAGGAGACCCTGATGCCGTTCCAGGAGATAGGCCTGCTCTGATTCCTTAAAGGATTGGATGGAGAGACCGGCATGTTGAATTTTGCCCTGCTCCTTTAATCTGGTAAGGGCTTCCCAGGGATCGTCCCACTCAAGTTTTTCAAGATCAGGACTATGGAGTTGGAGAATATCCAGGGTTTCCAGACCGAGCCGTTTGAGACTTTTCTCGGCCGCTTCGATGAGATATTCCTTCTTATAGTTCTGCTGGATGGCTCCGTAGCCATCATCAGTCTCTTTGCCGGCATAATAAAAATCGTTACCTGCTTTGGTGGCAATAATTAGATCCCCCTTACCCCGTTCTTTCAAAATTTTAGCGATGAGATCTTCGGAATGTCCAAAGCCATATACATCGGCTGTATCAATAAAGGTGACACCCTGATCCAGAGCGGCACGCAAAGCTTTGAGAGATACTTCATCATCGGTGGGTCCCCAATTCATTCCACCAATAGCCCAGGCACCAAATCCAATCGTGGAGACCTTGGGTCCCCGCTTACCTAATTTTGTGTATTGCATCTTATTCCTCGATTTTGTGGTTGCCTGGAAATTGCATTTCAGCAGGGTGAAATACCAGTTTTGAATATTCTATTGGCTGATCTAAATCGTGGCACGAATTATGTATTCGTGTTACATTGGGAGAAATTATGACAAAACTACAACGATTTGGCGTCTCCGTAGAGACGGATCTTTTGGATAAGTTCGATGAATTTATTCGTGAAAGAAACTACCAGAACCGTTCTGAAGCTTTACGTGATCTCATGCGCGAAGCCCTGGTCCGGGAACAATGGAAGGAAGATGAAACCATCGCTGGTGCCATTGCATTCGTCTATGATCATCATCATGGCCATCTGGTGAGCCATCTAATGGATGTTCAACATGATTATTTCCAGATCATCATCTCATCGCAACATATTCATCTGGATCATGACAACTGCATGGAAATTATTGTCGCCAAAGGACCAGCCAACCAAATCGGAAATCTATATGACGCCATTCGTTCCATGAAAGGCGTGAAACATATCGATCTGCTCCGATCCACAACCGGACAAACATTGTAGGGGGACACCATTGAAACATTGCCACTTACGCATTCTATTGTTACTACTGGTAGGTTCAGTCACGCTTCAGGCTCACCACGCCATGGAGTTTATTGAACTGGAGAGTTACAATACGTCTCCCCAGGGGGCTTTTGTATTTCATCTCCATCACGATTACATGGTGGAAGACCGAAACCAACCCACGTTGGATCACTGGGAATTGACCCCGGGTTTATCCTACGGGATCACAGATCAGTTGATGTTCGATGTACATGGACATTTTGCCAAGTTTGGAAACGGTCATCTCTTACCTGATCACAACACGAAGTTCCTGCCCCTGGGACCTTCACCCTTTATCGAAGCCATGGCCTTTGCTTTGCAATACCAAATTACTCAGGATGCACCCATTGGATTGGGTTTTTCCCTACTCTATGAGGAGCCCATGAACAGAAGTATTGAACTCCTTGGAGGTGAGCGGGTATTTGCAGCCACTTTGATCGTCAATAAAAGTTTCAGCGGGAACCAGAGCCTGCTGCTGAATCTTTCCGCGGAAATCGATGGGGATGAATCAGGCTATCGTTATGGGCTGGGTTTCCGTTCGCCACTTACCCCAGATGCTCATGGCATTGCAGCAGGAGTCGAGCTTTTAGGAGATTTTGAGGGTGATGTTTCCATTCTCCCAGGTATTTATTTCCCACTAGGGATGCAGGATATTGTCTTTAAAACGGGACTTGAATTTAATCGAGAAGGTGCTTCCCGTTCAAATCTAACCCTGATGTATCGCTTCTAGATCATGAACTTTTCCACCCGAACTCTCGTTTCGCTTTTAGTCATGACCGTGGGTCTTTGGGCGCATGAACACTGGTTGTATACTGAATCACCAAGCTACGCCATAGGTGATTCCATTGGTGTCACCTTGAGAAGCGGCCATTCCCCGGGTAACAGTGAATTTTTAATTGATACCCAACTCATCCAGACCGCCCTGATCATCAGACCAGATAATACACAGGAACCCATCCAGCTACATGCCAGTGGGAATGAGCATATCGCATATTTTCAGACGATGACTCCAGGTACATATACCATCCTCGTCAATCTTCGGAAACGCAATAAGGGTCCCTCCATTTACCTTTTGAAAACGCAGGTTCGAGTTGGGTCCCCAGAACTGGATTCCCCACTGGCACCTACACAGGAACTTGAGATCATGCCTGCCGGTTCAGGGACTTCATTTAGCGTTTTTGCAAGTGCTGATCCAGTAAAAGTTCCGTTGACTCTGCTGGCACCTGATGGGTCGGAAAGATCACTGATCATGGATCGTGAGGGTATAAGTGCCTTCACTCCTGCTCAAGCAGGTTTTCACGTTCTCATCTGTCATTTCAGGCGACAGACGGCCTCCTATTCAGTGTATATCGAGGAGTAAAATGCGTTCAATAATCCAGTTTGTTCTCCTGACCCTGACTTGTTCCACCCTGCTTGCTCATGGTGTTGAATATCAGGAATTGCACTGGGGTGTGGGTATTCTCATCACGTATGACAATCAGGATCCCATGACTTTTGCTGATGTAGAAATTTTCAGACCAGGCGAGTCAGAAATTGAATTTCAAGCTGGCATGACCGATGAAAATGGCGTGTTCATGTTTAAACCGGACACCACCGGCTCCTGGACGATAAAAGTCTCAGACGGCCTGGGACATGGTCAGGTCATTCAATTCCCAGTGGATGAGGTTAGCCTGAACACTCCTGAGACCCCAGGACCATCACGTTTCCAGAGAATCGTTTCCGGGTTGGGATACATCCTGTTCATTTTCAGTGTCTGGTATTTTTATATCCAGCGCAAAAGAAATCGCCATGCATATTCCTGATGGATTTTTAAATACACCCGTAACCCTGGCTACTGCAGGCGTCTCCGGTCTCACGCTGGTATACAGCCTTAAAAAAGTAAACCAATCCATTCGACCAGAACAAATCCCTCTGCTGGGTTTATTGGCCAGCTTCGTTTTTATGATACAATTGTTCAGCTTCCCAATAGGTATTGGCACCTCCATTCATCTCACCGGAGCCCTGCTGATCTCAATTCTGGTTGGTCCTCTGGCAGGTTTTCTCATTATGACCATTTCCCTTTTTGCCCTGGCATTGTTATTTCAACATGGTGGGATGCTCAGTTTGGGTGCTAATATTCTGAATATGGGCGTTGTGGGATGCTTTCTGGGATATGGAATCTATCGCTTCATCCCCGGGCGCCGAGCATCGCTGATTGTTGCCGGACTCCTTTCCGGAGTGGTTTCAGCCAGTTTTTGTGCTCTGGAACTGGCTTTATCAGGCATGTTGGATTTATCAAGCGCTTTTGCAACCATGTTGCTGATCTACGGGATAACGGGAACAATAGAGGGTGTTGCAAGCATGTTTATTCTGGAATTTCTCAAGAAGATCAAGCCTGAATTATTAGAAAGCACCGCATGAATCATGCCTTTATAGATCGTTATTCGAGACTTGACAGTCCCCTTCATAAACGCTCCCCCGCAACGAAGATACTGGGGGTTTCTGTCTGCCTGATTGCGCTTCTGTTTGTGATCCCTCTTCTGAATCCACCCCAAATCTGGGCCGGACTACTGATCTATTCGGCAATTATGGTTTTGATCACGCTGAGTTCAAGTGTACCCTTTTCCTTTCTGCTTTCCCGTTCTGCATTGGTCCTGCCCTTTTCGGTCCTCATTGTTTTTGTTAATTATGTGTCAGGAAATTTTTCTTTTGCTCAAATGATTGAGACCACAGTAAAATCCTTGTTAAGTATATTTACTCTGTTGTTGCTCACTTCTACCACGCCTTTCCATGAGATTCTTAAGCAATTATCCCGCTGGGGAACACCCCGTTTATTTATCATTATTCTTTCTTTTATGTATCGCTACTTTTTCCTCCTCATGGGTGAAATTGAGGCTTTGGAGCGAGCTGTACACATGAGACATAGTTCTGTTTCAGGTTGGAAACGGATCAGGGTCTACACAAACATGATCGGCATGCTACTCGTGCGAAGTTATGAACGAGCTGAGCATGTGTACCAGGCCATGCAAATGAGGGGTTTTACCGGAGATTTTCCATGAGTCAACTCTCTGTTAAGGGACTTAGCTATACCTACAGTGATGGCGTTCCAGCACTTAAAGGTCTTGATTTCCAGCTGGAAACGGGTTCGAGAACCGCTCTGGTAGGTCCCAATGGAGCTGGCAAGACATCCTTGCTATTGGCCATTGCCGGATTGCTCCAGACCCAGGGGGAAATCCTGATCAATCATGCTCCCCTGACAGCGAAAAACGCGGATAGCCTCAGGGAGCACATGAGCTTTGTCTTTCAGAACCCCGACGAAATGTTATTCATGCCCACGGTTATTGAAGATGTCTGTTTTGGCTTAGACACACTCGGTCTTGACGATAAGATGGCTCTGGAACGAGGGCAAGCGGCTCTTTCTCAAGTCTCACTTGAGGGATATGAGCAACGATCAGCTCATCACCTCAGTTATGGAGAACGCCGAAAGGTGTGCATCGCCACGGCGCTGGCACGACGTTCTGATATCACACTGTTTGATGAACCATCTCGTGAGCTGGACCCATATGGGCGTCGTAATTTTATCGATCTGTTTCATAAAATGACAGGGACTATGATTCTGGCCACCCATGATCTGGAGCTGGTATTGGAGACTTGTACACAGATGATCCTACTTGATGAAGGTCAGATTATAAAGATGGGTAAACCTGATGAAATTCTTGGAGATGTGCAATTAATGGAAAGCCATAAGCTGGAAGTGCCCCATTCCCTGACGCGACATCCCCATTCACATTAAGCTTCAGCCCCGCAGGATCACTACTCGGTAACACTCCGCATCAAATCTTCTATATCACCGGGTGTAGACATGATTTTTGAAAAGGTGCCCATGGTCAAATCAGGAAAAGATAAAGCAATTCGAAAACGACCATGCATCATCACAGCGGTATTACCCATGAGAAGTATTTCATAAGGTAAAAATGCAGTATGCTTGGGAGTGCCAATATCGATAATTGGCATGAAATGTTCTTCGCCGGTTTCACCACTCAGGGCAATGCCATAAAGCTTTAAATCTTTACCAGGCACTTCGTATGCATAAACCAGCTTGGTATCGCCGCCCTTGGACAGTTTGGATTCAATAATGCTTTTTCCCACAGAGTACTTTGAAAAAGTGGTTAGCTCAACCACATCCTCAAAATATTCCATACCAAACATATAATGGTAATGGCTGAGTGCTTTGGGCGTCAGCCCCTTTTCAGCACCAAAGGGTTGATCCTGCACTGTTCCCAAACCGGTCATGGCTTGTTTCAGTTTTTCCTGGACCTTCAAGAATTTATCTTCAACATCGGAATAACGTTTCTGGAAATAAGCATTCCCCAGGTAGATAGGATTTGTATAGGAGATGTTGACGACACCATTTTCAAAGGTCAGCCCTACCCGTAAAGCCGTGGCAAAGCCGGCAAGCCCGCCAACTTCCTGAACTGCCTCTACCAATTCGTTTGAATTAACCACATAAACCCACCTGGTTTCATCCATGGCAGGTTGATATTCACCCAGAACAGTAAATCCTGCAGCCACAAGCGCTTGACTGGTCTTTTCCCGTACCACATCCAGACCTTCAGTGCTTTGAGCCCCCATGGTATATGGCTTTAGCTCTTGCCCTATCAGCAATTGACTGCCAATGGTCAACACCAATGCTACGATCAAAAAACGTCTCATGAAACTCACCTCTATATTTATTTCGTTACAATAATTAAACCTATTAACCAAATCTTGTATCTGCTGACCAGTTTCCAATGATCTCCTGGGCCTGGGGTATCAGATGAATTTTAAACGATGTCTGAACCGGATCAAAGGCCTCCCCATCGATATGGGCCGGTATGGGCCGATCACTTTCAATGGTCAATTCCGTGGTCTGGTACATCTCAACTTCCGGAACCGTATCAATGGTCCCATCATATAGTTTGGAAAAGACCTGAAGGATTCTGAAGCGCGAGATGTTTTGCAAATATCCCACATCAAACATGCCATCATCCATAACGGCTTTGGGAGTCAGCTGTAATCCCCCCCCCACATTCCAGCCATTCCCGATGCTCAGTAGAAAGACCTTCTCGTCAATGACGATCTCATTGAATTTGATTCGGAGGGGCATCCGTCTGTAGCTGAGATAGGTACCACCAATAGCAATAAGATATTTCGGGGTGCCGTGTAAATGGGGTAACATTTTCCCTATGTCATTCGCTCTGCCTTCAAAGCCAAGTCCCATGACATTGACAAACCTGCGGCCATTGACTTCACCCACATCTATTGTTTTTATATCGTGGGCCAGGAGGACGTCCACTGCAGATTCCAAATCACCTATTTTCATGGAACAACTCCGGGCGAAATCATTTCCCGTTCCGATGGGCAATATACCTAATGGCTTATTAAGGTCTGGCATCCCATTAACAATTTCATTGATGGTGCCATCTCCCCCCACTGAGACGATCACGTCAAAGTCGGCGCCGATTTCTTTAACCAATTCAGTTGCGTGGTCCCGCTCCTGGGTAAAATGAAATTCAAACTCGGCTTTATGAACCCGCATGAGGCGATCAATTTCTGGCAATGCCCTCATGGTTGAGCGAGATCCTGCTTCGGGATTAACAATGAGTAAATAGCGATGTTTGGAATCAGACTTTGACATAGGCACCTATAATGTTAGTGAAAATGATTTTAATAAAATTCCGGGACATACGACGGCACTGAGCTCTCGCCCATCATAGGTTCCCACATCAGGATTGATATGTTGTTTCTCGGTAATTGCTTCCAGATTGTCTCCAAGAAAGCTATAAATGCTATCATCAAAACGCATATTCTCAATGGGAGCTACAATTTTACCATCTTCCACCCAGAAGCAGGCATAGCGAGTCATTCCCGTGATACGGCCACCGATCATATCGCTCCAATTCAGATAATGAAGATTAGAAAGATATACACCCGTGCCCAGGGTTGCGAGGATATCCTCTTCTTTTAAGGAACCTGGGGTCATTGAGGGAGCACGCATACTCTCCCCTTCAGCAGCAAAATTCGATTCGACACCATATTCCTTGGCCGTTCGGCTACTCACCAGAGTGTGAGTCAATTCACCCCTGGTGATGAGGAGGGTTTTTTCCGGGGCCACTTCCCCGTTCCCATTAAACCGCGGTGCAAAACCAGAGCTAAAGTCTTCTGATAAAGTAAACAAATGACTCAGTTTGACATTTTCATTCCGCATTTTACCCAGACAGCTTTCGCTCTGACGAATGGAGGCTTCAGAGACTCCACCCCAGGAGAACATGGAGAGGATATCAGACACACCTGCGGAAGCAATAAAGGTCCTGTAAGCCCCTGGTTCGATCTTTTTAGGTGGCAGGGACATGAGTTCCAGCTTGGTAATCGAATCGCCTAGAAAAGCCTCATAGGCAGCCTGATCCCATTCTGTACCAGCATAGGTTGCTTTCACCATTTTTTCGGAGGGAGTGATGAGTGAATAATCCAGGGAGAAAGAATCTGAAGCAAACCAGTGATAGCCACCTGCAGAATTGGCGCTCCCTTGAAAAACACGACCTGAAGCCCAGATACCTGTTAGATCAACATCGCCCATGGCCGGTAACAAGATACCAGGAATCGCTTCAGCGTCAGGCAGCTTGCCTTGTTTTTCGCTTCTGCTGGTTTCTTTGCTTTCAGGGAGAACCAGATATGGATCTTCTGGCAGTTGAACCACCTCAGCCCGTAATCGTTCTAGTTCTCCTCGTGCTCTGCTGAGATCCTCTTTAAGGTCACCCGAGAGAGAGATGCTACCTGTGGTTCTTCTGCCATTTAGAATAAGATTAAAACCGAGATCAGCTTCATCAACATTGCCTATTTGTCTGACTTTGGCTGCATTGATTCGAGTAAAGGTAGATTGCTCTCCTCCAAAACCTAAGCCCAGACATTCTCCATCGCGGAGTTCGGCCATAATTGTCTGGTTAATTTCTTTAAATAATTTTTCCATTGGGTACCTCAATAAATATTTTCAGCTATCAGAAGCGTGCGTTCTTCGGTGAATCTTTTAGGCACCACCAAATATCTCCACACCTTCAAACAGACATAATGGGCTGGCGTGTCCGACACGAATGATCTGGTTGGGTTCACCCTTGCCACAGAAGGGCGTTCCGTAGACTTCAAAGGTATCTTTGTTTCCCAACATTTTCAGGCTCCGCCAGAAGGGGTTGGAGATGGCACGGTAATTCGGGTTTTTGACTGTTTTAGTCAGTTTCCCATTTTCAATGAGTTTGCCATATTCACAACCAAACTGAAATTTGTTCCGATAGTCATCAATGGACCAGGAACGATTGGATGTCATGAAAACACCCTTGTCAACTGCGGCGATAATTTCATCATGGCTTGAGGTGCCTGGCTCCAGATTGAGATTAGCCATTCTATCGATGGGGGCACGATTCCAGGAACTGGCCCTGAAATTGGCAACCCCGTTGATACCGGAACGCATTTGGCTTTCCATGCCACCCAGCCCGCGAATCAAAAGGCCGTCTTTAATCAGAAATTCTTTCTCGGCTTTCAGACCTCCATCATCATAGGCATAGGAGGCAAATTGATTTTCCACATAGGGATCAAAAGTGATGTTCATGAGAGGGGAACCGTACTGCAGCTTACCAAAGTCTTCAAGGCGGACAAAGCTCCAACCGGCATAGTTGCGTTCATCACCCAGGATTCGATCAATTTCCAGAGCGTGTCCCACACTTTCGTGGATCTGTAACATCATCTGATCAGGTGCCAGCACCAGATCCATGGTGCCAGTGGGGCATTCCTCGGCAGAGAGCAATTCCACAGCTTCAGCACCGATTTTGCGACAGCGCGCCAGAACATCTGCTTCGTTGAATACTTCCATGCCAGCCTGATAACTCTTGGCCAGGAGACCACCATCCGTTCGTTTTTGGGTGACCGTGCCTTCATGGGCGATGGCTGAATAGTCTGCAGAAACCATGAGATACTTCTGATCCACATCGCTCCCATTTGAGGCTACAAAATGAGATTCAGTCTCCACAGTGCGTGCCATGGCATTGGTGGTTACCACCTTATCTGAGATCTTTAATTCAGCGGTAGCTTTGATGAGCAAGTCTGATAACTCTCCAGGTGAAAAAGCGTCGGCAGCCGTCTGAAAGGGTGAGTGATAACTTCCTTTGGCTACGGGTCGCGCATCTACACCAAACGAATGCAGGCTAAATTTAGCTGCCGCAGTTGCCAGCTTCACAGCTCGCTCAGCAGCCGCTTGTATACCCGGCATATCCAGACGACTGGTTCCATAGTATGCAAACTGACCTTGCACCAGTACCTCAACCATAATGCCTTGTTTTGATTCTCTTGTATTGGCCTCGGGTTTGCCATCCCGTACCAGTCGAAATCCTGTATTTTCCTTGACGTAACGTAGACCGATCCAATCGGCTCTTACGTCAATACCAGAAAGTATTGCTTGTAGATCCATGCTGTTTCCTTCGTTTAAATCAAGCTTGCTTCATCAGAGTTGATTAAGCCATGAAAGCTAAATGAAGAGCCCTAGACAATCAAGTCCTGCATAGATAACATTCTTAAAACTCATGACGCTATTTTGAGAGATGTCTCGAAAAGGATGATTTCAGATTCACCTCAATTTAGACCTCGACCACTATTAATGCGTTTATCTTAATTATCTGCAAAGATGAAACACTTTTTCAACTATATTGAATCACATTCAATGTTATCAACAAGAGAGCGGAATTTATGAAAAAACTCATCATTTTTAATCCA
Organism: Fidelibacterota bacterium; assembly: GCA_021736185.1. Lineage (GTDB taxonomy): Bacteria > Fidelibacterota > UBA8477 > UBA8477 > JABMPR01 > JABMPR01. The sequence continues at coordinate 56,086 of JAIPGJ010000001.1, read as the reverse complement.
TGGGCAGGTCACGGGCATGCTGGGAAAATTATACCTCAAATTAAAGCCTATCTGCAGGAAATTGACTTTGAATACGACATGCTGATCACCGAGCATCAGGGGCATGGCATTGACCTCACCAGGGAGGCGGATTTCAGTCAGTACGATGGTATCATTGCTGCAGGCGGTGATGGGACCCTCTTTGAGGTCATTAACGGCTATTATGGTAATGATTCATCCGTACGAATTCCCATTGGGGTTTTGCCTGTGGGAACCGGCAACGCCTTTGTCAGAGATATGGATTTGCACCATCATGACTGGAAGCCTGCACTGGACATTATCAAGGCCGGGAATACCCGTAAATTTGATGTGGGTCATTTCACTACTGAAGGTAAAACCTGGTACTATTTGAATATACTGGGGCTGGGTTTAGTCGCTGATATTGGCGCTACCGCCCTGAAGATGAAAGCTTTGGGGAATATTTCATATACGCTGGGGAGTCTCTATCATATTCTCAAATTAAAGCCCTTCCATGTGAAAATGGAAATCGATGATCAGCTTATTGAAAGGGAAAATGTGTTTGTAGAAATCTCAAACACGCGCTACACCGCCAACTTCCTCATGGCTCCAGCTGCCAAAACCGATGATGGTCTGTTGGATGTGACCATTCTTGGTCCTAAAAGCAGGATCGGTCTGATCAGAAGTTTTCCAAAAATTATTACGGGTGAACATATTCACATGCCAGAAGTCGAGTGTTTTCAAGCCAGTCATATCCGTATCGAAACCAGCATACCCAAAATCCTGACACCAGATGGAGAACTCATGGGATCCACTCCCCTGGAGGTAGATTGCCTGAAACAGGCGATTGACGTCTTCTGGAAATGAAAGGTCTGATTTCACTCTACTATTGGGTAATCGGGTTAGGATATTTTGTACCGGTTCTCTTGGTACTCCTTGTCAGATCCCTTTTTCAAGCACCCAAAGATTATGACCCCTGGCTAAGACGCTGCGTAAAAACCCTTTTCAGACTTTTAAACAGCGACCCACAGATTGAGTATGCAGAGGAATTGCCGGTTGGAGAACCGCTTATTTTCATGGCCAACCACAGCAGTCTTATCGATATCCCGCTGCTGAAGGCAGTAATTCCCCAATACTTTGTCGGCATTATTGCTGAGGATCAATTAAAGTATTTGCTGTATGGGTCTGCCGTCAGGCGAATGGGCAGTATTCCTATTCAAAGGGATAATATTCGTAAGTCGCTGATAAGTTTCAATCTGGCCAAGCAGAAACTTCAGGAAGGGATCCAGATTACGGTTCTCCCCGAGGGCGGGAGATCTTTGGATGGTCAACTCATTCCTTTCAAGCGCCTGGCTTTTCGTTTCGCCAAAGAAAGCGGAGCCCATATCGTACCTATGTCCATATCAGGCGTGTTCAAGATGAAAAACAAAGGCTCGTTCCATCTTAAACCTGGTCCAATCGTCGTTCGTTTTGGCTCAGTGATCCGGGCAGAATCCATTGCGGGGATGGAGCTGGATGAAATGTTATCCACCACCTACCATGCTATCCAGGCAGGTCTTGAGCCTTTTGAAGCTGGAAAACAAAAGAATCAATAGTTAGGGTATTTGCTTCTCAGCCAATATATTTGCCATCAGAATAACAAATTTTCGGGGGTTAAGCATGGTCAACAGGCAACGCTATGTGGAGATAGGGCTCATTGTATTTACCATGGCAGTTTTGGGTATGTGTAGGAGTCAAAATATGATTGAGGATTCAATAGATATGAAGGAACAGATAAACCAGGCCATCAGAAAGGGTGAATTCACCGAAGCCACTCAATTAATCACCCACTATCTGGATGACGGGTCGCTTTCAGAGCAGGATCGCCGTGTTTATACTTTCGAGATGGAGCGTTTAAGCCGGGTAAGAGCGGACTTTACCCAGACTCAAGCAGAAGTTGAGAACTATATTAAAAAATATTATCCTGAGATGACTGCAGCTGACATGGAAAGCTGGGAGGCAGAAAAATCTCTGGAGTTCAAAATCATTGATGGCCAGAAACGATACTTCGCCAGGGCTGCCCGCAATTTGTTTCGTATTGATGCTGAAATGGAAAAAATATGGATTGCTCAACATCCTGAAGACGAAATCAGTTCAGGTTCAGGGGCCAAGCTGGTCCTAGATGTACACAATGCTCAGGTGATTAAAGCCGCCAACAGCTCGCAGCAACTTTTTGTAGAGCCCCGGCGACTGCGTATCAAGCAGAGTATTGAAGTCCTGGCTGACGAAGTACCTGCTGGTGAGATAGTGAAATGCTGGATACCCTATCCTCGTTTAATTGAGGGTCGTCAGGAAAATATTGATCTGATCCAGACTGTCCCTGCAGAACATCAACTGGCCGCTCCTGATGCCCTGCAAAGAACCATTTATATGGAAAAGCCTGCTCTTGCTGGTGAATCCACCAAATTTTCTGTGGAGTACGAGTTTAACTCCCATGGTGTTTACCAGGCTATTGACGCTGATTTGGTCACTCCCTTGAAAGACAGTCTGAGCCTGAACCAATATCTTCAGGAGGAAGCGCCACATATCGTATTTACAGAGGGCTTGAGAGCACTTTCAAGGGAGATCGTGGGGGATGAACAAAACCCTTACCAGATAGCTCAACTCCTTTTCGCCTGGGTCGATGAAAACACACCCTGGGCCTCGGCCAGTGAATATTCCACTATTCCCTGCATCCCTGAGTATGCACTGGAAAATCATCATGGTGATTGTGGCATACAGACCCTGTTTTTCATCACACTCTGTCGCATAAATGGCATCCCGGCTCGCTGGCAATCGGGTTGGGAATTACAGCCACCCGATGACAGCATGCACGATTGGGGAATGATTTATTTTGAACCTTACGGCTGGGTTCCCATGGATGTCACCTATGGTCTACGAAAAAGTAGTGATCCTCAACTTCGTTGGTTCTATCTCAGCGGCATGGATAGCTATCGTATCATTTTTAATGATGATATCAGTCAGCCCTTCTCTCCTCCCAAACAGCATTTCCGCTCTGAGACCGTTGATAGTCAAAGGGGTGAAGTTGAGTGGTCAGGTGGTAATCTATATTTTGATAAGTGGAAATGGAATTTTGAGTGGAAAATTATCGAATAGGTTTATTCGGCATTCCCCGCCTTTAGCAGGCTAAGAATAAATTTTACTCTTCGGTGAGGTTTTGCTCAACCCGGTTGCGACCATTACCCTTGGCCTGATACAGAGCTCGATCGGCGGCTTCCAATAATACAAGGGGTTGACTTCCCTTATTGGGGATCATGGTGGCAACACCCAAACTCAATGTCACCATTTTGGCAACTGGAGAAGATTTGTGTTCCAGATTCAATTCAAGCACATTCTTCCTGACCAGTTCGGCAATCCGGATGGCACCAGGACCAGCTGTCTCAGGCAAAACCAGACAAAATTCTTCACCACCATAGCGCGCAGTTAAATCACCAGGCCGATTCACGGAGTCTTTTATGGCGGTAGCAACGCTCACCAGACAGTCATCCCCGCGTTGGTGGCCATAGGTATCATTATAATATTTAAAATGGTCTATATCGCATAAGACCACACTGAGTGGACGTTTTTCACGGAGCATTCTTTTCCATTCGCGATCCAGCTCTTCGTCAAGACGCCGCCGATTCGCGATCCCCGTTAAGCCATCGACTCTGGATAGCTCTTTGAGTCGTTCATTAGCAATTTGCAGTTCGGCAGTACGATCCTCCACCAATTCTTCGAGATGCTCTTTATGCTTGAGAACTTCTAGCTCAGCTGATTTCCGACTCTCAATCTCCGATTGATAGGCCGCGTTGGTACGCTCAAGCTTGGTTCGTTGTAACTCAATGGTGGTATAAGCTTTCGAGAATCGGATGGAGATTAAGAAGGCCTGGGTTAAAATGAAAATCAAGAGACCCAGTGAGATGAGATACCCAGTATGCACCACATTGGCAATGTACAACATATCATTCAGAAATGTGACAACGAGGGCCAAAAATCCAATCAGAACCATGGTCGAGCCTTCTTCACCGCGGATGAAGGCCAGGACCAGAGCATAGACGATGTATATCATAATCAGGAGACTAAAAGGCTGGAAGTAAGGCTGTGATAAGGAGAAAGTATCAACCCTGGTAAAAAGAACCAGCAGTACAAAAAGCGTTGAAATTCCAACGACAGCTTGACTAACTCGAAGGTTGATTTCGTCGGGGAATTGCAAACGCACAAACAGGAAAAAAATGGGAATACCTGTATAAAAGGTGAGGTATTCAATTTTTACAAGCTGCTGCCATGAGAGTGCGGGCCAGAGTTGGTGGAGGAATATTTCACCTGTTGTCAGGGTTCTCAGTCCGATAATGAGACAGAAAATCCCAAAATAGAGGGCGGTTCTGCCACGCGTGCTGAGGGAAAACACGCCGAGGTGATAGATGCCCATGACAAACATGGTTCCAAACATGAACAGAGCCATGGCGACTTGTTTTTCACGAGCCTGCTGAATGTCTTCTGTGGTGCCGAAGTAGATCGACTCCCAGAGTCCTCCCAAACGGTGATCAAAATTGGATACATCGATTCTCAGTGTGAGTTGATTTGACAGGGAACCCAAATTGTAAATTTTGGGTTCATACTGGGGATGAGACATGCTGGAATCAATGGAATAGATGCCCACGCTGCCCACAAGATTTTCATCCACAAAAAGATTATATGCGGTTCCGGCAGTTCTGAATTTAAGGGCATATGATGCGGGTTGCTCCGGGATAATGATGGTCAGGAAGTAGCTCCCAGCGCCATGTCCCGGGAGTTTAGCGCCGTTGTAACGGAAACCTTTCCAGGAATCAGGAACCTGGATATTGATGTGGTCATCAGTGGAAGCCAGGGCCGAGGAACTGGAATCCCTCCAGACAAATCGCCACTCCCCATCAAGTCTGAGGTGATGATCAAATTTGTAATCACGCAGGTCGAGGATACCGTTCTCAGCCAGGGGCTTTTTGCCGGCATTACCTGAGCAACTGATCATCTGAAATGCCAGAAGCGATAGAATTATCCCTGTTTTAATCACTGTCCACAATCTTGTTTTAATTGTGTGTCCCCTTCTGAGGTCTTCTAGATTTTTATAAAATGTACAATGTAAAAATACGCGCTTCTAAGACTGGTATCAAGGCCTTATCCAGGAAGTTCTCTCCCTCCAGGATAATATTTTAGCAAAGGTCTTCATCTTGTTTTATAATACAAATAGGCGTTAGCTGCCAGGCGACCCGACAAAAAGGCGGAAGCAGCAGCCACCACACCAATGGCCGATAAATGAATAATGCCTATATAGAGTACACTAATAATGGTCAATACCTCAATGATCGTGGCATTGGTAATGGGACTCGTACGTCCAGATTTCACAAGAATAGCCCGCTGCATGGCGATCAAAACTGTGGAGGCGGGAAAGATTCCCATGATCAGAATGGGTGTCAGGGCTAAGCCAGTCAATTCGGCGCTGAGTCCACTCACTTTGGAGAACCATAATTTTGAGAGCGGTGTAATGGCCGTCACAATCAGAGCAGAAGCAAGGATAACGCCCAGTATTGCAGCAAATTTATAAACGACTCTATCGTTTTCTTTATTCACCCCCAGCATGGTGATGGCAGCCTCCTGAAATGAGAGACCAATTCCCCGGAATAAAAATACAAATGACGTAACCACAGGGAGGACGGCGAGAGATTCCAGAGCCATGTTACTTTTGCCCATAAAAAATGTGATCAGAGGGTGCACTCCCAGGGTGAGCATGGATGTGAGAGCCAATGGAAAATAAAATTTGTTGATAAATGAAAAGCTTAGTGGTGCTTCCTGTTCAACCTCTAAAGCGGAGGCATTCCTCAGCCTGTGCAAAATGTGATTGACCATGATTCGGGTACTCAACGCCTCCATGGTCACACCGGCTGATAGGGCTGCAGTTCCTATGTACACACCTGGCAACTTGGTAAAAATAAATAGACCCAGGGCAGTAGAGCCCATGGAAACCAGACGAATGACCGTCCCATAGGCAACCCGTCTGGTGGCGTGGTTTCTGATTAAAACACCCTGATAAAAACGACGAAAACCGATGGCCGCTGGCCAGGGTAATAAAATGATGGTACCCACATGGGTTAACCCGGCTACATTTTCTGGCAGACCAATCAGATCAATTGTTAAAAAAAAGAATATTTTGGGGATGATGAGGATGAGCATCGCCATGGTTATGGAACCATTCAATATCCAGGTATACTGGCGGAGTTTCCGCAGTGAGGTATAGTCTTTTACCAGGGAGGTGGATGCTGTCATCATCATAATAACCGGGGCTTCAACAATGAGGGCAAATGAAAAAGCCACTCCATAAGCAGCCAGATTAAATTTTGGATCCACTAGACGGGCTATGATGGCCGCTATGAATGGTCCCTCAACTGACATCATGAGCCAGGTCCCAGCCAAAGGCAACCAAAACTTAAAAATTTTCTTTGCGGTTAATGTGTCCATGTCTCGATGAATCTAGACCGACTCTGGGAATTTGCTCAGGTTACTTTTATTTAGATAAGAGGAAAAACCTGTCGGGACTGACAAAACCATTTATTTATATTGAAATTCACCAACAAAAATCGATTGCGGTTTTAAAGTAAGGGTGAAAATATAAGCATGGTTATCACCATCAGATCGGAGTTTTAATTCCACATCTTCCATTTCAACCACATCCATTTTCCCCAGCTCAGGGGGAAATATTCCTGGGGAAAAACAGAGCAAGCCATTTTTATATTCCAACTTGCCCTCTGCACCTCCCAGGCTGACCTGGATAGATTGCGAATGAAGGTCTTCATTCAAGACAGTGACTAGAACCTTCTCCTGATTCTTAAAGCACAGGGCATTCAAACCTGCAGGGGAAGGTTGTAAGGTTTTAACGATGGTGGAGCGTTGGGGAACTCGCTGCATCAGCTGAGAAAGCATAGAAAAAACGGGCTTCTCTGCACCGCTTAGATCCAGAAGTCCCCAGGATTGCTTTTTGTATTTTACATCGGCAGGTGCATCGTAAAGTTGGTAAAGGAAGGGCACGACCTGTTTATGTTTTAACAAGTCCAGTGTATTAGAATAAACTCTTAATGCATAGGGCAGGGAAAATGATGCGCTATAGTAATAGGTTTCGAATGTTTTCAAGTTGCCCAGTAGATCGTATTGATTGGGATCAGGATATTGAATCTGATTAAAATTTGTTTCCGAGCTGGCATAGGCGGAAATCAAGATGGATTTGCTGGATTCAATTTCCTCAAGGTAATCCAGCAAATCGGCTAAAGCCGAGACGACCTGTCTACTGGTATCCCTGTTTTCCCAGTTCTGAACCGACCAGAATGGCAACATATCAAAACCTGCCTGATCAAGATCCATATACCAGGTTTCTCTGTCCCCCATGATGTCCGGGGATGACAATCCCGGTCCCACGATGCCAACATTTTGAAATTCTCGGAGATCCAACTCCGTCCTGGTAGAGTGGATTAATTCATTGAATAAATCTGATGTCAGGGCCAGGGAGTCACCTCTAAGAAGATCTGGGCTATCCAATAATTCGATATAATCAGCTGGCACTTCCTGATAGAGCAATTCATCTACTTCCTCAGCCCACCATCCGGCAAAGCCTTTGACATCAATCAACTTTCCATATTTATTTAGAAATTGAGGGGGTATTGCATCCAGACTATAAATCCATTTGATCCGCAGACGTGTGGTGGAAGCGCGGAGAGCCAGAATATCATTCCAGTTCTCATCTACTCGTTTGACCCGAATGTACTTAATTCCCAAATCATTAAAGGTTTGAAGCACTTTCATCCTACGACTGTAAAAACTGATGGGCACATTGGCACCAAGCCCATTAAAAGCACCTACTTCATCCTGAAGATCAAATTCAATGGGGATGTACTGTTCCTTTTTTCTATCTCCAAAAAAACTACATGACCACATCAATCCCAGTATGAGTGAGATGATCCAGGTCCTCATCACGAGTTTAAAAAAGGGTGTCTTGCGCATGGATTTAATTTCTACAGACCATTGACTGAGTCAACTAAAACCTCAATTCAAATTTGGAATAATAATGCTGGTAGGTGGATTTGTATCACTTTTGTTTTGCCAGCTTTAAATTCAGGATGGTTTCTTCATAGCCTTTTTGAATGGCAATTTCGGCTTCCAGAAAATTCCAGGCAGATAGTCCAGTGTTTATACTGATAATCATATTGGGGTTGGCCAGCTCAATTTGATTGGCCGCAATTAACGCCATGGAGAGAATGACTGTCTCATGAGCTATTTCAACCATATTGGGTTTCCCTGCAGTATACCAGGCTTCATTGCCCCTGGGAAAATGCCATGTCGAGCGACTATTCGTTAGGTCATTGGCGTTCATGTAATTGAAAGGTGCCTTATCCAATTTTCCTTCAGGCATGGCAAGCACATTCACCGCAATGACATAGTCCGCCCCCATGGATCGAACCACATCAATGGGCACGGGGTCAATCATACCTCCATCAACCAGGAAGCGATCCTTGTTGGCAAGCGGGTTAAAAATGATGGGGATGGATGAGCTAGCGCGGGCAGCGTTGGCTAAATTTCCCTCATTGAGTACAAATAGCTCCCCATTGAGTATATCTACCGTGGTTGCAGAGAATGGGATTGCTAAATCCTCGATGTTTTTATGACCGTATAGCTCGTCTAAAAAGTTATGAATTTTCTGTCCATCAATAAATCCACGGGCGGGAAAAACCGGATCCAGGAGATTCAATACATCCAACCAATTCGATGTAAGTGCAACCTTTGATAATGAATCAACGCTCAGACCTGCGGCATAGCCACCGCCGATGATGGCGCCCATGCTGCTACCGGCAATCATATCAATTCGAATCCCGGCCTGTTCCAGTGCCTCTAGAACCCCGATATGAGCGAACCCTTTTGCAGCGCCGGCCCCCAGAGCCAGGCCCACAGTGAAATCCTGCTCAGCCTTTCCTTCCAGAACCAGCCTGAACTTTTTGTCCAAAGTTGATGAATTGGGGGAAGCTGCCTTCACTGGCCCGCAAGCCATGCAAAGGAATATCAATATCAGGAAATTACAGCGATAATGCTTCATTTACTTAAAAATATCGTTCAAAATAGCGGCAAGGTGATATCCAGCCTTCAATAGACGATCATCCAGGAGATCCCGATTTTTGTAGATGTATTCGTAGGATAATTTTCCATCTCCTATGTCATACACCTGGGGATGAACTGCTTTAGAGGCGTATACAAAGCTGAGAAGTGTGGGATTCGTAAGCGTGTCCTTTTCAGCAGGGGTTATGCCAAGTTGAATCTGCTGTGCATATTCAGTATAACTAAATTGCAAATGGTCAATCAGCTGCGAATCCCAAACTCTGTGCAGATTGGTTTCTTCCCGAAACCAGGTCACTTTCACATCATTCCCGCCCCGGTCAGTTCCATTACCAACATGCAAGGGCTGATGAAGGTCACCTACAATATGAATAATAAATCTAAGGACATCTTTCTGATCTTTTTCTGAGAGGGTTCCCTTGTTCAACAGATCAGTAAATTCTGTAACTTTCTGGACTGCTCTTCCCCCAGCATCCGGACCTTCATATTCTTTACCTTCCAGTATGGTGCAATAATGCCAGTCGTTTGCATGGCGCCAGGCTGGATCAGATTTTATATCATCTGCCCAATTTGCGAGGCTGGCAAGATCACTATGACCAAATAATTGAGTGATTTTCTCTTTTGCTTCAGGTGACAAATTCTCTTCTGCAATTTTACCGATAACTCTATGACCAGTTTTTCCCCAGCCCAACAAGATTGAGGCAGTGACAAGTATGATGATAAACTGTCGCACGATGAACTCTCCTAACAATTTTAAGTCCAAGAATCTAAACTTGGATGGAATTAAACTCTCAAACAAAATGAGAGAAGTCATTAATATCACTGAGAAATGAAGTAAGCTATCAAAATGACCAAATTATTGGTGTGTTTACATATTCAACATATCATCTCATAAAATGGCAAGTTTCATGATATTGTTTTTATTCGTTTTACATCATTATTCTATTAGGGATAGCTTCTGCACATCATGAATTTTTACCTCCAAAAAGATGAGGTGTTAAAAATATATTCACTTCTGAGCTTGGCCATTGGAATAACAAAATTTTGTGGCATTTTATTACCATCAGTTTCATGATATTTCTTCATAAGTCTTTTATATTCAAATATTTATTTCACTTTTCGCCTGAAGATTGAAACTGTAAGCATTCCTTACACCTGTTGTATTTCTATGCACTAACATTAAATGGGTGTGACGCCCACCTATAGTGTTGAATTCATGGGGGTGGTGAATATCTCCACACTTTCGCCTCGTGCGTTCCCAGTCATCATTTCGTCCTATCTATATATTACTTTTATGTTTATGTCATGTAAAAATCTCTGGCACCTATCTTGAACTAATAGGGGTGAACTAAAAAGGAGGTTCATTATGGTCATCTCACTCGTTATTTTATTTGTAGCAATCGCTATCAGTGTTACGTGGTATCAAAGTATGCGACGTAATCAAGCGATCAGCAGCTCCCCACTCGTAAAACGTGAATCGTATCAATTCAAGATGGAAAATATGGCTGTACCGGCAGGCATATATTTCAGTCCTACCCACAGCTGGGCGCATCTTGAAACCAATGGTCGCGCCAAGGTAGGTGTTGACGCATTCATTCAGGGACTCACGGGTATTCTTTCAGAAATACATGTACCTGAAGGCAACACCAGGGTTAAACAGGGGGATCCTCTTTTTGACATCATCCACAAGGGGAACAAACTCGTCATCACGGCTCCAGTATCCGGCAAGATTAAAACGATTAATACTGAAGCACTTCAAAACCTGCGCATGGTCCATCGTGACCCCTATACCTTCGGGTGGCTTCTGGAAATGGAACCCGATAACTGGGAGCATGAGACACGCAGACTTTATCTGGGTCAAAGTACGGCCAGCTGGCTCAAAGCTGAAATCGCCCGTATCCGTGATTTCTTTGCCCATTCTTTTGCGCCTCCCCATGCTGAACGCGGTGTGGTACTTCTGCAAGAAGGCGGAGATATTGCCGAGGGCGCTCTGGGATTCGCAGGCAAAGGTTTGTGGGGTTCATTTCAGAAGCTCATCCTGGATCCATCAAATCAGGAATTATTGCATCATTCCTGATGATCCATCTACCTACAAATATTACTCTAGACCCTGTAAGGATAAAATATTATGACAATTGATAGACGAGAATTTCTAAAGACTCTCGGGGTAGCGGGCGCCAGCCTCACTGGTGTCTCTGCGTTAGGAAAAACTAAGTCGGATTCTGATCCAGAAGAATTTTATGCTATTCTGCATGACATTACCTTGTGTGAAGGCTGCCAGGAGTGTGAATTTGCCTGTGCTGCTGCTAATAATTTACCGGAACCTTCCAGCGATGACTATCCTGATAGTAGCATAAAACGAAAATTAAAACCTGATCAATACTCGGTGATCAACGCCGTTGAGACCAGTGTCGGTGAAGTATATACCAAACAACAATGTATGCATTGTGCCCAACCGGCCTGTGCATCTGCATGTCTCACTCAGGCCATGAAGAAACACAAAGAAGGACCTGTAACCTGGGAAGAAGGGAAATGTATGGGATGTCGCTATTGCATGGTCTCCTGTCCATTCGATATCCCACAATTCGAGTTCGATGACAACAATCCAAAAATTGGCAAGTGCCAGATGTGTTTTGACAGATTAACGAAAGGTGAGGTCCCAGCCTGCGTTGAAAACTGTCCAGCTGAAGCACTCATTTTTGGGAAACGCAGCGAAATATTAGCCGAAGCCCATAAAAGAATCATTGAAGATCCTGATTCATACGTAGACCACGTCTATGGTGAATATGAAGCCGGTGGGACATCCTGGTTAAACATATCCCCTGTCCCCTTTGAAGAGCTTGGCTTTAAAACGAATCTTGAAACCAAGCCTTACCCCGAATTAACGAAGGGATTTCTCTACAGTGTTCCTTCTGTCTTTGTTCTCTGGCCAGCATTGCTCCTGGGTTTGAGAGAAGCAACCAAAGAGAAAGACAAGGAAGGAGATGACCATGAGTGAAACCATTCTATCTGAAAGCTACAAACGTCCTGCCAGCACTTGGAAATTTTTGCTATCTGAATTAAAACCACGTGGCAATCCCTGGACCGTGTTCAATATGATTTCAGTGCCAACGGTGATGGTTGCTGCCGTGATCATTGTGATACGCTTTATTTATGGTCTAGAAGCAGTTTCAAATGTGACTCAAACCATGCCCTGGGGATTATGGAAAGGGTTTAACGTGGTTACCGGTGTGGCCTTTGCCGGTGGAGCCTATGTATTAACCTTCATGGTTTATATCCTGGGTTTGGAAAAATATAAGCCCTTGGTTCGAGTGACCGTTCTCAATGGCTTTCTCGCCTACACCTTTTATGCAATTGCCTTGATTCTAGATCTGGGAAAACCCTGGAATATTATCAATCCCGTTATTGGTAACTCATTTGGGACCAGCAGTATTCTATTCCTGGTGGCCTGGCACTTCATTCTTTATATCGTCGCCCAACTCATCGAATTTTCTCCGACGATAGCGGAATGGTTGGGTTCGGAGCGTGCGCGACGAAACCTGAAACGCCTGACCATTGGTGCCGTTATTTTTGGCATCACCCTTTCCACCTTACACCAGTCAGGACTTGGAGCGCTTTTCCTCATGGCCAAGGGCAAAATTCATCCTCTGTGGTATTCTGAGTTTATCCCGACACTATTTTTCATTTCCAGTATTTTTGCTGGACTGAGCATGGTGATTTTCCAGGGAAGTATCCTACAGAAGGTCTTTGCCTATCAAATGGATGAGCATAGTGATGAACGTAATAATGTTATGATTCGAGGATTGTCCAAGGTATGCGCTGTCACTATGTTCGTATACTTCTTCCTTAAAATCGTGGATATGGTTCACAATCATACACTGGGATATCTCATGTCACCTATGGGCGCCTGGTATATGCTCGAGATGATTGGTTTTGTCCTCATCCCCATGCTGCTCTTCGTCAGAGGAGTCAGATTAGGAACACCCTTCATTATTAAACTTGCCTCACTCATGGCGCTGATTGGAATTGTTCTCAATCGCATGAATGTGTCCGTAATCGCTTATCGTTGGGATCAGATTCCCCGATATGTGCCCACCTGGATGGAAATTGTCGTGACGGTATCAATTCTCTTTGTACAAATCTGGATCTTTCGTTGGGTACTGCATCGTATGCCTGTGTTAAGAACCATGGAATCCATGACAGAAAAAAAAGCAAAACACTATGAGGTGACAAATCATGCCTAGTTTTTATTATACTGATATTTTTTCAACAAAAGGAGTTGAATACTTACTCATCATAAGTTTCTTCCTCGTTTTCATCCCCTTTTACTCCTATTTGAAGGAAGTTGAAGGTCCCCTATTTTCACTGGCCAAAGTCCGCTTGCCCCGCGGTGTTTTCTTTGATAAAACCCATACCTGGGCTTATCTCAAATCAGCGGGTCAGGTTCAAGTGGGAATTGACGATTTTTTAGCCGCTCTAACAGGTCCCGTTTCTATACAACTTCATAAATATAGTGGTGGAGAGATTCAACGCGGGGATCATCTAGCTACCTTGATGGGCGATGGGAAAAGCCTGAAAATCTATTCGCCAGTAAGTGGAACCTTAACATCGATCAATAAAAAAGCCCTGCATAAATTCAGCAAGCGTACCCATAATGATTTCACAGAGAATTGGCTGTTCGATATGGCTCCCAAGCGCTGGGATGCAGAAAAAACCATGCTCATTCTAGGTGAAAAAGCTCAAGGATGGATTCAGCAGGAAAAAGCCCGATTACGTGATGTTCTCGCTTTTGCCGAAAGAAAATATGATCTGAACGTTCAACCTATCCTGCTCCAGGAAGGTGGCGAAATCGAAGATAAGGTGCTGGAATCACTCTCACCTGAAATATGGGAAGAATTCCAGTCTGAATTCATTGATGCAGCTAAATGACAATAGTGAGTCAGTGGGACTTTTTGGAGGGGGGTCCTTTTAGGACTACCCCTCCCTACCCTGCTGAATGATAGATAGGTGGATCAAAGATGGAATCGCAAAAATGTATATGGATGGATGCCGAATCCGTTGAATATCAACTTTGTCCCCTCAAACAGAATTGCGACTTATGTGATTTTCACAGGGAAATGATGCGGGGGTGTCGACGACCTGGAATAAAAGCTGAAACCACCACCATCGATATTAAAAACCCTGAAGTATCAGTGATTCAGTTTACACCGGGGCTCCAATTCACTCATCGGCATTTCTGGATCAAGAGAACGGGGAAAGGTAAAATTCGCCTGGGAATCGATGCATTTTTGTGGCAATATTTTTCCTCAGTTCAAAAAATAATTACACCCAAGGTCAACACCGCACTCCTTCAAAAACAATGTTTCAGTTGGCTGCAATTGGAAGATGATATTATCTACCTGCGCACACCCGTATCTGGACAAATTCTTCAGTCCAATCCCCTGTTCAGCTCAAATCAAATTCAGGACACTTATTTATATATGAGCCCTGAGGAAGAACTCTGGTTTGTAGAATTGGAAGTGGATGAAAACTCACTTGAACTTGAATATCTCAGGCGAGATGAGTACCTAAAACTGGCTGAGGAAGATCTGGATAGGTTCAGCAAACTCCTCCATAGGTCAGATGAACCTACGCCGCACACACTCCTTCGGCGATCCAAATTGAATAAAAGCGCATTCTCAAAATACCTGCTAGGCATTAGTGATGGCCTGGCTTATGTCTGTTGACTGGCATGTATTATGCATAATTAACTCACGCGATTATTTACGAAGTCACTTTTTTATTGAGGGGGACATGAACTCTAAGCTCAATCAGGTTCCACCAATGCAAAAACACCACATCTCATTTATGAAAAAAAAGTTTCAACCAAAATCATTATATGGACATCTCCTTAGCCTGCTGGTAAGCATGTCTGTGATTCTCTTCGCATTTTTAGCCTGGCTCATCTTTTCAATGTCAAACAATTATCTGGAAAGTGTCACTACCCGCTTTGGAAAACGAATGGCTACGGTCATTGATAAGTCGATCCGCAGCAGTATGATCAGTGAGGATCATGCTGAACTTGCCAGCGCCATCAACGAGGTGTTGGAGGTGCCTGGTATCAGCGCGATTAGGATATATAATAATCGCGGTGAGATCAAACATCACACTCAGGATGCCTCAAGTAAGGCCCGGGGCGAAGAGCCCCTGCTCCCCTGCTCCCATTGCCATGCGGAAGTAGATCCAGCTCAATGGGGCATGCCGGCTACTTGCGTATACAATGTGGAGCTTAAGGACGGCCGGAATATGATCGTCCTCTCACCCATCATGTCTGCCCCCTCCTGCGGTTCGATTTCCTGTCATCAAACATCTTCCCCCTCCGAAGTACTGGGATTTATGGAAATTGAATTGCCCTTGACTGAGGTGGACTCGGCATTGAACAAAGTTTTGTATGAATACTTCAGCATTGTGGTGCTCTTTCTGATCCTCCTGGTCGGCACCTTGTTGTATTTTGTCCAGCGCCGCATCAATCAGCCCCTCCAACGGATTGTGGAAGCCAGCCGGGCCGTTTCTGCCGGTAATTTATCGGTTCGAGTGGATATACAACCCAATGACCTGATTGATATTCACCAGGTGGGTCTGGCACTGAATACCATGCTGGAATCCATTAATGAAAGTAATCGTGAGTTACATGAATGGTCCAGTGAGCTGGAAAGTAAGGTCCGGAGCAAATCGGAGGATATCGCCAGAACTCAGAATGAAATATATCAAATCGAAAGACTCGCCTCGCTGGGTCGCCTTTCGTCCTCGGTAGCACATGAAATTAATAACCCCTTGGCAGGAGTTCTGACCTATGCCAAGCTGGTTTCCAGAATACTTCAGACCAGTGATTTCACGGATGAGAAGAAAACCGCTGTCTTAAAGCATCTTGATATGATTCAGTCTGAAACTACCCGCTGTGGTAATATTGTAAAAGGTCTGCTAAATTTTTCCAGGGATGGTAGCGAAAAATTTGAGGAAATTCACCTTAATGAGGTGCTTATGGAAACTGAAAAGCTTATTCAGCATAGTTTCCAAATCTCTGATGTGAGACTCGTTACTGATTTTTCAGCCAGCAGAGATAAAATCATGGCCAATGGCAACCAAATCATTCAGGCCTGTCTGGCCACACTTACCAATGCCCTGGAAGCTGTTCGTCCAGGTTCGGAGGGTCTGGTGACCTACCGCAGCTCTAATCCGGATATGGAGCATGTTATTATTGAAATTAAAGACAATGGCATTGGTATTCCAGAATCTGATTTGGAGCATATTTTTGAGCCCTTTTTCTCCAGCAAAAAAGAAATGTCTGGAATTGGCCTTGGACTGGCAGTCACGTATGGGATTTTGGAACAACATCAGGCCAGGGTGGCTGTTGATTCAACTCCAGGAGTTGGAACCTCAATGAAATTTATATTTAAACTTAGTGTTGGGAGGCTTGAGGATGGACAATAATCTTTCCATATTGGTAGTCGATGACGAGCTATCTGTCAGGGATTCACTATCCAATTGGTTTCTCGAGGATGGTTATGATGTCGACACAGCTGAAGATGCCAAAGTTGCCCTGAAAAAGATTGAAGCATTCCACTTTCACATCGTCCTGATCGATATCAAACTCCCTGGAATGGACGGACTTGAGCTCAACCGGCGAATTAAAGCCATCAATGAAGATACCATCGTCATTATTATGACCGCTTTTGCTTCCGTGGATTCTGCGGTACAAGCTTTGAAAGATGGAGCCTACGATTATGTATGCAAACCATTCGATCCAGATGCAGTCACACATATCATACGGAATGCGAGCAAATCCATTCAATTGAGCCGTGAAAACCTCTCGCTTCAGGATCGGATTAAAAGCCTGGTCAATGTTGAATACATCATCGGTCAAAGCGAGGGTATTCTCAAAGTCCTCGAGCAGGTCAGAATTGTGGCTGAAACTGATTCAACAGTGATCATTCATGGCGAAAGTGGTACGGGTAAAGAACTCATCGCCAAAGCTATTCATATGAATTCGCCGAGACGTTTCTTTCCCATGGTAACTGTGCATTGCGGCGCCATTGCTGAAAGTCTCATGGAAAGCGAGCTGTTCGGTCATGAACGAGGTGCTTTTACCGGTGCTCAATATGCGCGAAAAGGCAAATTTGAAATGGCTGATGGGGCAACTCTTTTTCTGGACGAGATTTCTACTATCTCCATGAAGATGCAAATAGAATTATTGCGCGTATTGGAATCAAAACGCTTTACCCGGGTTGGCGGGAACCGTGAACTCCAATCTGACTTTCGAGTGATCTGCGCTACCAACCGGGACTTGCAGACCATGGTCAAAGCTGGAGAGTTTCGAGAGGATTTGTATTATAGATTAAATGTATTCTCAATTGAAATACCGCCACTACGGGAACGACCAGAGGATATTAAACTCCTCTCCGAACACTTTGTTAAACTCTATGCTGACCAGATGAACAAGGGAACGCGCTACATCGGTAAACGAGCAGCCAAAGCCTTGAACAATTATGCTTTCCCTGGGAACGTACGTGAACTTGAAAATCTCATTGAGCGAGCCATTGTCATCGGAACCGGTGATACGGTGCAACTCAAAGATCTCCCCTTCGAACACCAGATGTCCAAACCCACTTGGGAGTCCATCCAGGATATGGAACAACATCACATTGAGGCAATACTTACTAAATATGATTGGAATATCTCACGCGCGGCCAAAGCTCTGGGGGTTGACCGGGTAACCCTTTACAGTAAAATTAAAAAGTATAAAATAGAGAAACCAAAATAGTCTAGATCAGGCTTAGATTCATGCCCCTGATCAGGATCATTCCTCTACAGTTTTCCAGCGTTTCTACGATGGAAACAATGCTTTCTGTGCTCAGCAATCGCTTCAAGATGGAAACCAGATTGAGCGGTCAACATCTGGACTTGACCCCCTTCTTCAATCCGGTGAGATCTCAGTATAATGCCAATGAAATCATACAAAAGTTGCTCCCTTTGGCAGGTGAAGATGATAAAATCGTCGGCGTCACTGACTTGGATTTATTTATACCCGTACTCAGTTACATATTTGGACAGGCCTACCTGGGTGGATCCGTGGCCCTGGTCTCAGGGCATCGTTTAGAGAATAGACGATATGGTCTCGCCAGTGATCCACAAATATTTTCGGATCGTATCATCAAGTGTATCGTCCATGAGCTCGGTCACACGTTTGGACTGAAACACTGCCTAAAGCCTGGCTGCGTCATGGTCTCAACCACCTATGTAGAAGAAATGGATCAAAAGTCAGATATGTTTTGCCAGACCTGTCAAAACGAGCTCTCGATGCTGACTGCTTAGCGTTTTCCTAGAGGGGGATATTTTCATAAATATCTTTGATTTCATCGATGGCCAGTTGAATGGCCAGGGTGATGTAATCATGGACAAGCAGTTTCATATTGTGGAGCTTGGGATTGTTGTACAAACTTTCTGTGATGACATCACGAGTGATATATAGTACTTCACATAATTCTTCCAGGCTCACATCCTCCTGCATGCGCCGGTTGGCAAGATCGTGGGCAAAGACGATCATGATCGATCTGTCCCCATGACGTACAGAGGTTAGTAGATTATTAAAAACAACGCTTATATACCACTTGAGCTCATCAGCCTCCATGGAATGATAAAACTTCAACTGCTCTGCGTTTTCAGGCTGCATAATGTGGGAAGTGATAGTCTCCACCAAGGTCTCATGCAACTTGATCATTTCTTCGGCTAGCGCGAGGGAAGGTCGACTTCTGGAAAATCTGTGCAATCGATCAATGTTTTTGCGATGCCATTCCTCTGGTCTGGCTTTCAAATTTTCAATAAGATGAAGGAGGCGTCTTGATATTTGGTGCCGCGCTTTCGGTTGCCAATCGAGCGTTGCTCTGGTATAAGATGAATCAGTAGGAAATGCTTTATCCGTATAGTCCAGCATCCATAACTTTTCAAACGGAGGCTGCCCCATCAGTTTGCCCCTGATATTGCGGAAAAACACACCTAGCCTGGCCAGGAAAACGGGGATAAAAACAGGGTGTCGCTCCTCACCATAATAATGACGAGTGGCAAATCTAAATAACTCAACCAGTGATACGGGTTGATCAGAACTGGCCAGAAATACATCATAATCCTTCAATTCGGTAGATTTTTCCATGATCTGGACGAAAAGTGAAATGATACAGCAAACATGGATATAGGGAATGGCCATCATTCCTTTACCCGGGATAATACGGGCATCCCATCGATCAGATAACCATATTTTCAAAAAGTGATAAAGCGGTTCATACTCACACCAATCGCTGCAAACTGCAGCCAGCCGCACCACCGAGCAGGGGAAATAATGGGAGAATTCCTGGACCAGTTTTTCCCCCTGACGTTTGGTAATGGCATAAGGATATTCAGCATCTGGCAGGTTGCGCTCATTAACCAGATCGCCGGGTAGGGGGAAATTGCTGGCAACCATGGAACTGGTAAACACAAATCGTTGGACATGAGCCGCTCTGGCCAATTCTAATAAGTTATAAGTTGCCTCAATATTGGTTTTCTCATAGGTATCTGAATAAATCTGCTCCCCAAAATCATAATAGGCAGCCAGATGAAAAATAAAATCAATGGGGTGTGAAGTAGTCGCCTTAAGAAAGGCTTTTTTCAATTGTTTCGAATCAGTGATATCTACCAAAACCCACTCAAGATTGGGATGTGGTTCCAGACCGACTTCCTTTTGAGTTCGCCGGGCAAAGGCGATGACCTTATGCTCAGAGCACAGATATTTTACAAGATGCCGACCGACAAATCCCGAGGCACCGGTAATGAGGACCGTTCTATTTGTCTGCGGATGTCCCATTTTATATATCCAGCTTTGATCCTTAGAATCAAATGCGAATAACCGGCCTAGCGTTGATGAAATCGAATATATGGCGCTGGAGCATGAGCATTATCATAGGCGTCTTCAATTTCATCCACCGCCATCTGAATGGTCAGGTCAATATCGTCGCGAATGCGTTGCTCAAGATGTTTGACAGCATCAAATTCGAGCAGGTGCTGGATGACCAACTCAGAGAGGGTTTGATAAACATCAACGACTTCAGGCAATTTAAAACCTTCATGGATACGTATGCTAGCGATAAAGCGTGCATAATTTGCCAGAGATAATCGGTCACCTGTCCGTACGGCAACCTTGAGCAAATTATACACAATGCTAAGATACCAGGCCAATTTTTCCGGTTCCATTTGCTTATATGATGGATATCGCCAGGGTTCATCCACATTCATAATTTGAACTTGCAGGGCACTGAGAATCTGAGCCTCCTGATGGGCAAGTGCCTCAGAAATTTCCAGATTTGGCCTGTCAGGTGTTTTATACAGAGCCAGAACGTTCTTAGAATGCCACTCTATGGGAAAAGTTTTCATATGCTCAATCACATGTAGAATTCTGCGCTCGGGCCGATATCGTGGAATCACCTGCCAATCCAGTTCATCCCTGGTATAAGAAGCATCAACATCCATACGTTCGTCTATGTATTTCATCATCCAGGGCCGTTCGAAGGGACGATGACCGATGAGTTTTCCGCTCAAATCCATGAGGTAAACACCCAGCCGAGCCAGAGAAACGGGCATGTGAACAGCGCTTCGTTTTTCACCAAATACAAATCGGGTGCTTAAGTCGAATAATTCCTGATGACTCGTACTTTCATCGGGACTGGCAAGGAGCACATCGAATGGTTTCAGTTGTTCCGTTTTGTCGAGGATCGTTTTTAACATCCGCACCAAACAGACAATGTGAATATAGGGTACTGATGATTCCCCTTGGCCACCTAGAATTCTGGATTTCCATGAACTGGATGACCAGGTGTCTAAAAATTTATAGAGGGGACCATATTCGCACCAGTCACTATACACTGCTGCAAAGCGAACCACCGTGCAGGGATACGATTCAGACCACTCTTTGGCCATGGCTTCGCCCGCTTTTTTGGTAACTGCATAGGGAAAATCGGCGTCCAGTGGACTCTGTTCGTTTAATCTTTCCCCCTGTCGTGGAAATTCTGAAACCACCAGTGAACTTGCAAAAATAAATCGTTTGAGTCCCAGACCTGAAGCCGCCTCAAAAATGACTTTTGATCCCAGTACGTTGGTCCGTTCATACTCAGCATTCGCTTCGTTAGAGAAGTCAAAATAAGCTGCGAGGTGAATAAAATAATCTGCTCCACCGCTGGTCTCGATCTCACTCATCACCCTTTGAACCTGATCACGATCGGCTATGTCCACCAGGATCCAGTTGATGTTTTTATGTCTGGGGATACCCACTTCCTGCTGACTCCGACGGGCCAGGGCATATATTTGAAATTCATCTTTGTAGGTTTCTACAAAGTGGCTACCAATAAACCCTGATGCCCCAGTGATAACTATTCTGGGAAGGGGCTTGTCAGCCATCCATTTCCTCCTGAGTGTATAATTCGAGGAAAAACATCATGACGATCAAGCCCATCAAGCCATCACTCACAGCGGAAAAGGCTATGACTGGAACCATTTCTGAAAACAGAAAATAAAATGCCAGAAAAAAGAAAGCGATCCATTTTGCCAGGATGATGAAAATAATGAGATTCTTCTCCCCCCGTGGATTTCGTGCAGCAAGAAAATAGCCAATGCTCATCACAACGTGGAAAACGCCTCCCTGGGCGGAGAAGAAGCGATATGGGTCTACGGTAAATCCAAACCAGGAAAGAACTCCAAAGGGAAGGACGATCAGCCCCAGACCAACGAGGAAGGAGTGGATAGCAATAAGCTGCAGCAACAAACGAAACAAACTGACATTCTTGAAAAGATTCATCGTTGGAATGCCTTCAAAATTCAAGCCAACAGGGACTCATATCTACCATCCAGACAGATTCGATTTCTAAGCTCCATGATTTTAAGATAAAGAACATAAAACATTTTGAAATGGCTTAAATGAATTAGCTCCTCATTTTTTGATATACTATGGCTTTCAAAATACCCTTGATATTTTAAATTTCAGTGCATTCATTGCACTTTATGAGTTGTGAGAGGGGAATCCATGTATCGATCACTTTTTTTAGCATCCAGTTTACTCATGATTGCAGCAATCTTCAGCTGTAGCTCAAAAAGCGAACTTAATTTGCATGATATCCATGCTGACCTGGTTAATGGTGAGAAAATTTACAAGGATAATTGCATGCTCTGTCATACTGGCGCCATCGAGGGTGCACATCGCTTAGATCAGAATAGCCGTTGGCAGGAGAGTGCTGAGAAGGGGTTTGACCAACTCGTGTACAATACTGTTCATGGCTACCGCGGTAAATATGGCGAGCTCCCTGTTATGGGGATGTGTTCTCAGTGTTCTGAAAAGGATATTGAGGATGCCGTCGCCTACATGTTAACCCATGCCGGGGTGATGAAATAGCACGGCGAAATTCAAGCCGAACCGACTGAAAAAACGCACACTACCAGTCTGCCTGAGTGGTTCCCTTTCCCTCATTTTTCAAGGTGGATGTTTTCACATCCCACTCCCCTAGCTGCTGAATCACATACTCCATAAGCTTTGGAATGGCATCATTCACCGTCTTTGTGAGCTCTACTTTCAGTTCCATACTTTCAGGCTGAACTCCGAAAAGGACGATTTCCCGGGGAGTGACATCCGTCAGTTTGGCGATAGCAAGCAGGTCGCTCAACCCCAAGTGATGCACAGATGTTTTGGTATTCAGGCGAGCGTGAATATCCTCATTTTCCACGCGACCGATACTGCCTGCTGATTGCTCAAAGAGCATGGCATCCAGCATGATCATCTTTGATTCAGGCCTGAAAAATTGTAAAAGATCCAGGCCGGAGGTTCCCCCATCAACGAGTTCAATTTGGGGGGTAAACAGGTAATTCTCCTGCAGAATGCGGAGGGCGTGGATTCCCACGCCCTCATCCTGCAGTAACAGGTTACCCAGTCCTAGTACAACAACGTCAGGGAAGGACATTGACTTTCACAATGTCCTTGCGATCGTTGTCATGGAGATGGATGGCGCATGCCAGGCATGGATCAAAGGAATGCACCGTCCGCAATAACTCCAGAGGCTTCTCTTCATCCGCGATGGGGTTACCCACCAAGGATGCCTCGTATGGTCCCAGCTTGTCATCGCCGTTTCGAGGACCGGCGTTCCAAGTCGAAGGAACCACGCACTGGTAGTTCTTGATCTTACCATTATTGATGACCACCCAGTGACTCAAGGTACCACGAGGTGCTTCATGAAAACCGAAGCCCGTCTGCTCACCCTTGGGAAATACAGGTGGGTTAAATGTGGTCATATCGCCACCTGCTATATTATTAATGAGAAGATCGTAGTTCTTTTGAAGCTCTTCATAAAGAACAGCCGTACGAATACAGCGTGCTGCATGGCGACCTATTGTAGAATGCAAGGCACCGATTCCAACCTTTGTCCCGGCAATCGCCGACACACGCTCCAGCGCAAGATTCGCCACTTTTTGGGTGGTTTTATGACCTGCGGCATACATACCTAGCACATTGGCCAAGGGACCAACCTGAGCAGGCTGATCATTGAATGTAGGTGATTTTACCCAGCTGTAGGCACCGTCATCGTCCCAATCCGTATACTTGGGAATAGTCTCCCCCTTGTATGGATGTCGATTATGATCACCATCATACCAGGAGTGCTTGATGCTTTCTTTAACGCCTTTTTCAAACATGGCGTCGTTGAATGAGTTGATGGGCTTGAAGGCACCCACATCACCGTTGGGAATATATCCACCGGGCATGCCGAATTGAGTTCCCTTCGTATCAGTCGGGAAATCCGGAACGGACAAGTAGTTCATGACACCTGATCCATATTGAGTCCAGTCTGCATAGAATCCACCAATCGCTGTAACATCAACAAAATAAGCCTGATAAATGAACTGTTCCAGCTTATCCATCAAAGTCTTGATCGCTGCCAGACGCTCCATGTTAAGAGCATCCTCACTGTCAGGATTGATGGGATTGGCAACGCCACCTACAGCCAGATTCTGAATATGGGGGGTCTTTGATCCCAGGATGGTGGTAATCTGGTTGGCCAAGCGCTGAATCTCAAAAGCCTGGAGATAATGTGCAGCAGCCAGCAGGTTTACCTCAGGTGACAGCTTCATGGCTGGGTGTCCCCAGTAGCCGTTGGCAAAAATGCCAAGCTGTCCTGAACCCACAAAGGCTTTCAACTTATCTTGAACAGCCTTGAATTCCTGAACCCCATTATGTGGCCAATCAGAAAGGCTCTCCGCCAGTTTGGAAGCCTTGGCAGGATCTGCTGAAAGGGCAGAGACAACATCTACCCAGTCGAGGGCAGACAGATGATAAAAATGAACGATATGATCGTGGATACCATGAGCCGCAATGATCATATTTCGAATATACTGAGCGTTCAACGGCACTTCCATGGCCAGGGCATTCTCTACAGCTCTGACTGATGTTATGGCATGTACCGTGGTACAAACACCGCAGATACGCTGGGTAAAAACCCAGGCGTCCCTGGGGTCACGACCTTCCAAGATGGTCTCGATTCCACGCCACATCTGTCCCGATGACCAGGCATTTGAGATTTTTCCATTCTTCACCTCGCAATCGATGCGCAGGTGTCCTTCGATTCTGGTCACGGGATCTACAACAATACGTTTAGCCATTAGAAATCCTCCCTAGGCATCTTTTAGCACCGGTAAAACCGGGAAACGTTTAACAAAGAATAAGTAAGCTACCAGCTCGATGGAGATGATACCAACAGTGATCAGGATCTCAGCAACAGCTGGAAAATAGACATAACCGCCACCTGGTTCGAATCCTACCAGGAAGGCATCAAATCGATACACTGCGCCTGCCAGCAGGATTGAGATGGAAGCATAAAACAACTGCGTCAGTTTCCCTCTGTTCGCCTCGCTCAACAAGACAATGAAGGGATAAATGAACAGCAGATTTTCAATAATGAACATGATGCCTTTAGCATTCAGTGCCCAGTCGCTAAGACCACCGTTGATCAGCAAGGTGGTCCAGCGCAAGATCAGATAAAACCCGAGTATCCAAGGAATGGTCCCGGCTAACTTACTCAACATGGACTGTTCATAGGGTCGCTTCAGCACCGTGGCTGAAAAGATTGCCTCGAAAACCACCACAGCAAATCCCATGGAGAGTGCTGAAAGCAGGAAGAGTGCCGGAAGCCAGTTGGTTTGCCACAGGGGAGACAGTTTGTCACCAGCGACAATCATCAGACCACCCAAAGAACTCTGGTGCAGCGTCGGGAAAAGCATCCCGAAGGCCACCACCACAAACATGATACGGTGTACACGCCGACGAAGTTTGGTCTTGTTCCACTTCTCAAGCATCACAGGGGAAAGTTCCAACCACAGGACGACGATGTAGGCTGAGATGGAAATGGCCACCTCTACCATCCAGGAACTTCCAATATTGCTTGTCTGCGGCAGGAATATGTTAATGAGGTTCCAGTAACGCCCCGTATCTATGACAATGGCACCTGCAGCAAGCGTGTATCCAAAGACACTAGCCAGCAAGGCCGGTCTGATCAGCGGATGATACTGGCCGCGATTGAAGGCATAGACAAGAATAGCCATGGCATAACCACCGCAAGCCAATCCAGTGGCTACCAGAATGTCATAGACAATCCAGAGACCCCATGGATATCCGTCATTGAGATTGGTTACCGCCCCCAAGCCAAAGAGAAAACGGTAGCCTATGAGGACCAGGCCTACCACTGCCAGCATGAATAGAATGGAAAAGGGCTTTGTCCACAATTTACCACCTAATGGCGCATAAGTATCACTCATCACCCACCTCCTCGCCGTCAGCTAGTGATTTGGAACTACGATGAGCTGCGAAGACCAGACCACCCAAGAGGGCGATCGGTGCAATCATTCCCTTGTAGAGCGTGTGTGAGATATTTTCCGAGCGAACAGCCGACGAGGTAAATCCGCGACGGGGCAGTCCCAATTTCTCGAAAGGTACTGCAGAGAGAATCAAGTACTGAGCCCCTCCACTCTCTTGCTCACCATAGATATAGTCAATGTACTTGGCCACAGGCCTACGCTGGATAAAGGAGTTATCCTGCGCTTCGTCCTGAATGAAGGATCCATCTTTATCGCTGGTACGGCGATATACGCCTTTCAACGACGCGGTAGGATAGGGATATTCATCCCCTTCCTGCAGGGCAATACGACGCTTAGCCTCTTCCAGGATATCAGTAAGCTTCCCATGGATCGTGGCTCCGGTTGGACAGAATTCTGCGCATCCGGGTATGCCACCCTCAGCCTGTACATGGGAGCACATTTCGCATTTATGGACCAGTGGAATAGCTTTATCGTATTCAAACTTGGGGATGTCATATGGACAGGCTATCTGGCAGTAGCGACAGCCACAGCAGTTATCCTTTTCCCAGCTGACAATCCCGGTCTTGGGGTCTTTTGTAAAGGCCGTTGTTGGACAAGCAGAAGCACAGTCCGGATCGGCACAGTGCATACAGGCCCGACGAATGAATGAAAAGCCATCTTTTTCCTGATTTCTCGTAGTTGCTTTCCCATTTCGATACACCTGAATCTTATTTAATGTCTTCGCATTCAGGTTTTTGGGAGCATCCCAGACACCCTCCACACCGAGGCTTTCCTCATAGGAACCAAAGTCCATGGGCATGCTGTTATTACGTTTACAGGCCACTTCACATGATTTACACCCGATGCAAAGCGTGGCATCGTAAAGCACACCTTCAGCCTCTGGCGGAAGTGTCGCTACGCTACGAGCTTGAACGGTACTGATGCTGGACATCGTAACCGCACCCGCGGACAGGATTTTGAAAAATTCTCTTCTATCAACTTGCATAATGACGCCTCTTAGGATTCAGTTGATGAGGATTGATCGGATTCCTTTGTCTTCTTCGCCGTAGCTACGGAAGCTCCGATAGCAATACCGGCGGCAGCGCCTACCACTGCGGCAGCGCCAACTCCCAACCCATTACCTTGAGGTGTGTCGACCTCAGGATATAAGGAAGGTGGCCGCACCGTAAATACATCGGCTTGTTCGTGAATTGCTTTGGTGAATCCGACACCTTCTTCCGAACACCCAAAACATGGATGTCCAGTACCCACTGGCCATGCGCCTGACCCCACATCCCCGTAGAGGATCGATGGACAGTTCGCGTAGGTTTCGGGACCTTTACAACCAAGTTTATACAGGCACCAGCCCTGGCGATGACCGGCATCACCAAACTGCTGAGCAAAACGACCAGCATCGAAATGTGGACGACGTTCACAGTTCTCATGGATAAGCTTGCCATAGGCCAGCATGGGGCGGTTCTTCTCGTCCAGTTGAGGCAGTTTACCTAATGTCAGGTAGTAGAGAACGGTCTGCAATAGATTGTAGGGACTGGCTGGACAACCTGGAAGGTTGATCACAGGCTTATCCGTAAATACTTCATGAATGCCCTTGGCTCCAGTAGGATTAGGACCGGAAGACTGTACTCCGCCCCAGCTTGCGCATGAGCCGATAGCAACTACAGCAGCTGCCTTGGGACCAATATCTGCCATGATCTCCATGGCAGTGCGACCGCCGATCTTACAGTAGATACCATTTTCAGCTGTTGGAATCGATCCTTCGATGACAAGAATAAATTTGCCTGCATTGGCTTCAACAGAGTTGTGCAATGCTTCTTCCACTTGATGGCCAGCAGCGGCGCAAAGCGTTTCAGAATAATCCAACGAGATCAAGTCCAAAACAAGGTTCTCAACAGTTGGATGCGTAGCACGGAGTAGTGACTCGGTGCAACCTGTACATTCTTGGAAATGAAGCCAGATTACAGGTGGACGTTTTGGATTGGCTACCGTTTCGGCAACTTTAGCCACCATTCCAACTGGCAATCCCATTGCAGCTGTAATCGCAGTACAGAATTTAATAAAATCTCTACGCGACACGCCTCTTGCAGCCAACTCTTCTGAGTAGGCATTGTTCAGGGCTTCATCGGTTTTGAGTAGTGTTCCCATTCAGTTACCCTTTCCCTCTGATTAACAAGGTCTGATTCCGAATTGACTTCAGGTCAACGTGGTAGTTACAAACCAGGTATTTTTCTGATTGTGTAAAGACGCATCCATGAAGTAATTCATGACTTAATTCATCCCTAATAGTTTCTATTGTTCAATAATTGCGTGAAGAATATAATGTGATTATCGGTAGTTACAAATACAGTATTCTTTGAATAAAAAAAATTTCATAAAGGGCTGTTACTATTGATCTATTGTGATGCATATTGTCATCATTTGATGCGGGTCACAACAAATTCAAATATTGATTTTCGGGCTTTGGGAATTACAATTTTATGTATTATCATGTAAGCAAGTAGATTTCTAACACACACATCTTTTGGGAGTAAACGCATGAAAAAAACACTCGTAATGGGTCTTATCCTGCTGGTTGCATTCAGTTCTCTTTTAGCCACGGACAAACGCGTCCAGGCTTTGGGAAACAATCCATATATGCTCCCGGGTGATGATGCCTCCATCCAGCTATTTCCGCAGAGAATCAATGACATGAATCTGATATATTTTGAGGATATTCATCTGGCAAGCCCAAATTATTTGCTGGTCGTTGGAGATTCTGCAAACTCCTGGGGCTTCTATGGAGGAAGCGTTCAGCAAAATGACTATTTCAACATCATTCGCAGCCTTGGAGGTCGGGCAGCAATCCGTATGGGGGTCCGTTTTGGAATAACCAGCCAAACTGATGTGAACGATGACAAGGAAACTACTCCTACTACCAGCGAGGAGAAACTCAGCCAGACCAACATCATGCTTGACCTTGAATATGGTATGGACACGAAAGATATGGAACTCTCAACATCGTTTAGTTTCGGTCTAACTCCTGACAATATTAATAATCTCATAGGTACCTTCCCAACGCCCCACGGTAGTTTTACTGGTGATTATGAAACACCGGGGAACAGTTGGACAGATGAGGGAAAAGCAAGTAAGCTCACTTTTGCCCTACAGGTAAAAGCACGGGCCAACGAAGGTCTATTTTTCTTTGACCACAGCTATGCCGTATTTGGCCTGGGTTACCAGGGCAGTTCCAGTGAATACACCAATGCCAACACCAAGCTCGAAGATGAATCTGGCAGTCAATTTTCCATCAGCTCAACCTACCGAGTTTTCAATAACCTGAATCTGGCAAACGACAAAATATTTCTCGTTTATGGATTGGGTGGTTCCCTGTTTTTTTCCCGTGTCGCAGACGAGGATAAAATAAGTGGGTCTGAATCCCAAGATACCGATATGAGTTTTGGTCTGGTTGCCCCAATTTTCAATGTGGGTTTGGAAGCGAATTTGAAATACGCATCCCTTAGATTTGGACTGGAAAGACAGATCACAACTCTGGGATTTACCAGTTCAAAGAGTGTTTATGTCTCAGGCAGTGTCGATGATGAAGATAGCTACTCCACATTCTCACTGGGTGGTAATGGTGTTTACAATTACACCGCAGGTATGGGTTTTAACTATGGGGATCTCCAGTTGGATATTTTATTAAATAACACCTTTTGGATCACCGGTCCTCAAATGATTTTTAATGATCTCTATGGCACGCTGGGTATCTGTGCAGATCTGATATATACTTTTTAAAAACGCTTCATAACTGTTCTATAAAAAGCCGTCGTACCGACGGCTTTTTATTGCTTCATTTTCCAACTTATACATACCTAAATCAATTTGTGCAAAATATTAACAAACCCCTACACCTCTAGTTTTACCAGGTTATATTCACAGCACTGAAGGACGCGACATGCAGGTAAAATCGATTTTCCACGGATTCACACTGATACAGGATCTTTCAATGTCGCTTATCCAGAAAAACGCATCCCTTTGTCCTAAGCTTGACATCAGGGTTTCAGAAACCCCATGAATAATGAACATATGAAAAGATTATTAATGAAACGGAGATCCATCCATGCGTAAAACAGCCCTGCTTATGATGATCATTGCACTATCATTCGTCTCAATAGAAGCGCAAACCCTTAGCAGTCGCCCTGTTGGTCCAGGCATTGTCCATCACCACGCCTTTCTCCCTGGTGGGCCCTGGCACCTACAAATTCTGGAAATCGATCTCTCTGACACCATGAACACACTAGAGACCATAAAAGCAGGTAATAATATTGCCGGCTACGAGCGCACATCCTCCATGGCTGCTCGATCGAGTGCTCCCGGACATACAGTCATAGGTGCCATCAATGCTGACTTTTATGCCAGTGGTGGAATCAGTATTGGCTCTCAAATTATTAATGGGACCTTGTTAAAGCGTCCTCACATTCGATCGGTATTCGCCCTTACAGACAACAAACAACCCTTTATCGATGTGGTTACTTTTAGTGGTCAAATATCCAAAGGGGACAGCCTTTCAATTGATATCAATGGAGTCAACGAAGTCAGGAATACTGACATGCTCGTACTCTATAATCGCTATATGGGGGCCAGTACAGGTACCAACGAATGGGGATCTGAAATCACAGTTGAATACGTGAATTCACCTCATGGCGTTGGCAATTCCATGCTCGCTGTGGTCACTGCCAAAGATAGTATCCAGGCAAATGGACATGGCAACTCTACCATCCCCTTATCAGCAGAAGGAGCAGTGCTTTCAGGTCACGGTACGGCAGGAGCGTTTCTCAATAATTCCATGTTTGTTGGTGATACCTTGACCATTGACCTGGCACTACCACCAAGCGCAGATGCACTGACACAGTTAGTGGGAGGTGGACCCAGAATTATTCGAAATGGTGTTAGCAGTGTTGAATGGGTGGAAGAATCCGTGGGCTCCAGCTTTGCACAGGATCGCCACCCCCGAACAGCTGTAGGCTTCTCAGAAGATAGTACAACCGTGTTTTTTGTAACGGTTGATGGAAGACAAGGGGACTACAGTGTAGGCATGAGTCTCTTTGAATTAGCAGATTATATGTTGGAGTGGGGTATTTATCAAGCTGTCAACCTGGATGGCGGTGGCTCTACCACTATGGTTGTCCGAGGCAATGTTGTCAATAGCCCATCCGATGCAGGTGGTGAGCGATCTGTGGCAAACGCACTCATGGCCATTTCCAAAGCTCCCCTTGGTTCCCTTGCATATATTAATCTACCCTGGAGTGAGACTTTCACACTGGTGGAAACCCAGCTCCAATTCTCAGTCTACGGAACAGATCAATATTTTAATCCTGTTACTATATCAGATGGGTCTGTGCAGTGGTCCTGCGATCCAACCATCGGTACGATCTCCGCAACCGGACTACTCTCAGCCAGCACTACCGAGTCTGAGGGTTATGTATACGTGAGTAGCGGTGATATTCATGATACCACCTGGGTCCATGTCACAGACATAGCTACACTTTCGCTGCAGCCCGCTGCAGTTGTCCTCGAACCCGGTGAGTCACAGGTGATTTCCGCAGTCTCTAGAGATGCTTTTGGCAATTTGATCCATGTTGAACCTGAAGCTTATACCTGGTGGGTAAGTCCTGATATTGCTACAATTTCTGCAACGGGAGTTGTCCAAGCTGAAAGTATTGGAGAAGGCACAATCACGGCCACCTTTCATGAGGTAACCGCCACAATTCCCCTGGCAATTGGTAGCTCAACCTCGGTTACTATCGATAGTTTTGATAATACCAACAACTTCACCATCAGCGGTGCAAGGATCAACCTGGCAGCGTGTAGTTTTACAGCAGACAATACTCAATTCGTATCTGCTCCAACTTCAGGGAAATTGGACTACAGCCTGACCACAGGGGGTACCAGTGTTCTCTACCTTGATTGCAATATCCAAATTTCAGGTACACCTGAATCTGTTTCGCTCCAGGTTTATGGTGACAACTCAGCACACTGGATACGGGGTGAGTTTAAGAACGCTCAGAATGAAAAATTCGTCCTCGACTTCACGACAGCCTCACCTGGTATTGACTGGGAGAACGAGTGGAGAGAGGTCACAGTAATGCTGGAAGATGCTGTCCCATACTGGGGTAATCCCAATGCCATCCTCAGCTTCCCTCTCACCTGGACCAAAATTTATCTGGCTGAAACCGATGAAAATAATAAAGATGCCGGTACGATCTATCTGGATGATTTTAAAGTGAACTTTATTGCCTCAGATATTGATTCCCCAGCCAGTATCAGCCCGCAATCATTCACGCTAGAAGAGCACTACCCCAATCCATTTAATTCGACGACCCGATTCCGGTTCAGCATTCAGGAAGCTGGTATTCTCGAGCTAAAACTCTACAGCCTTGATGGACGAGAAGTGGACATGGTAAAACAGGATGCCAGACAAGGCAGCCTGACCCTCACTTGGGAAGCTGACAATCTCCCCAGTGGTGTTTATTTATTTAAAGCGACGCTGGGAAATCAAGAACTTTCAGGGAAATGCCTTCTGGTAAAATAACTGATTTCAAATGGAGTTGAACATGGAAGCCTGGCTGGAAATCTGGTGGTTTGCCTATATTGTATTACCCGTGCTTATATTTTTAGCCCGGATTATTGATGTAAGCCTTGGCACCATTCGCATATTATTCATTGCCAGGGGTGTACAAACCCTGGCCTCTGTACTAGGTTTTTTTGAGGTATTCATTTGGCTGGTGGTCATTTCAGGTATTATGAAAAACCTGAGTTCACCTTTCTATTTTGTATTCTATGCTGCTGGCTTTGCCACTGGGAATTATATCGGTATTGCCATCGAGCGACGCCTCTACATTGGCAAGGTCGCCCTGAGAGTGATCACCCGTGAAAATGCAGATGCTTTGGTGAGTTTCTTCCGGGCGAAGGGATTGGGCATCACCGTGGTCGATGGAATGGGTGCCCAGGGACCGGTGAAAGTCCTTTTTAGCATTATTGCTCGCAAGGATTTACAAGAAACCATCGAAGAGGTAACACGCTTTAACCCCAGGGCTTTTTATTCCATTGAAGATGTTAAAAAGGTTTCTGAAGGGACTTTTCCCCTTTCACCTAAGCGTAATAGTGCCAAACGCGGAGGAGGATTGAATTTCTTCCCCCTGCGCAAGGGAAAATAAGTTTTGCGGGGTGACTCTCTTAATCAGGTTGTGGTATAAAGGTTTTAATCATCTTATAATGGGGTAGGCCAACTTCCTCAAATTTTTCACCAACAATCTCGTAGCCCAGATTCAGATAAAAACCATGAGCAGTCTTTCGAGAGTGCAGAATGAACACCTGAAATCCCAGGTTGAGCAAGTAAGCTTCGAAGGCCATGAAAAGTCTTTTACCCACACCCTGGTTCTGGTGACCCTCAGCAACAACCATCTGTTTGATTCGAACTTCGTGGGTGGCAGTTGGAATACCAATGACACTTGAAATCAATTCACCGGCTTCATTAAAAGCACCAAAATGATAATATCTGGATTCTTGACTGAGGTCATCATATGATCCATCATATAGATTCATACCCAAGGGTACCCTGAGGATTTGATGTCGCAGCTTCAGCGATGCTTCGTAAGCTTTGGTTCCGTGTTGAATCAAACAATATTCCACGTCTAGCCCTCTAAATAATTTTCGGGGAAGTTAGCACAAGACTGAAAGCCTTCAAAATACTGTCCCATATGAAATCCATCCATCAACGAGTGGTGCGCTTCCACTGAGATGGGCATATTTGTTAAACCATTGGCACTGGCATATTTCCCAAAAACGATCTTGGGAATACTGTCACCTGAGCTGTAGTTCCTGGGATGACTCAAACCCCGAAAATGGACCCAGGGAATCACCGAATAATGAATCATGGCCAGATCGTGATCATGGTCTTCCAGCAGGCTTTCAGCTTGGCGACAGCTTTCAATCTGCTTAAGGACATGGGCCTCGAATGCTGAAAATGAATTCATGAATTCGAAATAGCAAAAAGTGAAAACATCATTTGCTTTTAGCACGGTTGACCCGGCAGAAATTGTGGCATAATCGATAACTTGATCATCCAGGATTCGGTAGCGGAATTCTTTAATCTTATTTACCTGAAGCTGAGAAATATACAGATAGGCAGCAAAAAAGGAGTGACCGCGGGTCCGCGTATACTCCAGCAGTCTGCTAACCTCAATATCGGCAACCAACCCAAAGAAAGGGTTGTCGTAATTCTTGAAAAACTGGAATTGTTGCTTCCGCTCCCATTGCTCAATTTCAACGATCCGGAAGCCTGGCATGATTCCCTCAGTCTATTATTTCTTAGGGGAAAAAAGGTCAGTTATACTGCCAGCTACGATCTCAGCTGCATTCCCAACGGATTCTGATAGACTTGGGTGGGGATGTATGATGAGGGCGATATCTTCAGCATCAGCTCCCATCTCCATGGCCAGAACCGCTTCAGCAATCAGATCACCAGCATTGGTTCCCACGATACTCATCCCGATTAATTTTCCGCTCTCCTTGTCAAACAGAGCCTTGGAGAATCCTTCAGTGCGCCCCAAGGCCAGTGCTCGGCCACTGGCAGACCAGGGGAAAACACCCTTATCATATTCTATGCCCTGCTCCTTTGCCTGTGTTTCAGTCAGACCAGCCCAGGCAATTTCAGGGTCAGTAAAGATCACTGCTGGAATAATGGAAATATCAAACGCAGCGGGTTGCCCGCAGATAACCTCAGCAGCCACCTTGCCTTCATGGGTGGCTTTGTGAGCCAGCATGGGATCACCAGTGATATCCCCAATGGCGTAAATATGAGGAATATTGGTCTGGCGCTTTTCATTCACTTTGATGAATCCACGTTCGTCGATATCCAAACCGATGGTTTCAAAGCCACTGCCAAAAGTATTGGGCCGACGACCCACCGCTACCAGAACCTTATCGACCTGCACGGTACTTGGACCGGCTTTGCCTTCAATGCTTACTTCCAAATAGTCATCGTGGGGTTTTATCCCCAAAACCTTGGTTCCGGTCTGAATGGATGAAAATTCTTTCTTCAATCGTTTCTCCAGGGGCTGAACAACATCAGGATCAGCACCAGGCAGAAGATTGGGCATAAATTCCACTACCGTGACCCTGGAGCCCAGGGCGGAATAGATGGTACCCATCTCAAGACCAATATAACCACCACCAATAATGAGCAGATTTTCTGGGATGCCATCAAGATCAAGGGCTGAGGTGGAATCCATAATCCGGGGATCTTCAGGGAAGCCAGGGATTTTTGTGGGATGGGAGCCAACGGCAATGATGGCGTCTTCGAAAACGACTTCCACAACCCCATCCGCTTGAGTTACTTCTATACTTGTAGGCGAGGTGAAAACTCCCGAGCCGGTGACAACCTGAACCTTGCGGGCTTTTGCCAGGGCAGCTATCCCCTTGGTTAAGCGACCGACAACCCGTTCGTTTTTCCATTGTTTGACGGCTTCAAGGTCCCATACCGGTTCGGCAAAATTGAGTCCAAAACTTTTTACCTCAGCACTTTCTGACTTTACGCGGGCAAGATGGAGAAGGGCTTTGGAAGGGATGCAGCCCCGATTGAGACAAACACCTCCCAGTGTTTTATCCTTATCAATGAGTATGACGGATTTACCCAGATCAGCAGCTCGAAAAGCAGCAGCATAACCCCCTGGTCCTGCACCGAGAACGACCACATCGGCCTGAAGAGCACTAGACATTTAAATCTCCTGAAGCTAAAATAAATTTTTGATCGCTTTTAATTCATCAGCGATAAATTTTGTGAATCTGGCTGCAGTGGCACCATCGATAACCCTGTGGTCATAGGACAGTGAGAAAGGCAGCATAAGTCGGGGTTGAAAGTCCGAACCATCGTATTCTGGTTTGATCTTCGAGCGGGAAACACCCAGGATGGCAACCTGCGGCGGATTGACAATAGGTGAAAAACCGGTTCCGCTAATGCCGCCAAGACTTGAAATGGAAAAGGTTGCACCAACCAGTTCAGCTGGCTTGATTTTACGATCACGGGTCCGGGTGCTCACATCAACCAACTCTACGGCGAGTTGACTCAAGCTTTTCTGGTCAACATCTCGAATGACGGGCACAACCAATCCATTGGGGGTATCCACTGCAATCCCCAGATGAATATATTTTTTATGGATCAGGTTTTCGCCGTATACATCCAGTGAGCTATTAAAATCCGGGAATTCCTTGAGAGCATTGGCTGCTGCCCTCATAATAAAGGGTAATATGGAAAGCTTGCCTCCGTCTTTGGCCACGGCATGCTTGTATATCTTTCTAAAGGCTTCCAGTTCTGTAATATCTGTTTCATCATATTGGGTGACATGGGGAATGGTTTGCCAGGCCTGCTGCAGGTTGACAGCCGTCACTTTGCGTATCTTGCTCAGATGGACCTTTTCAATTTCACCCCATTGGCTGAAATCGATCTCAGCTTGAGGAGGTCGGCTCAAATTGACACCGGGAGCATCGCTGAGACGTCCCTTGACATAATTCTGAACATCTTCCTTGAGGACACGACCTTTGGGGCCGGTACCACTGACCTGACTTAAATCGCAACCCAATTCACGGGCAAATCTGCGAACGGAAGGGCTGGCAGGAATGATCCGACGCTTGGTAACCGGAACTTCAATGGGAATTTTGGGCATTTCTTCTTCAACTGGAGCTGCCGGAGCTGCGGTTTTGACTGGTTTTTCTTCGGCTTTGACTGCTTCTGGTTCAGGCGCTGCTACTGCTTCCGTCTCATCTGCTTCAATGGTAGCCAGAATGGTATTGGTACTGACTTCAGAACCGCTGCTAATGCGAATATCTTTAATGGTGCCGGCGTACTCGGATTCAATTTCCATGGAGGCTTTATCACTCTCCAGGATGACCAGAATATCACCAACATCTACATGATCACCGGGTTTGACATTGATCTCCCCTACTTCAACACTATCAATGCCTTCCCCTAGATCCGGTATGATTATTTCTTTTAGCATGATTTTATCTTTCTTCAATCAATTTCAATTTGAGATAATATTATTGCACTAAATCTCTTGGTATGTCTTGCTGAGCTGGTCGAAGCATATCAATTCTCTTTAATTGTTTCGATTCTGCTAGCGCTTCACTGGGTTGTCTGATTCTGTTTCGATTTTATACTTTTTGATGGCTTTAGCCACAACTTCACCTTTAATAATACCCAGTTTTTGCAGCTGAAACAGTGCTGCAGCAACGATGGAATAACGATCAACCTCAAAAAACTTACGCAGGTTTTCTCGGGATTCACTTCTGCCAAAGCCATCGGTACCCAGGGCGATAAACGGCTTATCAATAAAAATGGATATCTGCTCGGCAACCAGTTTGATGTAATCTGAAGCTGCAATCACCGGCCCCACCTTATCGTGCATGAGCTGGCAGGCATAAGCTTTACGCCTGGCCTCGGTGGGATGGAGACGGTTCCAGCGCTGTGCATCCTGAGCTTCCAATCGTAATTCTGAATAACTTGTTACACTCCAGACATCTGAGGTAACTTTCCATTCCTTTTTCAGCATATCGGCAGCTGCAATAACTTCTCCAAGAATAGCTCCTGATCCCAGTAATTGAACATGCATGTCATCCTTGGCTTTTCCTGTGCTGGATAACTGGTACATCCCTTTAATGATCCCCTCTTCAGCGCCTTTGGGCATGGCGGGGTGGATATAGGGTTCATTTTCCAGAGTGAGATAATAAAATTCATCAATCTGCTCTTGCATCATGCGCTTCATACCATGTTGTATTATCACGGCAATCTCGTAGGAGTAAGCTGGATCATAAGCCCGACAATTGGGAATGGTTGCTGCAGCGAGATGGCTATGGCCATCCTGGTGTTGCAGACCCTCACCGTTCAGGGTTGTTCTTCCAGCTGTGGCACCCAGGAGGAAACCTCTGGCGCGAATATCACCGGCCAACCAGAACATGTCACCGACCCTCTGAAATCCAAACATGGAGTAGTAGATATAAAAAGGCATCATATTGACACCATGAGTACTATAGGAGGTTGCTGCTGAAACCCAGGAACTCGCCGACCCGGCCTCGGTGATACCTTCTTCCAGAATTTGTCCCTTGATATCTTCGCGATAATAAAGGTATTGATCTGAATCTACCGGGTCGTAAAGCTGACCTACGCTGGAGTAAATACCCAGACTTCTAAACAGGGCTTCCATACCAAAAGTTCGGGCTTCATCAGGAACGATGGGAACGACTCGCTTGCCCATGGTTTTATCTTTGGTGAGCATGGATAAAATACGGACAAAAGCCATGGTAGTGGATTGAGCTCGATCGCCAGTTCCCTCCAAAGCAGCTTTAAAGGCTGATAATTCGGGAGTTTCAGTAGGCTCTGCTGAGGTACGACGAGCAGGAAAATGCCCACCCAATGCTTCACGACGGGCTTTTAAATATTTGACTTCTTCTGAGTTGTCATCCGGACGATAAAAAGGAGCCTTCACCACTTCTTCATCAGAAATCGGTATTCCAAAACGACTGCGGAACGCCTTTAGTTCCTCTTCGTTCAATTTTTTCTGACCATGGGTAATGTTTTTACCTTCACCGGCTTCGCCCATTCCATAACCCTTGACCGTACTGGTAAGAATTACAGTGGGTTGATCCACATGAGCCAGCGCTTCTGCATAGGCGGCGTAGACTTTGGCAGGGTCATGTCCCCCACGTTTTAATTTTTCAAGGTCCTCATCACTGAGATGATTCACCATCTCCAGCAGTTCCGGATAGGCTCCAAAGAAATGTTCACGGATATAGGCACCTCCCTCAACGATATACTTGAGGATATCTCCATCCACCACTTCTTCCATGCGCTTGGCCAGGGTCCCATTTTTGTCTTTGGCCAGCAGTTCATCCCATTCTGAACCCCAGATAACTTTAATGACATTCCAGCCAGCCCCTCTGAAAGCGCCTTCCAGTTCCTGGACGACTTTGCCATTACCGCGGACAGGGCCATCCAAACGCTGCATATTGCAATTCACTACAAAAATGAGGTTATCCAGCTTTTCCCGTGAAGCCAGGGTAATGGCTCCCAGGGATTCTGGTTCATCCATTTCCCCATCGCCGAGAAAAGCCCAGACTTTACGATCACTCCTGGGAATCAGTTCGCGGTTTTCCATATAGCGCATGAAACGGGCCTGATAAATGGCCTGCAGGGGTCCCAGACCCATGGATACGGTGGGGAATTGCCAGAAATTAGGCATCAACCAGGGGTGCGGATATGAGGAGAGACCACCACCATCTGCTAATTCACGACGGAAATTGGCCAGGTCCTGCTCGCTGAGGCGACCTTCCAGGAAGGCCCGGGCATAAATTCCCGGAGAACCATGACCTTGAAAGTAGACTAGATCTCCACCAAACTCATCAGTGGCTGAACGGAAAAAATGATTAAAACCAATCTCAAGCAAGGTGGCTGAGGAGGCGTAAGTGGAGATATGTCCACCGATGCCATCGCTGGCTTTATTGGCGCGAACCACCATGGCCATGGCGTTCCAGCGTATGATTGATTTGATACGGCGCTCAATGTCCCGATCACCGGGGAATTGGGGCTGTTGTGAGACAGGAATAGTGTTCAGATAAGAGGTGTTGGGACTATAAGGAAGTCGCACTCCATGCCGACTGGCATAATCAATCAGTTCGTTGACAAGAAAATGGGCGCGATTCACGCCTGCTTCTTCGAAGACAGCAGCCAGAGAATCCAGCCATTCGCTGGTTTCCTGGGGATCAGTATCTTGATGAATGTTTACACTAGCCACGGCATACCTCAATAAATAATTGCATTTTTTAGGATAGAAATTTGGCAGAATAGTTCAGAGTAACTCATACTAACGTGACTATAATAGTCACAAATTTTCAAGCTGCAACAGCAATCGCATTTTTGTGAACAATTTATAGCTGGTAGTTGTCTGATATCTGTCTTCCCCACAGTCTGATTAACAGCCCATTCAAGCCATACCAATCTAAACCAAAATGAATAATCTCCGCCTGAAACTATTACAACAAGTTCTTACAACGAAAGGAACGAATGACTATATAATAATTCGTTTACCTCGTTTCGTTCTTTGTAAAAATGGTGTGCGATTATTTTTTGGATTTACGGAGTCGTCGGAAGCTGAATAATCTCAATGGATTCAAACCAATGGCAATACTGCTTTTCACTGCTTGAGTCTCTTCACTTTCCTCCTCAGATTTGGAAGTGAATTTATCCAGGGCCTTTTCAATCACCGTACGGGTTGGGTTGAGGGCATAGCGAGAGAAATCGATGGCCTTTTGTTTGGCGATATCATTCAGCTGCGCTTTAATATGACGAATGGGTTCCTGCACAATAGATTTGGTTGAAGACAGAATTTGTCTGGGATCAGGAGAGAGATCGCGGGTCGATTCGATATAAGTCATTCTGCAGTAATTTTCTGTAATCAAAGATATCCGTGACAACAAAACGGCATTGGTAAAACCGCTGGCAATGGACGCCATGACCTTGTCAAAGAAGGGAATACTTTTCAAGGTATCCGAGCCCATCTTGGAGATCAGTTCTTCCACAGCAAACTCCACCCCTTCAGACCCTCCAATGGCAATGGAATAGTATATCTGTTTCATGATGTGCCACAAATCTCTACCCGAAGCGCGGCCTGTGTAGAGGGTGAAAATTTCTTTGATCAGATTAACGTTGGCTGAAAAGATGAGAATCGCGTCAATAAAGCCATACTGGGATACGGCACTGCTGTAAAATAAATGAACAACATATTTTCGTCTGATCTCGTCACAGCGTAGCGACAGCTCCTTTGTTGAAAGCTCATAACGCTCAAGGGTTGTCCCTGAACTTGGAATCACATATCCCAGGTCCTTCAGAAACTTGTTACTCGCTCTGCGCTGGAGACGCATTTCCATAAGCTCGGCTTCTTTTCGCTTTTTCCGAACGGGTCCAGGATCACCGCTGAGTCTGCTAATTCGGTAGAGCGGGATAACCACAAAATAGAATAAAACAGAAATAAGGATTATTAAAACAAGATATCCCAGATAGGGGCTTGCCGTATGAGCCAGGACATAAAAATTGAGCATTTCGCGTAAAATGACATAGGCAATTAGCGCAGTGATAAACAGGAGGAGTCGTTTAAGCATTCTCATGGATAGAAAGCTAATGATAACATAGCTGAGGTGGTAATCAATTAATGGGCTTGTTGCTGGCATCCGGTTAAACAATTAATATCAAGCACACCATTCTTTTTGTAAAGGATGCTTGACTTTTGAATATTCACCTCTAGATTAGTCAAGCACACTTAACATTATGACAAAGGAACCATACTTATGAATACACCAGCAACAGAAAACAGCAACTGGACAACCCGATTAAAAAAGAATACCCTCCGTCTTGGATACTGGACAACGGCCTGGGTCATAACCTTGGCAATTGCCGCATTTGGCCCCAAGTTCGCCTGGGATTATGCAACCTTACCCAGCATTTTAGCGCTCCTGGTGAACCTTGCCGCAGGCCTTGGCTGGATACACGCCAATAAGCTGAACTTGAGAGATCTTGATGACCTGCAACAAAAAATCCAACTTGAGGCGACTGCGTTGTCCCTGAGCGTTGGAGTTGTGGCAGGACTCAGCTATGAACTATTAGAAGACATACACCTCATAAGCTTTCAGCCAGAAATTTCACACCTGGTCGTTTTAATGTCCCTTGCTTATGCTATTGGTGTTTTTACCGGGAATAGGCGCTATCGATGAAAAATCGACTGAAGGTACTGCGCGCAGAGCGGGATTGGACACAGGCTCAACTGGCCGAGGCCCTGGAGGTTTCAAGACAGACTGTTAACGCCATTGAAACTGGAAAATTTGATCCCAGTTTACCCTTGGCTTTCAAA
The DNA here is from genome assembly GCA_021736185.1 of Fidelibacterota bacterium. Lineage (GTDB taxonomy): Bacteria > Fidelibacterota > UBA8477 > UBA8477 > JABMPR01 > JABMPR01. The sequence continues at coordinate 14,096 of JAIPGJ010000001.1, read as the reverse complement.
GTATCCAGATTATTTGAATTATCGATTGAGGAAATTTTTCAGGATGATGAATCCATCTAGGATTCAGACCTTATGTTAAAACAAGGCTATTCAACTCGATGTCTGAGGAATGGGCCATAAAGCTGATCCAAGCCCAGGGTGTGATCTATTAACCATCCTGCAAGAAATTCAAGCATCTCATCTATGGTCACACCATCATTGGCAGCAATTCTGTCTTGATAGTCGATCACCTGTTGGAGGAGCGCTTCATGTTCAGCCACATGCTCATCCAGGCCATCAAATTCAAAATGTCTCATCATGGCTTCTTCGGCAGTGAAATGGAAAATGGTATACATATGCAGCTGCTCAAGTGAATTTTTAATGACTTGAGGACCACTATTCTCTTCCTTGGCGATAATTAGCGAATTCACCATTTCGAATAAAATCTTGTGGTGTTGGTCAAATTCTCGAATCCCAACATTGAAACGATTATTCCAGACTAATGCTTGCATGTTTCCATCCCTTTCGGACATGATTTTAGACCACACGATAACATAATCATTGGACAGACTCACAAAACAACTCTTGTTTAAATGCAGAAGCCCCTGGATGGGGCTTCTGTGTTCAACTCTTGAGCTTGGGTTTATGACTATCTTAAATAGACCATTTTAATCATGTGAGAGTAACCCTCCGTTTGAAATCTGGCAAGATAAACGCCTGTGGGGACAAGCACGCCATCCTGGCTAGTACCATCCCAAACCACGTTGTACCAGCCTGAGTTCTGCGCCATCTGAGACCAGCGCCTGATTTCCCGACCTCTCAGATCATAGATGACCAAATTGACATCTGAACTGTTGGGTATTCCATATCTAATGGTGGTCATAGGATTGAAGGGGTTCGGATAATTCTGGTCCAGACTGAATTCCTGGGGAAGGTTGATCCCATCCACCGCCACATAGCCAACATCAAAACTCCAGATTTCTGACAATGTCACCAGAGAATCTTCATCCATCGCAGCAACTTGCCAGTAGTAGCGGCTGTCATTTTGCAGATCCTGGTCTGGCGTAGAAGATTCAGTTGTCAACGCAATCTCCTCAATCTGATTTTCCATAAGCGAATCAGTGGCGATATAGGCAATATATTGAATGGTATCAAATGGATCAGGATCGATTGATGCTTCCCAAGTCAGCTCCGGTCGTGTACCCAGACCACTGCTGCCATCAGCTGGGGCAATCAATGAAAACTCACCCGGGGGTTCAGCAAGGGTATCAAGCCAGAATACACCGTCCCTGGACTGGGCGATTCCATCCTGATCATCCATACTGATAACCTGCCAAAAATACTGCAGATTTTCTCTGGTGAGTGGACTGGTTACAGTCCCAGAGGTCTCGGTGGTGATAAGGGAATCCCACTCACCTCCTGTATACCACCAATGCATTTCATATTCCAACATCTCACCCGGATCAGGATCGTAACTCGCCAGCCAGCTAAAGGTTGGTGTATTGCTGATAACAATTGCAGAATCTGGATAAATGAGCGTGGCTGGTTCAGGTGCATCATTCATGGTATTGACAATGAAGTCTGCGGGGTTCGCTGTATTATTATTCGTACCTGCTGTTAATTCACCTGATGGATCTTCAGCCCAGACTTGCCAGGAATAGAATGCATTATCTTGCAGGGCGGTACTCAATGTCCAGCTGGTGTCAGTGCCTGCGTATACTTCTACCATATCCAAAGCTGATTGCCCAAGACTGAGTCGGTAAATAATGGCATCATGAATATCAGGATCAGAAGTAGAATTCCACCTGAACGTGGGTGTTAGGGTGGTGATTTCAGGTGGGTTTATCCCTGTCGGTTCCAGCATTAGGAATTGGGCTGGTGCCTCATTCACACTATTGGTCCAGAAATGGGCCGTATCTGCAGGTGTCATGCTGCTGGAATCATCCATGGCAGAAACTGTCCAATAATAATCCTGATTTTCCATTAGAACAGTTTCAGGCGTGAAGTTTGTGTCTGGCACCACAACGGAGACGGCATCGGACAAGTCTGGTTCCAGACCATATTGCAGTTCATACCCTGTGATAAAGCGAACGGAATTCCCCTGAGGTAGGTCTTCTTGCCCTTGGGAGCGAATGGACAGAAAAGGACCATCATCGGGATCCGCAGAGGCAAACCACAAAAATTCCGGTGTTAAGCTGGTCACCATTAAATTAGCAACCGGCGCAATAAGCTGGAAGTCGGTTGGAACATCATTGACCCCATTCACGACAAAGTTTTGAAAGCCGCTGCTGGTTTCCTGGCTAAGACCGCCGGGGTCCAAGGCAATCACATCCCATTGATAGTGGGTATTGTCCAGAAGCGCTGTGGCGGCGATAAAACTGGTATCTGTTCCCACATCAATGGTATCGAGAAGAGCACCAGGGCGTCCCAGGATCAAGTGATAACTAATTATATCCTCAGGATCTGGATCTTGAGCTGATACCCAGAGGAAGTGGGGTGTCAAAGTGTGAACAGTATCTAATTCCAATGGTGTCAGGAGAGCAAAAGGTAAGGGAGCCTGATTGACGTTCTGAACCGTTATATCCCAGGTAAAAGTTGTATCCCTATCGGAAAAGGAATCTGTGATCAGAAGTGATAGTGCATAATCACCTGATGCATCAAAACCTGGCTCAAATAGGTAGGAGGTAGTGGTTGAGACTGTCTGTTCGCCCAGTTCCCATAAATAGGCCAGGTCATGCCCATCTGGATCATGGGCTTCCACTTGGAACTGAATGGATTGGCCTTCATCCGTGGTCACACTACCCGGGGAGGGCGTCAGCGCAGTGATAACCATATTCTGGTCCACCACAAAGCTTACATCAATCACATCAGTGGATGCAGAGGCATTATGATTGAGGCTTATGGTCGCATGATAAGTGCCAGCAACCAGATCTGTAGCATCGTATTGAACGGTGAGCACGTCAGTTTCATTCTGCTGGATTGCACCTGCTGTGGGCGTAACAGACAACCATGTGGGTGCTACTTCATCTGTATAGTAAACCTGGGCCTCCATGAGAAATTCATAGTCGGTGCCCCAATCGTTTTGCATGTATCCCCAATTACTCCCATCAAATTCAAGGGAGCGGTTTAGACCCATACCTCCTGCATCTGCAAGGGCTTTGATTTCGCTGCTACCATACACTCCGCCATTGACTGAATAGGAAATGAAGAAATCTTCCCCAGCCTCGAAAGAGAGATTAAGTGAAGATAAATTGACCACCTGCCAGTAACCTGGCGTGATATCAGCATAGCTTAATATGACAGTACCTAATTCGGTCCCGGGGAAACCGAATCCATTATCTGAATAGACATGGATGGTGGCATCAGGCATACCTACCACACCATTAAACACAATCCTGAGTCCTTCCAGGATGTTGACATACGTCTCAGGGGTGAATCTCACCGCAAATTCCGTAGCACCGTATTGGTCTGGTAGATGAAAAAGATAGGCGGAACTCCCATGATAGCTGATAGTGAACTGCTCGCGGTTATCCAGTGGATTCATGACAGGTTCCAGCGCAGGCTCAGGCTCGGTTATGCGCGTGGTCGATCGGGTTCCCAAACTGATTGGAACCTCACTGGATCTTAGCCGTGCCATGGCTGGAGCAGCATATTCCCATGACACATCATATGTCAGCAATGAACCCAGCTCACCTACATTGCTGACAGATAAATCCTGTGCCCCGGTTTCCCCTGGCGGCAATACCATGGAGAGGGAATTACTGGAGAGAGTAAGGCTTGGATCAGGTACAGGCTCAGATGTGATCAGGTGAAAGTCATCCAGGTAGAGATAGTCTCCATTTACAGTTACCATCTGGATGGCCAGATAGATAGGCTGACCAACATAGCTTGAGAGATCATAGGCATAGTAGGTCCAGTCGGGGGAAGCTGCGCTGACACTGGCTAATGTCACTGTGAAATCAGTAGGATCGGATCCCGTGGTTGACAGGAGCACATTGAAGTCCCCAGGGCTTGCATCTGATCGTGAACGGGCCAAGAAGGAGAAGGCGATATCGCCACTGAGCGACAAATTACTCAGACTGGTAATGAGCCAGTCATTGCTGGCTGTGCTGTTGCTCATACATCTGAGACCCCTGTTTCCCAGATAAGCCATATCTTCGTCGGTGAAGGGCTCTGACTGGACGTGCCAGTTCTCTCCATCGCCATCCTCATCGAGTGCAACCCAATGGTTGGGAAGCATTCCACTCTCAAAACTTTCAGCAAAGACAACGTCTCCCCCAGCTTCAACTGGATCATCAAATATGAAGTCACCAGTCATGGTCGCAGACGAATTACTAATATTTTCAAGGTTAAAACCGGAGGGCATGCCGCTATAGGCAGTAGAATTGGGTGTCGTGTCTGACCCAAAACGACGATTGACGGTTGAACCCGGGAATAGATCCCCATCATCCCCACGATTGACATCGTCATCCATTTGGGTGAGCCCATCTGCCTCTTCCAGATCCACCTTTTTATGGAATTCATTGGTATTCTTCTGAACAGTATTATCCACATGCCAGATGCATATTCCGCTAGTGAATAAATACTGGTCAAAGCCAATTTGCTGGCGGTTCTCAATGAGGTAGTATTCATCATCGGTAATATGAATCTTATAGGCTTCCTCGTTAAATTCAACTGCCTGAATGTCCTGGGAAAAGATATCAGCGCTAACCACAATTGGATCCAGCCAACCCATAAATTCTTTGGACCAGGCACACATTTGCGCTGGTGTCCCGGGATGAGCTCCATCACCACCATATGAACCACCAGACATGACGCCCCAATTTCCAATACCGGCTGATGTACCATCCGTATCGTAGAGATCGGGGAGACCGAGGACATGGCCAAGTTCGTGGCAATACACACCAATGGCAATAATGGGATCACTGGGCAAACCGGTGCCATATTGTTCAGGTTGGATCATATAGTCATTTATTTTGATAAAACCACCGTTGGCCGCGACATCATTGGTTTCATAGTAACTATAGGGCATCATATCAGGATAATAATAATGTGCGCCACTGAGAGTCCAGCGGTGCGACCAGATGTTGTCGTCATCTCCAGTTTCAGCTCCACCACCTGAATGCACGGCCACCATTACATCTACATAACCGTCATCATCTCCAGAGTTGGGAACACCATCGGGGCCATCATTATCATATTGTGAAAAATCAAGGGTGGCATCATTCGCTGCTGCCAAATCATAACAAAATCTGGCAGCCTCACCTTCACCGCCATTATCATTGCCAACGTAATATGCCTGATTGCCTGGCAAGGTTTGCCAGGCATACATCGTGGCTTCGATGGTTAGTTGATCATAGGAGACTTGTGCATAATAATCAATCAGCGATCCTGTTGCATTATCACCTAAGAGCATGGAATCCAACTGAGTAAGGCTGAATTGATGATTAGCATCTGAGTATTGGCCTAGCATGACAGGAAAGGTGATCAGGCTGGTTGTTCTTAGACTGGATGATTTCAGCTGTTGCATGCGTTGAGCCAGACTTGAGCTTGCATATGATTCAGCAAAGCGCGCCTGGTCCCGGGCAAAGAACTCATTCACCTGGATGCCAGGTTTTGGAGGAGCAATGGCAAATACATTGGTAGTGACAAACAGGATGGATAGTAAAACGCTTTTTACTGAATTCATATGTACCCCTCTAACTAATCAAAAATTTTTATTAGATCTTTTTCAAATCATCTTCTGAAATATACAAATTCTGATCCAATTAATACTAGGTAGATTTTGGCCTGTATATCTGAACCTGATTTCTACCTTTTCCCTTGGCAGCGTAAAGGGCTTGATCAGCATATTTGACTATCACCGTTTCATCTTCACATTTTGCAAGTTCTGAATTTTCCCGGGTCATCAGGGCCGGATTTTTTGAGTATATACGGTTCCATCCGAGCCAGTAATATCTGGATTCTTCCGGTAGAGATTTGATAAAACTCCTTCCGTTTTCTCAACATACACTCCATGATAATTAGCATTCCACCTCCTGGTGAGTAGAATGTTAGCAAAGTTGGACTTGGCCCTGGATTCAACATCTCGGCGCAGGAGTTGATTATTTTTGAGAAAAAGTCCTAGTATCATCCCGAGGGTGAACAGTGAGATGATCACAGTTATCCTGCGGATAAACTGCTCCAGAGTGTTTTTAGCTCCATATTTCCCCCGAATCTGTTATTTGTTGATGATAAATAATTATACGATTTTCAACAAATTTTACAATGGATTATCTCTTTTCGTTTTCAACTCCAGATGATCAATGGTTGCGGGAATATTTCTTGACTCTTTTTCTATCTTGCAAGCTCCCTTTTGACCCATTCAACAACCACTGAACGATTCCGATACGAGTCAATACACACAAAACTTATATTGAATTCACAAGATAGAGGATAGCCGCACGCAACCTCCTGTCGTATCTGACTGCCACCATTTGAATTTTGACCCAGGAGCTGAATCGATTCATATTTTTGGGGAGGCAGGTGTCATTCAACCTTTGAGAGCTGAAATTCTGCAGATTAAAATCAGTCCTAATAAATCGCTAAAAACAATTGACTTGTAAATGCCTGTTCATCAGTCGTAAAATTGTTAAATTTTTATTTAGAATTACTCAGATCTGATTTGGGGGTACTTTTTATGAATTCACGCGGATTGCTCACGATAATTATTTTATTCCCTGTGCTCGTTTTGGCTCAAATTCCTGATGTAAAAATCCCCAGTACAGTAGAAAAATATTTTCAAATGTGCCGTACAGGTCCCGACCTTGTTTCCGTTGAAGTAGTCAATCATCACCAGTCTGGACGGACGCTGAAAATAAAAATTATTGCCCGACGTAATCAGAGTGGAAAAGATTTGGCGTTTGCTTTTGCGGCAGCTGCTGCCGTAGCTAATATGGCGGATAGGCCCTTTGAGTTGCTGTGGGTAGAAATGGATGTTAATTTTAAAGGTTCGGAAACGACCCTGGCACTGGCGCCGGCAAATTGCACCATAGATGCTCTTATTTTTGGAAACTGCGAAACCGAAAAATGGTGGCAGGATTGTCTGCAATTTCCATAGAGCTCAGATAAACTAGCCGGGTATAAACTATCTCGCATCATTTGAGCTGACGTTTCAAGGGGGCACTTGAATATCAAAAATCGACATTTATTCCTGAGCATTTTCTTCATTCCCTGGCTGCTTTCAGCCCACCTTCAGGATGTTAAAATTCCCCATTGTATCGGGCAATATTTTAAGCTGAATCGCGGCGGTCCGGAACTTGTCAGCGTTGATGTATTCGAGCATCCCGAGCTGGGACACACATTGAAAATAAAGATTATGGGACGCCGTACTCAAAGTGGCTCGGATCTGGCCTATGCCTTTACCGCAGCGGCGGCGGTGGCCAACATGAGTGAAGAGAACTTTGATCTGCTGTGGGTGGAAATGGGTATCAATTTTAGAGAAGTGGAGATAATCAATGCCATCGCCGATGCAAATTGCATCATTAATGCCATTATTCTGGAAAATTACAAAGCCGAAAAATGGTGGAAGGATTGTATTCAGATTCTCTAGATCCCAACTATTCAACCCTCATCCGGTCTCATTGACACAAGACAGTCGGGCCAAGCCATCCACAGAATATTGGCGCCTTTTACCGATCCAACTGCCCATTATTCCCTGGCATTTATAATTTCAATCCAATACTGGTTCTGGGAAAACAGCCGCAATTGACCACCACCATCACTGAATAAGAAAACTTGACGTCTGAGGGGAATATGGATCGCAAACATAGCTACACCATCGCGCTTTTATCATTTTCACTATTATCGCTTGAGCTCATCTGGACACGAATTCTGGCAGCGGAATTCTTTTATACCTTCGCCTTTCTGGTACTCTCCCTGGCCATTCTCGGTCTGGGTCTTGGAGGCCTCACCCTGCGGCTTTTCCCAAAAGTAGACAGCCTGGGCAGCCTGCGCAACAGCCTGCTTGTGGGTGGCATCATGATCCTGGTGGGTCCCCCTCTGGTCTATCGTCTGGGGATGAGTTTCTCAGCCCTGGCTGGCAGCTGGGCCATGTTAGGCAAACTCATACTGGTCATTATTATTCTCAGCTCCAGCTTCTATTTCAGTGGCATTGCTCTGGCCATCCTCTTTAAACGCTTTCATTCCAACATATCCCAACTCTATATGGCTGATCTTCTAGGTGCTGGCCTTGGAGTGATTGGTGCCATCCTGGCCATGAATGTTTTCAGCACCCCTGTTGCCAGCTTCTTAATCAGTATTCCCATCTTTATCGCCGCCTTGATCAATAGCCCTAAATTATGGAAGCTGCTTCCCGGTGTATTGATTCTGCTGGCCATGGGGACCAGTTACTTCGGTCACATCCTGCTTAAGTCAAGCAAACCCGAACGTCTCCCCAGCATTTATCAACACTGGGATGCCATGGCACAGGTCAAGATGTTTGCCTATCCTGGTGATGAAGCCCGTGGCATGGTCATCGACAATGCTGCCAATACCCCAGTCTATAAATTCGATGGTGATTTTTCACTGCCCGATAGTGGTGCAGAGGATCTGTGGGGCATCCCGGCAGGTGATTTGATTCGACAATTCGAATCCTGCCACTTCCTCTCTCTGGGGGCTGGTGGTGGTGCTGATGTTCTACAGGCCCTGGCCCAGGGAGCGACTGAGGTTTATGCGGTAGAGGTCAACCCCTGGTTCAACAAAATGCTTCTAGAGGGCGATCCTGAGGGTTATCTGAGATCCTATACTGATACGCTTCAGTCAGAATTGGTGACATTACCGACCTACACCAGCCAATTTTATCATGATCCACGAGTGACGGTGATCTCTGAAGATGCCCGGGCCTTTATTCGTCGGCACTCCTCCCGTTTTGATGTGATTTACTCCTTAAGCTCCAACACCTTTGCGGCTCTGGCCTCCGGGTCATTTGCTTTGGCTGAAAACTACCTCTTCACCACGGAAGCCTTCCAGGATTACTGGATCGCTCTTTCTGATTCGGGATTCCTCATGATGGAACATCAGTTTTATATGCCCCGACTGGTGAGCGAAGCACTCCTAGCCTTGGATAAACTTGGAGTTGAGCATCCCAAATCTCATATTGCCGTGTACAATTTGCCCAGCATGCGTCGGAAGGTTTTATTACTGTCAAAACGACCCCTGGAAACTGATTTCTTACAGATTGCCCTGCGGGACATCAGCAGCGAGAATTTTCAGGATGTTCATCTCGTCTATCCAGCTGTAGACTCTCTTAAGGATAATATCTACGAGAGAATCGTGGAACAGGGTTGGCAAGAAGTGGCAGATTCTCTGGCCGTAGATATTTCTCCCAACAGTGACAATCGACCCTTTGCTGCTCAAATGGGGCTATGGAAAAATTTGAGCTTTGACAGGGAAGCTCAATTGCTGCCCTATGAGTTCAGAGGCTTCCCCCTGACAAAATTGATTGTACTGATCATCATCCTGGTGGTTCTATTGCTGATCTTCCCCATCACCCTGATCCCCTATTTCAGAGCCGGACCTCATCTTTCTCTCAGACATTTCGCCTATTTTGCGCTCATCGGTATCGCTTATATGTCCGTTGAGCTGATTCTTATGCAGCAGTATACCCTGTTGGTGGGACCCTCAGTCTACAGTGTGGCAGCCATTCTGGTCACGCTGCTCATCAGCTCAGGAATTGGAAGTCGTTATTCTTCCGTATTTGAATCAAATATGGTCTTTCTGGCCATTATAGCCTGGCTCTTTCTTGATATCATCCTTTTTAGATATTTTGTTATGCTATTTGGTCACTATGAACAGGGGATGCGCATCCTGGCAACCGTCCTGGTGGTCAGTCCGCTGGGTTTCTTTATGGGGATGCCCTTTCCCAAAGGCGTCCGACATGTGGGTCCACTGGTGGACTGGAGTTTTGCCGTCAATGGAGCAGCCTCGGTGCTGGGATCCACAATAACTATTTTGATCATCATCAGTTTTGGTTTCAGGGCAGGATTAGGCGTAGCAATGATCCTTTATGGGTCAGCTTTGCTCATCCTCAAGGGCAGCAATAAAATGACCTGAGGCATGATGGCCAAAGCGCTCGTCACCCAAGGCGGGTTTCTCGGTGATGACCATGCTTGAAAAAGACAATCCAAGTTGTTATCCCGTTGAGAGCATGTATATTTCTTCCGTCTGGACCTTCGCAATAGAAAACTATTTGTTAACCTGCCATACAGGAGTTCGAGTTTGTCGCCATATAAAATCTTCCCCCTCATTGTTGCTTCTGTACTCAGTGTGAGTACTATTTCAGCACAACTAACTACCACTTACTCTGGTAAATCCAACCCCCATGCTGAAGGACTCAGCAAAAAATGGGATTGCAGCGAATGTCACTCTGTAGATGGTATCAATGCCTTAATTCATCCCATGTTTAATCTGAATCCAAAGAGTCCCCAGATGTCAATCCCCGAGGATTTCCCCCTTTCCCAAAAAGCTGATTTGACCTGTTTTACCTGCCATGAAGCAGCTAGCAAACAAACCAGATCAAACCGGGCCTTTTTACGCGGAGGACCCTACCGCAGGGAATTAGAATTTTGCTATAACTGTCATTCAATTGAGAATTATGCCAAGGTGAATCCACATCAGCAACTTCGGGAAGATGGCAGTATTAACAGCACGGTCTGTCTCCATTGTCATTCGCGTCAACCTACAGCCACAGATCACCCCATGATTGCTGCAGAACTGCACGGAGACATGCGGTCAACCTGCAATAAATGTCATGCCTTGCATACCCATGAACAAAATCATTACGGAAAAAATATTCCCGCCTCCAAAAAGGCCACGCTCAAGCAATACGAGAGCACACAGAAACGCTATAATATCAAACTGCCATTATCTCAGAAAAATGAGATCCAATGCACCACCTGTCACTATATCCATGGATCATTGGGGATTGATGCAGTGGTGTATGCTGGGAGTGAAGAGAATCAGCATTTCCTGAGACTACCCAGAGAAAAATTGTGTTACGCTTGCCATAACTTGTAATAAGAAATAGAGGCTGTCCCAAAAGGGCGGTCTCTTTTTTTAATGTCGAGGGTTTAAGGGTGTAATGGTATAAGGGGTATAAAGGTGTAGAGTAAACTGGGGTTGGGTTGAGATGGGGATAGCTCAGCAAGACACAATCCAAATTGCATCTGCCTGGGTAACCATTACCTCTCCCTATCAGTGAAAATCCGCCTGCCCGACGTAGCTCAACGAGCAGAGGCGAGTGTAAATTTATCTATCGAAGCTCTGTGAGCGTAGATAGATCCCTGGCTAAAAAAAACGGAACCATCTCATGTACTGAGACGGTCCCGTTTTTCACACTGATGATGTGTAAATCTCAAATATTCTAAGTTAATCCACACGAGTCCCGGGCAGGTCATCGGGAAATTTCAGTTCATCCTCATGACATTCGTAGCATGATGGTGGTTGACTAAAATCTTCATCCACATGACATTCGTAACATTCAAATTCCTCATGGCCTAATTCCAGAACCAATCCGGTTGCCTCATGGTCAAAATTGCCAAGTTGAAAATTCTGGTGACAATGGGTACAGGTTTTGTCCAGTTTTTTCACTGATGTGTTGGCATCATGACAATCCGTACAATTGCGGGAAGCGTGGAAGGCTTTCAAAGGAAATGTGGTCATGTCATGGGTGAAACCGTTTGAGGCTTGTTGTCGGTGACATTTTTCACAACCAGGCATGTCATTCACAGCATGGCATTTGCTGCAGGGGAAATGATGGGTTTCAGCACTCCCGGTAAAAACATCCTGCACCTGTTGTGGTCCATGACAGGTGACACAATTTTCATCTGTGTGGCAAGCCGCACAGTCAAATCGAAACAACTCGACATGCTCAGCGTGACGGAAACTTACTTGTGGTCCACCATCCGCTTTGGGAGTTATATAATTTACCATCTGGGGAGACTTGATGGGCTTTTTGGGCTGGGTGGATGCCATGGCTGGGCTGGGTGATGGATCACTTTTGACATGGCAGGTACCACAAACATTGGTCTCACTCCAGCCACGATGACAATTCAGACACTTGCGATGATAGGCTGCATTCAATGATGGGATACCGCTGCCCAGATCTTCAGGGTCATTGGTGTGGCAATCAGCACAGGGATCATAAATTTGATCTGCCGCATAATGGTGGCAGGTCACACATCCCGCCCCCATTTCTGACATGTGGGCATGATCGCGATGGGGGAAATTCACTGGTTGAAAAATGTTTTTCAATACTCCCAGTGATATGTTTTCAGGAATTTCAGGAATTTCATCTCCATCTGCAGCAATCAAGTTCAGTGGAGATAGAAGGATGCTTAGACCTACAATACAGCCGACAATCAAAGATTTTGTCATCGCGATTTATCCATTTTTCGTTTCAGGGTTACATACGCTTAATTTTAGACGAGTGTCGCATAAAATCAAATGGTTTAAATGCAGGAGATTTGGCATTGTAACCGGTTTGATATGTCTGTTCAGCGGCGATGACCAAAGCCAGAGCTTCCACGACGGATAGTAAAAAAAAACCCCACCGAAGTGGGGTTTTTTTCAGATAAGAATTGAGCTTATGGTGTGCCGCCCAAACCGGTGATAGCTGAGTTCAGCAATTCCTCGGCGTAATAAGGACTGTGAACACCATGGCTCCGGTCTTCAGCAATATATGTATAATTCCAGAAAGCATTATATTGTGCTATGGAATAAGTTCCAGGAACAACAGTATGCGTACTGTCAAAAACACCAGCTGCAAGTAGGAGACCAGCGAGGTTTTCTAGCTTTTCTGCGATCTCAGTCTGGAAACCTTTGTAGTCATAGTATGGTTCATGCTCGAATTCGGCATCACGACTGGCATCGAAAACAACATCTGGGCCTTCGTGACAGGCGTTACACTTCTCAGCTGCTGCCCAGAAGGTGTGTCCGCCATTGACGTTCATTTCTTCGTCGCCAGTGGTCTCGTACATGTGGCAACCCACACAACCAGCTCCCAGGTGGGCGCTGAAAGGTGTACCAGCACTTGAGCCATTGTTGGCTAGCAACAGATTGGCTTGTGGACCATGATGGGGTCCAGCATGGGTACTGGTGATTCTAGCTGTAAGACCACCCTCTTGAATCATAGCAGTATAGTTCGTACGAGCCTGGTGACAATTCACGCAAAGGTTACTGCTGGCATCCACGTCCATGGTGACTGTTGCGTCAAAAATGGCTGTAACAGCATTGGTTTTACGCAGTGCGTAGTCTGTATCCGCTTCAAATGTTTCATCAAAGGTGGTATGCAGACCATGACAGGTTGAACACTGCCAAGGGGATGGGGTGGTATAGTTACCGGGATTTTCTCCAGTAGTAGCCCATTCCACAAATCCTTCGTGTGAATGGCAATATGAACAAGAGGCACGACCACCGGCATAATCAACGGCCAGGTCACCAAGTCCATGCTGTGAACGAGCCATTTCAAACTGGTTGTCAAGCATTGTGGCGTCGTTGTGACAAGACAAACAGGTTACCTGGGCATCAGCACCAGCAGGACCAGCTTCACCAGCAGGACCAGCAGGACCCTCTGGGCCCTCACAACTCACTGTAAACATAACCATCAGTGCCATCATCAGAATGGCTAAGTAACTGATTTTTCTACTCATTTTTTCCTCCATGTTAACTTCTATTGTTAATTTCATTTTTTCCTACGTTTGAGAAACACCATCTCAACATTCCTATGGTTTGGAATATCTTGATGATAATAATAGTCTTTATCGGCAACTATTTATTCTAAAAAAAACCCAGCAACAGATTGATTGTCAGTAACTTAGACTTTTTCTGTTATGGGTTGATTTACTAAAGCTTGAGAAAAATCAATTCATTTCTAGTTTGGGTTTGATGAACAGTCCACTGGATTGCCGCAAAAAGGATGCCACCCTAGCACTTAAAACACAACCTGTGCCCTAGTGAAACAACCTCTCCCTTAGAAATAACTATTTTGAACAATGAAATATACTGGGGCGGGTTCTAATTGCAACATGCGAGTCAATATCCAAAATGAAGGCAAGCAATTGAAAGCTTCAGCAGATTTT